>DASPXK010000243.1:0-6232 GCA_035637315.1 Chloroflexota bacterium
TCGTCGACGTGTGGGACCCGGAGGTCTTTGCGGCCACCTCACGCTACTTCAAGTTCGACCTTCGCGTCCGCAGCGAGGACGAGATGGCCGACGAGTACCGCTCGCAACAGCTCATGGCGGTCGTGCTCGGCTGGGATGACCGGACGGTCTCGGGCCGGCCTGCCATCTCCAACGATTGGCTGGCCGCGCTTCAGCGCCGCCACTCGGACGTGTTCGTCTGCTTCGGCGGCGTGGACCCCTGGCGCGGACGGGAGGCGATCCAGGAGGCGGAGCGGGCGGTCCGTGAGCTGGGACTGCGCGGCTTCAAGTTTCAACAGGCGGCGCAGCGCTTCTTCCCCAGCGACCGCCGCTTTTACCCGCTGTGGCAGACGATCCAGGCGCTTGGCGTGCCGGCCCTCTTCCATTGCGGGACAACCGGGCTCGGGGCCGGGGCGCCTGGCGGGCTTGGCGTGAAGCTGAAGTACGTCCAGCCGATCCACGTCGACGAGGTCGCGGCGGACTTCCCCGACCTCCAGATCATCGCCGCCCATCCGGCCTGGCCCTGGCAGGACGAGATGATCGCCATCGCCGTTCACAAGGCGAACGTCTGGATCGACCTGTCAGGCTGGTCGCCGCGCTATTTCCCGCCCGAGCTGGTCCGCGAGCTGAACGGGCGGCTGCAGGACAAGGCCCTGTTCGGCACGGACTACCCGTTCCTGACCCCGGAGCGCTGGCTGCGCGACTTCGAGGCGATCGACCTCGAGCCCGAGGTCCGGCCGAAGATCCTGAAGGAGAATGCCAAACGATTGCTCGGGATCGGCGGCCCTCACCCCCCAGCCCCGCGAAGCGCACTTGTTCCCTCTCCCTCGCGGGGGAGAGGGCGAAGCGGTCCCCTCTCCCCTTGAGCGAGAGGGGTAGGGGTGAGGGAGGTAGACAAGGCGAGGTCGATGGCCGCCTCGAGCCGCATTCCGCTGCCTTCCGCCCAGGCCGAGGCGAACGTCTGCTCGTCCAGCTGCTGACGGGCGCGCGCCACGCTGCGCTCGTAGTCGGCGACGTTCGAGGGCGAGATGGGTACTCCGAGAGCTTCGAGCAGGGCCTCGGTCGCCCCGAGCAGGCGGGCGGCCCGTTGCGGCTGGCCAGTCGCCGCGGCCACCCCGGCCAGCCCGGCCACGCACTCGGCCATGCCGCGCTCGTCGCCCAGGTATCTGAAAAGCGCCAGGCTCTGCCCGAACAGCGCCTCCGCGCGCTCCGGCGCACCTTGAGCGAGGGCGACCTGGCCGAGGTTGTGGAGCAGGCTAGGAATTGACCCCTTGCTGCCGAGCTTGCGGAAGAGCGCCAGGCTCTCCTCGTAGAGCGGCGCCGCAACCTCGTATTCGCGCCTGGTCCGGGCCACGTCGCCGAGGCTGTTGAGCAGCTGGGCCGCGCCCCACTCATCGCCTGCCTCTCGCCGCAGCGCCAGCGCCTCCTGGAAGCGGGCTCGCGCCGTCTCGGTGTCGCCCTGCTGCAGAGCGAGCCTGCCCATCGGGCCCAGCGGCAGGGAGCGGCTCCAGCGATCGGCCACCTGGCGCAGCAGGGCCTGGCTCTCTGCGAGCGCCGACTCGGCAGTCGCATGGTCCCCGACCAGGACCGCCTGATTGCCGATGAAGAAGAGCGAGATCGCCACGCCCCGTCTGTCGCCCAGATTGCGGAAGATCGCCATCCCCTCCTCGATCCTCAGGCGTGCCGCCGCGAGGCTCGCCTCGTGCCCGGATAGGACCGCCGACCCCAGCAGGGCCCACGCCCGCGTCGCCGTCTCGTCGGGCGCGCAGCTTCTGAGCGCCGCCTCGAGCCAGCGGCGGCCCTCGCTCCAGTGGCCGCGGATGTACCAGAACCACCACAGCGCGGCGGCCAACCGCAGGCCGATCTCGGCGGCGCTCGGCTCGGTCTGGGTCCAGCCCAGGACGGCCCGAATGTTCTCGTGCTCGGTCTCGAGCCGAGCCAGCCAGCGGGCCTGGCCCGGGCCACGCAGATTCCGCTCGCCCTCCTCCGCCAGGGCCAGGATGTACTCGGCGTGGCGGCGGCGATACTCTGCCCCCTCACCACTCGCCTCGAGACATTCGAGCCCGAACGCGCGGATCGTCTCGAGCATCGCAAAGAACGGCTCCTCGCCGTCGCGTTGGTCTTGCCTGACCAGGCTCTTGTCCACGAGCGACGCCACGCCATCGAGCGCATCGACGTCGTGCGGCCCGGCGACCGCTTCGGCCGCCTCCAGGGTGAACCCACCCACGAAGACCGACAATCGCCTGAACAGCGCCTGCTCGGCCGCCTCGAGCAGGTCGTAGCTCCAGCCGATCGTGCCCCGCAGGGTCTGATGTCGCTCAGGGAGGTCACGCGCCCCGCCGGTCAAGAGCTGGAGTGAGGTGGGACGTGCGCCAACTGGCGAGGGGCCCCTCGAGCCGGCCAGCCGCGCCAGCATGGCCTCGGGCGGCAGCAGCTTGACGCGGGCAGCCGCGAGCTCGATCGCCAGCGGCAGACCGTCGAGGCGGGCGCTGATCTCGGCGATGGCTGGAGCGTTCTGGTTGGTAACCGCAAAGTCGGGCCTGACCGCCACGGCCCGCTGGAGGAACAGGGCCACCGCCGAGTACTGGGAGAGCACCTCGGCGGCGTCGACGCCCGCCCGCAGGCGCCTGGAATCCGGCAGCGCCAGGGGTGGGACCGACAGCTCCCGCTCGCCGCGCAAGTGAAGCACTGCCCGGCTGGTGACGAGCACCTTGAGGCGGGGGCACCGGGCCAGCAGGTCTGCCACGAACGGTGCGGCCGAGAGCACCTGCTCGAAGTTGTCCAGGACGAGCAGCATCTGGCGGCCGCGCAGATGGAGGTACAGGCTGTCGACCAATGGGCCGCCGCTGTCCTCGACGCCCAGCGTCTGGGCGATACTCGGAGCGACCAGCTCGGGGTCGTCAATCGCGGCCAGGTCGACCAGGTAGACGCCCTGCTCGAAATTGTCGATCGAGTCGGCCGCGACGTGCATGGCCAGGCGCGTCTTGCCGGTCCCGCCCGGGCCGGTCAGGGTCAGCAGGCGAACGTCCTCGCTGAGCAGGAGGTCCATGGCGGCCGCCACCTCGCGCTCGCGCCCGACCAGCGGCGTGGGCTGGGCCGGCAGATTGTTGGGCCGCGCGTCGAGGGTGCGCAGCGGGGGGAAATCGGCCGGCAGGGCCGGTGCCTCGAGCTGGAAGATGCGCTCCGGGCGGGTCAGGTCCTTCAGCCGATGCAGGCCCAGATCGCGCAGGCTGGCGCCGTCTGGCAACTGGTCGCGCGCTAGCTCCTCGGTCGCCAGCGTGAGCAGGACCTGTCCGCCGTGGCCGGTCGACAGGACTCGGGCGACCCGGTTGAGCGGTTGACCGAAATAGTCATCATCCCGCAGCTCGGCCGCGCCCGTGTGCAGCGCGATGCGCACGCGGAGTGGACCCACATCGCCCCACGGCTCGGCCAGCAGCCGAGACTGAGTTTCGGCCGCAGCCGCGATCGCGTCCGGCGCGGTCTCGAAGGCAGCGTGGAAGGCATCCCCAACCGTCTTGAAGACGTGGCCGCCGGCGGCCGTGATCGCCTCGCGCAGTAGGCCGTCGTGCCGCGCCAGCGCGACCCGCATGGCGTCCGGGTCCTGCTCCCAGCGTCTGGTACTGCCCTCGATGTCGGTGAAAAGGAACGTCACCGTTCCAACGGGTAGCTCAGCCATGCGCCCTAAACTCTCTGCGGCATTCGGCAGGCCTCCTCCCCCTCGCTCCCTGCCCCAGGCTTGGGGGAGGGGGTTGGGGGTGGGGGCATCTCCGCGCCTTCGACCGCGTTCGGTGGCTCACGTCAACGACAGGTATACTCGTTGGGCACGATCTGCACAACAATCCAGGTCAGGCAGATGCGGCTAAAGGATCGGGTGGCGCTGGTCACGGGCGGCGCAAGCGGGATCGGGGCCGCGATCGCGCGGCGGTTCGCCGCCGAGGGCGCTAGGGTTGCGATCCTCGACCTGGAGCTGCCGATGGCAGAGCGGATCGTGGCCGAGATCGGGGCAGCCGGCGGGCAGGCCCTGGCGGCCAGCGCCGACGTCACTGACAGCGGCCAGGTCCGCGCCGCGGTCGAGGCGGCACGTCAGCTGGGCCCGATCGACGTGCTCGTCTCGAACGCCGGCTGGGAGCGGGCGATGCCGTTTGTCGAGACCGACGAGGCGCTGTGGGACAAGCTGCTGGCGATCAACCTCAAGGGCCACATCATCTGCGCGCGGGCCGTGCTGGACGAGATGATCGAACGGCGGAGCGGACGGATCATCTTCACGGCCTCGGACGCCGGGCGGGTCGGCTCGACCGGCGAGGCGGTGTATTCGGGCGCCAAGGGCGGCGTGATCGCTTTTGCCAAGACGCTCGCGCGCGAGACCGCTCGTTACGGGCTCAATGTGAACGTCGTGTGCCCGGGCCCGACCGAGACGCCGATTCTCCAGGAGATGGCGGCCGCTAATCCGCGTCTGGTAGAGGCCCTGCGCAACGCGATCCCCTTCCGCCGCCTGGCCCAACCCGACGACATCGCCGGCGCCTTCGTCTTCTTCGCCTCAGACGACGCCAGCTACATCACGGGCCAGACGCTCAGCGTGAGCGGCGGCCTGACGATGGTCTAGTCCGACGTCCGAGGTCCGAAGTCCGGAGTCCGAGGTCCGGCGCGGGGCTTGCCGTGCGGAGGGCTGGCCCTGTTATCCTTCTGTTGCAGGCATCCAGCCCGGGGCCGCGAGCGTGCCGACGTAGCTCAACCGGCAGAGCGACGGTTTTGTAAACCGTTGGTTAGGAGTTCGAGTCTCCTCGTCGGCTCCAGGCTTAACCGGATATGGGGAGGGCCCCTCAGGAGCTGCGCACGCCATCGTGATAACGGAGTTGTGTGTGCCGCTGAGACAGAGCCCCGCCGGAAGCTGCGGGCCGTATGGCGCAAGCCTGGGACGGTGGCCCGCGATGCTTCCCGGCTTGTTCGTCATCGCGCTCTTGCGGGCTAGGGACGCCAATGGTTGACTCGGACATTCCGGAGCCGTGCCCACGTTGCGGCAGCCGCGCGTCTGCCCACATCCCGATCGTGTACATGCTGGAGGTCAGGCCCGTGGTCGGCGACGACCGCCAATGCCTGCACTGCGGACTGTACCGGGATTGGGCTAACAGGCGCTGGTTTCTCGACCGCTCGCGCCGGGAGCCGTACGAGCCCACGCGGAGGTGAGGCGGATGCCTGCTTGCCTCGCCGTGTCGTCAAGTGGCCGAGTAACAAGTTACGCTGGTTCCTTGACACGCCGCTAGCCGCCCGCTACCCTCTGGCTACATCCCGGACGGGGCGTCAGGTCCAGATCCGCATCTGCGAGCGCGCCCTGTGGAGGCGATCATGGCGATTCCGATCTCGCGCCGAGCTTTCCTGCGGACCCTCGGCCTCATCGCCTCGGCCGGGCTGATCCAGGCCTGCGGCCCGAGCGCGCCGGCGCCGGCGAAGCCAACCGAATCGAAACCAGCGGAGTCCAAGCCCGCCGAAGCGAAGCCAGTCCAGCAGGCCCCGGCTGTCGCCAAGCCAGGCGGCACGCTCGTCGCCGGCTGGGACTCTGATCCCGGCGCCCTCGACAACAACCTGGACCGGGGCGCCGTCACCCGGACGCTGCTGCACATGGTCTACGACCGTCTCGTCGAGCGGGACATCTCGGTCAAGGCCGACTTCCCGCCCTTCGGGCCAGGTCTGGCAACCTCGTGGGAGGTCTCACCGGACGCACGAGTCTACACCTTCAAGCTGCGCCCGGGCGTCAAGTTCCAGGACGGTACGCCCTGCGACGCCGAGGCGATCAAGTTCAACATCGAGCGCAACTGGGACCCCAACCACCCCTTCTACCACAAGCCCGGCGCCGGGGCGAACGCGCTCGGCTACAAGGACCTCGACAAGGTCGAGGCGGTGGACCCGATGACGGTCCGCGTCACCCACAAGGCGCCCTTCGCCGACTTCCTGTACGTCCTGGCGTTTGGCACCTACTCGATTGCCAGCCCAACCCAGATCCAGAAGGTGGGCAACGACGAGTTTGGCAACCAGCCGATCGGCAGCGGACCATTCAAGTTCGTTGAGCGCGAGCGCGGCGTCAAGATGGTCTTCGAGAAGAACCCCAACTACTGGGGCGGGGCGCCAGCCCTCGACGGCTTCATCATTCGGCCATTGCCGGAGGCCGTCGCCCGTCTGACCGCGCTGGAGACCGGCGAGGTCGACTGGGTGAACAACG
>DASPXK010000244.1:0-7993 GCA_035637315.1 Chloroflexota bacterium
CCGGTGACAGCCAGAGCTTCCTGCTACCGGCCTTCGACCTCGCCCGCGGCGTCGGATTCGAGCCGGTCCTCAAGCGCCCGCCGGGCTACCCATTGCTCGTCGCTGGAGCGCTGCGGCTGCTAGGGGAAGACCTGCACGGACTGGTGTTCCTCCAGGCCGGGCTGGGGCTGGGGACCGTGGCGGCCAGCTACTGGATCGGCCGCCTGGCGTACGGGCGGGTGCCTGGTCTCCTGGCCGCGCTGGCAGCGGCGATTGGCGGCCAGCTCCTGATCTACGAGCACTACATCCTGGCGGAGAGCGCCTTCACACTCCTGCTGGCCCTGGGGGTGCTCGGGGCACTCGCCGCCCTCAGCGTCCGGCCCGCCTTCGCCGTCCTCGGCGGGCTGGCGATCGGGGCGGCCACGCTGTTGCGCCCGATCGCGGAGGGACTCATCCCGCTCTGGCCGTTTCTCTTCCTGGCGACCGGAGCTCGGCGGCGGGCGTTGGCCCTGAGTGGCTGGCTACTCCTGGGATTCCTGGTCGTCCTCGCGCCCGCCTCCCTGTTCGAGCTGTCACGCCAGGGCGGGTCCAGCTCAGGCGCGCTCGGCGAGGTGCTGCTGTGGCGGATCACGCGGGCCGATTCGGGCTACCTGGGCCGTGACGACGCGGCTCGAGCCGACTCCGTGTCGGCGGCCCGCCGATACGTGATCCGACGCGCGGCCGAGCGCACCCTGCCCCAGGAGATCTACGACGGCGTGCGGCGTGAATACGACCTCAGCCCGGCCGAGGCCGACGCACTGCTGCGCGATGTGGCGCTCGAGGCGGTCCTGCGCCAGCCCGGATGGTATCTGGCCAGCACCGTCCGAATGTCGATCGAGCTGTTCCTGGCTGATGACCAGCGTCTGGGCGACATCTCCAAACGCGACGGCGAGGCGCGCTACTCCAATCCCCAGGCCAAGCAGAGGACCTGGTTCGAGGAGCGCATCCTTCACCTGGCCGAGCCGCCGCCCGCGACGGTCCAGAACGAATTCGAGCGCGCCGAAGCTCTGATCTCGCTCTATCAGCCGGGCCGCTACGGGGCGGCCATCGCCTGCCTGTTCCTGGTCGGGTTGGCGCTCGCGGCATTCGGGCGGCCGAATCGACTGGGACTGATCCCGGCCGCCTGTGTGCTGGCGATGCTGGTTGCCAATGCGGCCCTGTCTGGGCCCGAGCCGCGTTTTCGCTACCCGCTCGATCCCTTGATCGGCGTTGTGGCGTCCGGCGGATTGGCGGGTGCGCTCGGGCTTGGCCTCATCGGCGCGCGCCGCCTGGCCACGAGCGGCCGCGGAGAGTCGTCACCTGACGAGCGCAAGCTGGCCCCGGCGTCGTGAGGCGGCGTCCGATTCACCCGACGCCAGGGGGCTGAAGTTCGATAAATTAGTCGGGTGGGGATGGTGGTCGGGTGGAGCTCTGGGCACGGCTCGGCGGGGTGTTGCTTGACCTGATCAGACGATACGACGATCAGGCCGTGTTCCTGCTGGTGTTCATCGAGGAGTGCGGCGTCCCGCTGCCGCTGCCCGGCGATCTGGTGATGATGCTGGCGGGCTTCCGGGTGGCGCAGGGCAAGATGAGCCTGGTCTGGACCCTCTTTCTGTTGGAGCTGGCCACCGTGCTCGGATCGTCGATCCTGTACTGGCTGGCAGCCCGGGGTGGGCGCCCGCTGCTGTACCGATACGGCCGCTACATCCACCTGGACCAGGCCAAACTGGATCGCGCCGAGGCCTGGGTCCGGCGTCGCGGCGCGCTGGCCATTGTCCTGGGACGGATCATCCCGGGCCTGCGGATACCGACGGCGCTCGCGGCCGGGGTGTTTGGAGTCCCCTACCCGCGCTTCCTGCCGGCCCTCGCCCTGGGCGCATTCCTGTACATCAGCTTCTTCGTGCTCCTCGGCATGTGGTTGGGCCCGCGCGCGCTGCTGGCGATCGAGGGCCCGCGCTTTTCGATCCGAGCGGTCTTGACGGTGGTCTGGTTCGTCGCCATCGCCGCCTTTGTGCTCAGCCTGTATCGCCGCGCGCTGCCCGTGCGCGGCTTGGCGCCCAAGGAGCCCGCCAGGGCGCGCAAGCTCGAGACGAGCGCCCTGGCCGGCTTCCTGGCCACGCTCGAGATGGGCCTCGGCGTAAACGTTGCGCTGTACGCGCTGGGAGCGATCGGGGTGCGAGTACCCGAGCGCGCCCTGCTCCACGTCGTCGATCAGGCCGCAGCGCGGTACTCCGACGGCAACGTGCTCCGCTTTGCGATGCTCATGACGCTCGTGCTGTTCGTGGGCGGCATCCTCTGGGCGATCGTCTACTCCCACCTCGGGGCGCGACTCCTCACGGGCCCGCCCTGGCTGCGCGGGCTGTTGTTTTCGGCCCTCCCGTTCGGGTTCTCGATGCTCGTCATGCTGCCACTCCTCGGGGCCGGGCCGTTCGGCTTGGCGCTCGGCATGGGCCCCGCGCCGCTCCTGGGCGAGCTGTTTCGGCACGCCCTATTCGGAGTCGGGCTGGGCCTCTCGTACTCGCTGCTGCGCCTGGCCCGCCAGGGCCCTGCCCCTATTGGCGCAGCGCCTGAGCCGGGCTGATTCGCCCTGCCTGCGACCGCCGCGGACCACCCATCACCCCCTTCCCGCTAGCCTGAATTTGCGCAGACTTCGCAGCGCCCCTCCAATCTGGTCGGCTGCAGAAAGGGGCCAAAAACCGATGCCCGAATTTTCGCCAAACTGTGCCTTTATTAATGGAGGGGAGGTGAGCAACCAGCGCCGGCCGCGGTGCCGAGCCTGGCAGGACGGTTCCATCGTGTGAGAGCCACGCGGTGGCGGGAGGTGCGAGATGCGTCCAGGCGAGGTATCGAAGGTGTGGCGCAGGCGGAAGCTTTTGCTCTTGGCGGCGCTGGGCGCCGGGCTGGGACTGGGTCGGGCCAGCCAGCGCTCCGAGGCGGCCAACGGCGACAACGTCGTGGCCGGCAACACGGTCACGGCCACCAGCACGACGGTCATCTCCGGAACGGTGACAGGCGGAGCCACGCTGCGGGCGGGCAACAACAGCAGCAGCGCCGACGCGAACGCGGACGGCGTGCAGGGCTACGCGTCAGGGCAGGACAACTCAGGCGTCCTTGGGCGCAACAACGACCTGCGAGGTGTCGGCGTCTTTGGTATCGCGCCGAGCGGCACGGCCGTATTCGGGGATAGCACGGCCGGCTGGGGCGTGGCGGGCAGGTCGTCCAGCAGCTATGGAGTACGAGGCGAGTCGACCAGCAGCTTCGGAGTGTACGGCAACTCCCCAACCGGCGTTGGCGTGTACGGCAACTCGCCCAGCAGCGTCGGTGCCTACGGGAATTCGACTTCGAGCTACGGTGTCTTCGGCCTCTCCCAGAGCAGCAACGGAGCGGTCGGACAGACCGCTGGTGCGAACGCCGCCGGGTGCGCCGGCTTCTCGGGCACGAGCGGCGGGTACGCGGTATTCGGCTCCGTGCCATCTGGGCCTGCCTACGCTGGCTATTTCATCGGCCCTGTGGCGGTGTTCGGCAGCTTCAGCGTCACGGGGGCGAAATCAGCCGTTGTGCCTCATCCCGATGGTTCGAACCGGCGGCTCTACTCGCTCGAGAGCCCTGAGAGCTACTTCGAGGACTTCGGCCAGGCCAACCTGGTCGGCGGCCGAGCGACGGTCAGCTTGGATCCGGACTTCGCCGCCGTCGTCTCGACGGACACCTACCACGTCTTCCTGACGCCCTACGGCGACTCGAACGGCCTGTACGTCAGCAGCCGCGCGCCCAGCGGCTTCGTCGTCCAGGAGCAGAAAGGCGGCGCCAGCAGCTTGGCCTTCAGCTACCGGATCGTGGCCAAACGCAAGGACATTCCAGGCCCACGTCTGGAGCGGGTAACGCTGCCTCGGCCCGCCGACCTGCCGAAGCCGCCCGACCCGACCACCCTGCCAGCCGTGCCGGGCGTCTCGACGACGACCACGAGCACGACGACGACCACGAGTTCGACGACGAGCGCCGCGACGGCGACGCCTACCCAGGCCACCTCGGCCCCAGTGGGCGCGCCGACGGCCACCCCGACGCCGACGCTGCCCGCCCCTCGCTAGCGGTCGCGCAGGCGGCACGACTGGAGGCTGTCATGCAGCAGCTCCCCAAGCGCCTCCCGGTCTCGATCCTGCGCCGAAGAGCGATTCGGCTCGCAGGCTGGCTGATCGTCGTCGCGCTGCTGTTGGCGCCAGGGACAGGCGTGGCTGAGGTCGGGCACGACTTGGTCCGACTGGCCGCGCCGGCCGCCAGCCCGCCCGTCGAGTCGGTCCCAGCGGGCAGCGAGCACAATCGCCCGCTGGTCAACGGGGCGATGAGCCGCCGCTTCGTCCACACCCTGACGGGCAACTTCAGCTACGCCACGGCCGACGTCGTCATCCGCGGCCGCGGGCCGTCCCCCGTCTTCCTGCGGACCTACAACAGCGACGATCCCCGCGTCGGGCCGCTCGGGCCCGGCTGGACCCACAGCTACCTCACCCGCCTGACCGACCCCGGCGACGGCTCGGGCGCGCTGGTGCTGGTCGGCCCTCAGGGCCGCCGCGACCGGTACACGCCGGCTGGGGGCGGCGCGTTCACGCCCCCGCTCGGCGTCTACACGACCCTGGTCGCCAACCCCGACGGGACCTACACCGCGACCCTGAAGAACCGCACCGCCTGGAGCTTCGACGCCAACGGCCGCCTGACGGCCATCACCGACCGCTACGGCAACCAGTCCGCGCTGACCTACAACCCGGCCGGCCAGCTCACCAGCATCGGCGACCCGGCCGGGCGCGGCTCGGGCTCGCTCAGCCTGGCCTACGACCCGAGCAGCGGTCGGCTGACCAGCGTCACCGACTGGCTCAGTCCAGCCCGGGTCGTCCAGTACGCCTACGACAACCAGGGCCGCCTTGACCATGTCACCGACCGGGAGGGCAAGACCACCGTCTTCACGTACGACGGCGGCAGCCACCGCCTGGCCAGGACCACCGACGCCCGCAACAACGTCGTCGTCAAAAACACCTACGACAACCAGGGCCGGGTCGACACCCAGCAGGACGCCTTCGGCTCGGCCAGCCGTCAGACGACCTTCAGCTACAGCGGGACGGGCGCGACGGTCACCTACCTTCCGACGGCCTTCGATCCAGCCTTCAATCCGACCGTCCAGGACACCTACACCGCCCAGGGCTTCATCAGCAGCCGGGTGGCCAGGCCGACCGCGACCGAGACGTCGAGCTGGTCGTTCACCTACGACGCGATCGGCAACCCCAGCTCGATGACCGATCCGCGCGCCAACACCACGAATCTCTGTTTCGACGTCGGCTACGACGGCCTGCCCGTCTCAGGCAGCCGCGGCAATCTGACCCGCGTGATCCGCCCGACGGTGGGCTCGAGCCGCCCGACCACGCTGCTCAAGTACGACAACAAGGACAACTTGACCCAGTTCTTCCCGCCCAACGGGGTGGGGAGCGGGAGCGGGACGACCTGCTCGACCAACCTGAGCGCCGCCGTGGTCGCCGCGTTCGCGACCGACCTGGCCTACGACGCCGGCCAGGTCAAGCTCGAGTCGATCACCCGCAAGTACACCGAGCCCGGGGTCGGGCTGCTGAGCGCGATCACCAAGTTCGAATACGACCCGGCCAACCCGGGCCGGATCGGCAAGATCATCCCGCCCCGCGGCAACACCGGCCCCTCGCCCGACTACGGCATGGCCACGAGCCTGACGTACGGCACCGGCAGCAGCGCCGGGATGCTGGCCAGCGTCGCCAACGCGCTGGGCGACAAGGTGACCTACGCCTACGACGCGGTCGGGCGGCGGACCAGCATCGTCGACGCCAACGGCAACGCGCCCGGCGGCGTGGCCTCCGAGCACACCTGGAACTACGACTACGACAAACAGGACCGCCTGCGCTTCGTGACCACCCCGGCCCCCACCCCGGGCGGAACGCGGATGCTGACCGAGTACCAGTACGACGAGGTCGGCAACCGCAGCCTGCTCAAGGACGCCCGCGGCCAGATCGTGCGCTACCTGTACGACGGCCGCAACAGCCTGGTCGAGGTCCAGCAGTCGCCGGACACCGACGACCCGAACACCAGCACCAACAAGATCCGGGTGCTGTACGACTACGACGACTTCGGGTACCTGAAGCAGCTGGCGCGGGCCAAGGCCGACGCGCGCAGGCAGGTGGTCGACTACGCCTTCGACGGGCTGGGGCGGCTGCGCAAGGAGACCCAGTACCCGAGCTGGCCCAACACCACGCCGACCCTGGTCACCAGCTTCGGCTACGACCCGAGCGGCAACCTGATCCAGCGGATCGACCCGCTCGGCCAGCCGACCAGCGGGATCAGCTTCTCGTACGACCCGCTCAACCGCCTGAGCGGGACCGACTTCAGCGACCCGGCGACGCCGGACGCGAGCTACACCTACGATCCGAACGGCAACCTGGCCAGCATGAGCGATGGGAGCGGCCTGACCAGCTACCAGTACGACGAGCGCAACCAGCTGACCCAGGTCACCAGCCCCGGGGCCAGGACGACCAGGTACCGCTACAACCGCGACGGGCGGCGCAAGCAGTTCATCTACCCGGACGGCAAAGCGGTCAACTACAGCTTCGACAACGCCGCGCGCCTGACGTCGCTGGTCGACTGGAACACCCGCACCACCAGCTACGAGCACCGCCCGGACGGCCGGATCAAGAAGATCAGCCAGGTCAACGGCACGAGTGCCAACTTCGCGTACGACAACGCGCTGCGGCTGAGCGAAGTCTCGAACAAGGACGCGCAGGGGCGGGTGATCGACCGCCACACCTACACCCTCGAGCCGGTCCGCAACCGGACTGGGGTCGACGAGGTGGTGAGCCAGGTGCTGCCGGCCGCCCAGCCTCCGAGCTCGCTGCCCACCGCCCGCCCGCCGATGGCGAGCAGTGGGGCTCCCGACTCGCTGCCGACGGCCAGGCCGCCGATGACGAGTGCTGGAGCTCCGGGGACGCTGCCGACGGGCCACCTGGCGACGACCGACACGACCACGACCTACACCTACGACCGCCAGTACCGCCTGACGGGCCACGACGACAAGAAGAGTCCGGCCACGACGTACGCCTACGACGAGCGGGGCAACCGCGAGACGAAGACGGTCGGCGCCACGAGTACCACGTACACCTACTACGCATCCGACCGACTCAGCGCGGGGGGGTCGGTGACCTACGGGTCTGACGCCAACGGGAACCGTACGAGCCGCGGCTCCGACAGCTATGCCTACGATCAGGCCAACCGGCTCAAGTCCGCCACGGTCGGCGGGACCAGCTCCCAGTACAGCTACGACGGGGCCAGCAAGCGGACCAGCAAGACGGTGGGCGCGACGACCACGACGTACAGCTACGACGTGGGACGGCGGCTGCCGGTCATGATCGAGGATGGCGCCAGGAAATACGTCTGGGGTCCGGGCCTGGCGTACGCCACCGACGCCAGCGGGGCCAACGTGCTGCACGTGTACCACAAGGACGCGCTCGGCTCGGTCTGGGCCCTCTCAGATGCCAACGGCCAGGTGACCGACACCTACCAGCGCGACCCGTTTGGCGTGCCGGGCGCGAGGCAGGGGACGAGCGCGCAGCCGTTCGGCTTCGCCGGCGAGCCGCTCGACTCCGAGACCGGGCTGCTCTACCTGCGCGCGCGGATGTACGACCCCGAGACGGGGCGGTTCATCCAGCGCGATCCTTTCGCCGGGCTCGCCAGGCGGCCCGGCACCCTGAACCGGTACGTGTATGTGGGCGACAACCCCGTGAACCGCAGGGATCGGAGGGGGCTACAGGAAGAGGACGCGGGCGCCGCGGATCCTTCGGGAGACGTAAGTTCAGATGTCCCATCGGTCGCATCGACGGACGGGTCACTTGAAGCTTCCGCCGAGCTCTCGGTCGAGTTTTCCGCGGATACGGGCGACATATCCAATATCAGTTCGCCCGGGTTCGCCTCGGTAGTCGGTCCCGTCGTCTCCCAGATT
>DASPXK010000245.1:0-15902 GCA_035637315.1 Chloroflexota bacterium
AGGAGCCAGGAGCCAGGAGCCAGGAGCCAGGAGCCAGGAGCCAGGAGCCAGGAGCCAGGAGCCAGGAGCCAGGAGCCAGGGTACGTAAATAATGGTCACCAGAGAATCACCGAGGTTGGCGTGTGGCAGAAGGCGCATGCATGGGTTCTGGCGATCTACGAGTTCACCGGATCGTTCCCGCGGCACGAGCTGTTTGGACTCACGTCACAGCTCAGACGAGCAGCCGTATCGATCCCGGCCAACTTCGCCGAAGGTTACAAGAAGCGCGGCGTAGCTGACAAAGCGCGGCTGTTCAACGTTGCGCAGGGATCGCTGGAAGAGTGCCGCTACTACCTCATCCTGTCGCGGGACCTGGGCTACGGGGACACGCGGGCGCTCATGGATGGCTTGGAAGAAATCAGTCGGATGCTCGAGGCGTACACGCGCTCCATGCAGTCGCGTAACGCGTAAGCTTGCGCTCAAGATCGCTGGTTCTTGGCTGCTCTCCTGGCTCCTGGCTCCTGGCTCCTGGCTCCTTTCGCTCAAGGTGGCTCCGCTGGAACCGCCTCGCGCAGGGCGTCGTGGGTCGGGCGGGCGGGGACGACTTCCTGGCGCTCGATCGGCGCAGCCAGCAGGCGGAACTCGTATATCTCGGCCAGGTACGTTCCGACCAAGCCTAGCGCCAAGATGATCAGGAGGATGATCAGCTTGTCGCGCATCAGAAGCGGTCTGACGGTGCTCCTGAAGTCGTGCCAGTCGACTGGCCGGCCGCGCCTGCGCGTGCGAGGATCTCGCGAATATCGTTCTTGCAGCGCTCCAACGCCAGCCTGACCTGTC
Organism: Chloroflexota bacterium; assembly: GCA_035637315.1. Taxonomy (GTDB): domain Bacteria; phylum Chloroflexota; class UBA6077; order UBA6077; family JACCZL01; genus DASPXK01. Next base: position 817 of record DASPXK010000245.1, read on the forward strand.
GGAGCGTCTCGGGGTCAGTCCCGTGATAGACGGCGCGGAAGACGTGCTTGACCGTCCTCATCAAGTCCGCCAGCTCGTCTGCCAGAAAGCCCAGCCCAGGCCCGTCGACACCCGCGTGGTCCGGGCCGGCGAATCCGGCCCAGATGGAGTCGACCAGGTCGGCGTTAGCCTCGAGCTCGGCCCGGCCGGCGTCGGTCAGGTCATAGACCCGGCGGTCCTGATCGCTCTCGGCCCGCACAAGTCCGAGGTCCTCCAGCAGTTGAAGGGTTGGATAGATGGCCCCAGGACTGGGCGCATAGAAGCCCTGTGCCCGCTCCTCCAGCAGCTTGATGATCTCGTACCCATGCTTTGGACCGTCGCGCAGCGCGTCCAGGATCAGGTACTTCAGGACTCCACGCGCCATCCGGTCGCGCCGCCGGCCGCGGCCAAAGGCCTCCGGCCCGCCGAAGTCGCGAAAGGCATCACGCCAGAGCTCTCGCCAGGTGTCCCGCACCTGGCGCCAAACTGCATGCTGCCGATGAGGCGGCCCCCGGCGCCACTCCGAACTGTTCCACACGGCCGTAGCCCTCCAGTTGTATAACGATATATCGTAATAGTAACACGATACGAAGTCAGGTGCGAATTGTCAAGTCTCCCCTCCGGCTGCTAGCATCGCGCGGAGCCCGAAGGCCCGTTGAACCACCGAGGCGCCAAGGCCCCAACTTGTAGGGCCCCTACCCGCTGCCCCTTGCCCCAAGCTTGGAGCAGGGGGTCTTACCCTTCGCGCCTTGGTGTGTTGGTGCCTTGGTGGTGATGGAACCGATGAGGCCGCAGGCCGAGGCTGCCCTGGCCGCGGTCGAGGGCGCGCTTCGCCTGGCCGCCAGCCGCGTCGGCGCCGACCGAATCACTTCGAAGGGCGGCCGAGACCTGGCCACCGACACCGACGTCGCCGCCGAGGACCTCATCCGAACTGAACTGGCCAGCCGCTATCCGGACTACGTCGTCGTCGGCGAGGAGCGGGGCGGCGAGCCGGGAGACCGACCGTACTGGCTGGTCGACCCGATCTGCGGAACCCGAAACTTCGCCTCGGAGTTGCCGGTGTACGCCATCAACGTCGCGCTCGTCGAGGATGGCGAGGTGACGCTCAGTGTTGTTGGCAACGGCGCGAACGCTGACAGGTACGTGGCCGAGCGTGGGCGGGGAAGCTGGCTCTTCGGCCCGGGCGGTCGACGGGCGCTGCGTGCGAGCGACGCCAGCGACACGATCTCGCTGGACGTGGGCTACGCGGCTGGCGGCCCGCACCGGCTGCGGGCCGCCGAGTTCACTCGCGCGGCCATTCTCGCCAACCGCTGGTACCTGCGCATCCTCGGCTCGAGTATCGCCTTCGCCTATGTCGCCGCTGGCCAGGTCTCCGCCCACCTGTTGTTCAAGAGCGACCCGGTCCACACAGCCGCCGGCTGCCTGCTCGCGAGCGAGGCCGGCGCCATCGTCACTGACCTGGAGGGTCGGCCATGGGACCTGGCAACGCGCGCCTTCCTCCTGGCGGCCACACCCGAGCTGCACCGCGACCTGCTGGGCCTGGCAGCCACGTCGGTTCCTTAGGAGGCGCCCCCTCACCCCGCGAAGCGCACTTGTTCCCAACCCCTCTCCCTCACGGGGAGAGGGGAGCGGGTTTCCCCTTCCCTTCAGGGAAGGGAGTCGGGGGTTATGTTGGACGCGCTACTATCTCCGTTGGAGGACCGTGCATGGCAGAGCGATGCATCCGCCTGGTCGCGGCCGGCCTGGCGGTCCTGGCGATCCTGGCGTGCGATGGCGCTCGCGTCGCCGTCGGCCGGGCGGCCGCGCCGCCGGGTCAGCCTGAGGGCTCCTGGAGCACCCGCAGCTCGATGACGACCGAACGGGGCGAGGTGGGGGCGGCTGTGGTGGAGGGCCGGGTCTACGTCGTCGGCGCCTACAGCGGTGCTACGGACGCTAACGAGGTCTACGATCCCCAGACTGACAGTTGGCAGCGTCGAGCGCCGCTACCGCATGGCTTGCACCACGTGGGCACGGCCGGGCTGGGCGGCAAGCTGTACGTGATCGGCGGCTACGAAGCCGTGGGTGGGCGCGCGACCAACACGACCTACGAATACAATCCGGCCTCGGATAGCTGGCGCGAGCTCACCCCCATGCCGAGTCCGCGCGGCGCGCTGGTGTGCGTCGTCTTCGGCGGCACGATCTACGCGATCGGCGGACAGACTGGGCGGGGCAACAGCCAGGCTAACGAGGCCTACGATCCAGGATCCGACAGTTGGAGCACGCGGGCCCCGCTGCCAACCGGCCGCGACCATCTGGCCGGCGCCGAGGTGGCCGGCATCATCCACGTCATCGGCGGGCGCTCCAACTTCGACTTCGGCCGTAACCTGGACCTGCACGAGGCGTACGATCCGCAGACTGACACGTGGGCGACGCTGGCGCCGCTGCCCACTCCCCGCAGCGGGATCGGCGCCGCCGTCCTGAACGGCCGGATCCACGTCCTTGGCGGCGAGGGGAACCAGGGCACCTTCCCTCAGAACGAGGCGTACGATCCGGCTTGGGATAGCTGGGCGACCTTTGCGCCTCTGCCCACACCCCGCCACGGTCTTGGTGTGGTGGCCATCGGCGACGCGATCCACGTCGTTGCCGGCGGCCGCACGCCCGGTGACTCGCGCAGCGGCCTGCTCGAAGTCTTCAGACTGCCGTAGACGTTCCGTCCAGCGTAAGGCTCGTTGCACTCGACAGGTCGTGGGCGCGCGTGTCCGAGGACGTCTACTTTCGACCTTCGACTTTGACTTCGTCCCTGGCACGCCGCGTGCATGGAGCTGTCGCAGCGGAGAACAGCGAAAGGAGCGCCCCCGATGGTACTGATCCTGCTGTGGCTCCTGGGCGTGCCACTCGCCTTGATCCTCCTCCTCTGGCTGCTGGGCGTCGGGCGCTAAACGTAGACACCCTCGATCCGCTCCACGGGGTCGCCGCGCCGGACCTCGCCCGAGCCGACGACCCGCGCCATCTGTCCGGCCCTGCCGATCAGCGCTCTGAGGGCTCGTGAGTCGACTTGGAGCACGCTTCGACACGGCTGCCGGATTTCGGTGATCTCGATCAACGCCGTGCCGACTCGTAGCCGCGCACCCGGCCGAAGCTCGTCCAGTGCAACGCCCGAGAGCGTCAGGTTCTCTCCGAGCAGGCCGGGCTCCACTCGGATTCCCTGGGCGTGGAGCGCATCGACCACCGCCTGGTCCAGTAAGCTAAGCTGGCGTGGCCCGGGCCCGGCGTGGCGATCGCCTTCCAGCCCGTGATCGGCTACGAGCCACCCGACGTCGACCGGCCGCTTGACCAGGCCCGGCCGGTCGCCGACCGCCACCGATACGACGCGCCCCATCGCTGCCTCCTTATGGATCGGCGATCGGCTCGGCCGGCGGCTGAAAGCTGGGCGGTCCGCTCGCGATGACCTCTTCGGCCGAATAGCCGTGTCGACGAATCAATTCGAGCACCGCTTCGGCGTGCGGTCGATCGCGCGTCTCCAGGATCAGGTCCAGGCCGACCTGGCCGAGGGCGGTGTACGGGCCGAGGCGGTGGATACTGATGTGGATGATGTTGATGCGCTCGGCTGCGAGCACGCCGGTCAACGTATGAAGCTGGCCGGGCTGGTCGTTGAGCCAGGTCCGGATCGCCAGGTAGCGCCCGGCGCTCGCCAGGCCTTGCTGGAGCACCTTTCCGAGCAGGTTCGGATCGATGTTGCCGCCACTGACCACGATCCCGACGCGCCGGAAGCGGGCCGGCAGCGCGCCCTCGAGCACCGCCGCCAGGGCGGCCGCGCCGGCCCCTTCGGCCAGCAGCTTCTGTCGCTCCAGGAGCAGAACGATCGCTCGGGCGATCGCCTCGTCGCTAACCGTCACGACATCGTCGACGAGTCGGTTGATCAGCTCGAAGGTAAGGGCGCCCGGCCGCTGGACGGCGATCCCGTCGGCGATCGTAGAGCAGTGGGCAGCCATGAGCCGGCCGGAGCGAAACGACTCGGCCAGGGCCGGGCTGCCGGCCGCCTGGACCCCTACCACGCGCAGGCTGGGCCATTTGTGCTTCGCGACCACGGCCACGCCCGAGATCAGGCCGCCGCCGCCGACGGGGACCACCAGCGCGTCCAGGTCTGGCGCATCTTGGAGCATCTCGAGCGCCACTGTCCCCTGGCCGGCGATCACATCCGGGTCGTCGAAGGCGTGCACGTAGGCCAGGCCCCGCTCGGCGGCCAGCCCCTGGGCGTAGGCGTGCGCGTCATCGTAGCTGCCACCCTCCAGGATGACCTCGGCTCCCTGGCGCTGGATCGCGGTCAGCTTGGCGAGCGGCACGCCGACTGGCACGACAACCGTCGCCGGACAGCCGAGCAGCCGCGCCGCGAGCGCGACGCCCTGGCCGTGGTTGCCGGCTGAGGCGGTGATGACGCCCCGTCCACGCTCGCGGCGGTCCATGGCGAGTAACTTGCTGAGCGCCCCGCGGACTTTGAACGCGCCCGTGTGCTGGAGGTTCTCGAGTTTCAGGAAGACCTCGCGCTCGGCCAGCTCGCCGAGCGCTTCCGACCGCTCCGTTGGGGTTCGCCGCACGTGCGGGCCGACTCGCTCCAGAGCGGTCTCGATGCTCTGGAAATCGATCCCAAACGAGGCCTGCAGAATCCCGACGGCTGCTACGGCTGCGCTCGCTACGGGATCTCCGTCGGGCGCCTCATTCTTCATCTTCATTCTTCATTCGTATGCGTGGGATGATCGAACGGTCGAACTCGCCGCAACGGCCAGCTCCGAGCACCAGGAGGTGAGCCAGGCACCGTTCTGCTTTGCCAATCAGATCGGCAACGTCGACGGTCTGGCAGGTCGGCCCGAACCAGCGCAGCATCTCGATGCCCGCCGACAACTTGGATCGGGCGCCATGATAATTGCCGCGCCCCAGGTGATAGAAGCCGACGCCCACCAGGAGGATGCCCTGATACAGGTAGCGCACGTCGTCGTCGGTGGCGCGCCAGAGCAGCTCGAGAGTCTCATGCTGCTCGAAGAACTCGCCGGTGTTGAACTCCGCGATCCCTTTGAGCAGCTCGGGTGGAGGCGCCGCGGCGCAGCGAGCCGAGCTGTACGGCCCGCTGCGTCGCTTGTGTGCGCCGGAGAAGTCCCCCCGCTCGCGGTGGCTTGAGCTGTCCTCGGCATCCTTGGGCGTGCGCGTCGACACCGCGCGCTCGCGCCCCCACCCCCTCGCCCCCTCCCCCAAATTTGGGGGAGGGGGTTGGAGGTGGGGGCCTTGGCCCGCCTCGAGCAGCTCGCGCGGCAGTGGGAACGTCACGTGTTCGTCTATCACGTGCCGCTCCTGCACTTCGGCCGCCCCGAGCTCGCGCAGCCGCGCCACCGTGGCCGACACCAGGTATTCGGGGGCCGAGGCGCCGCTGCTCACGGCGACGCTTTGAACGCCCTCCAGCCAGGCCGGCTCGATCTCTTCTGGATCCTGGACCAGATAGGCCGGCCGACTCCTGGCGCGGGCAACCTCGACCAGACGATTCGAGTTGGAGCTGTTGTGTGAGCCAACCACGAGCACCAGGTCGGAATCCCCGGACAGCTCGGCCACCGCCGCCTGCCGGTTGCTGGTCGCGTAGCAGATGTCTTCCTTCGGTGGCAGCTCCAGGCGTGGGAAGCGGCTTCGCAGCCGATCCAGGATGACCTGGGTGTCCTGGACCGAGAGGGTCGTCTGGGTGAGGACCACGACACGGTCCGGGTCCGGCACCGCGACCGAGTCGGCCTCCCCGACCGTCTCGATCAAGGTGCCCTGGTGTGGCTCGATCTCGCCCAGGGTCCCGATCGGCTCGGGATGGCCGCGGTGGCCGATGTACAGAACGTGGTAGCCGCGCCTGGCGTAGCGGATCGCCTCGAGGTGGACCTTGGTGACCAGCGGACAGGTGGCGTCGATCACGCGCAGTCCCCGCGCCTGAGCGGCCGCCCGGTCGGACGGCGGGACGCCGTGTGCAGAGAAGATGAGGACGCTGCCGTTTGGGACCTCGCTCAGGTCCTCCACGAAGACGGCGCCGCGCGAGCGAAGCTCGGCAACGACCTGCTGGTTATGGATGATCTCGTGCTTGACGTAGACGGGAGGCTCGAAGATGTCCAGCGACTGCTCGACGATCTCGACGGCCCGCGAGACCCCAGCGCAGAAGCCGCGCGGATTAGCGAGCGTGATCTGCATGCCACGAGTATATCAAGGCGAAGGAAGGAGGAATGAGGAATGAGGAGGCCGTCCCACTCAGTCCTCATTCCTCGTTCCTCATTCCTGGCTCGGCGTTTCCTCCGCACACCAGGACGCCGACGCGTGCCCCTCGAGGGATCTGTGCTGAGCGGGACAGCAGCGCAGCGAGCGCGGCCGCGCCGCCAGGCTCGGCCATCGTCTGGGTCTCCTCCCACAGGAAGCGCTGGGCCGCCAGGATCTGGGAGTCGGACACCAGCGCGACGCGACTGACGTGCGCCCGAGCGAGCTCGTAGTTCAACTCGCCCACTCGGCGAGCGCCGAGCGAATCGGCCGCCACTGACTCCAGGCGCTCCAGGTCGACCGGACCGCCCGCCGCCAGAGCGCTGTGCAGAGTCGGCGCTCCATTCGGCTCGACCCCGATCACGCTCACCCGCGTCTCGCGCAGGCACGTCGCCATGCCGGCGATCAACCCGCCCCCGCCGACGGCGACGAGCAGGTAGTCGAGCGGCCCAGGAGCGTCCTCGACGAACTCCAGTGCCACGGTGCCCTGGCCGGCGATTACGGCCGCGTCGGCGTAGGCGTGCACGTACACCCGGCCCGTGCGCTCGGCGTCGGCGTGGGCCGCCTCGGCGGCCGCCGAGTACTCTCGGCCCACCAGCCGGACTTCGGCGCCCCAGGCGGCGATCCGCTCGCGTTTGACGACTGGCGTCGTCTCGGGGACGTAGACCGTGGCGCGAGCTTCAAGCCGGCGGGCGGCGTAGGCCACGCCCAGCCCGTGATTGCCCCCTGAGGCCGTGACCACGCCGCGCTCGATCGCTCGCGCGTGCCGCTCGAGCAGCGCGTTGAGCGCGCCGCGTGGCTTGAACGAGCCGGCCACCTGGAGGTTCTCCAACTTGAGGACCACGTCCCAATCCAGCTGGCCGCGAGTGGTGGACCCGAGTGGCAGGACCGGCGTGCGGCGGACGTAGGGCGCGATTCGCGTGGCGGCAGCGCGCACGTCGGCCGGAGTCACGCTCCGCATGGCGCTCGGATTATAGGTGGACGCTGTGGCTTCGATGGCCCAGGCAGACGCGTCCGACATTAAAGCAACCTTACGCCGGGCCGTGGGTCAACTATCGCGCTAGCCACGCTCTTCCGCATCTTCGGCCCGGACCCGTTCCTGCCGCGACTCTTCGTCCTGGCGCTTGGCGCCCTCGATCCAGCAGCCGTCGTCGCCCGCCGAGGGACTCGCCCCACGCCGTCGTCGTCCTGGCCCAGTCCACAGCGGAATCGCTGGCCGAGGCAGGTTGGAACCAGTTAGGCTTGCATGGTTTGGACGGCCGGCCGGCCGTCTCCCGCCGCCGTACGCCCGCTTCGGCGTCTATCGCCTGGACTCTCTTGCATCCCGGCTGCCCTGAACGAGTGGGTTCCGGAGCGGCAGGCGCAGTGTGGGGCGGATGTAGGGTGTGAGAGGGGGTTGCGCATGCGGAGCGGGTTCGTCATCCCGGGCGGCGACGTGTGGAGCATCCCCGACCTGGCCGCCGAGGCGGAGGCGGCTGGCTGGGACGGCGTCTTCATCCCCGACTGCATCTCAATCGAGACCGAGCGAGTCCCCGCCTCGGCCTGGTTCGACCCGTGGATCGTCTTAGCCGCCGTGGCCATCCGCACCCAGAGAGTACGTCTGGGGCCGATGATCACGGCACCGTCGCGGCGGCGGCCGTGGAAGCTGGCACGCGAGACGGTGACCCTCGACCACCTGTCCCGCGGCCGGCTCATCCTTTCGGTCGGTTTGGGGGCGGCCGGCGACGATGCCGGCTTCTACAAGGTAGGCGAGGCGATGGACCTCAGGGTCCGCGCGCAGCTGCTCGACGAGGGGCTGGAGCTGCTGGCCGGCCTTTGGAGCGGGCAGCCGGTTAGCTACAGCGGTGAGCACTACCGCGTGCAGGGCATGACGTTGTTGCCGACGCCGGTCCAGTCGCCCAGAATCCCAATCTGGGTAGTGGGCGCCTGGCCCAGGATGAAATCCATGCGCCGCGCGCTGCGCTGGGACGGGATCCTGCCGATCAAGAAGGATGGGACCGGCGAGGTGATGACTCCTGCTGACATCCAGGCCATGAAGGCGTTTGTCGCCAAGCGGCGGCGCCAGTCGTCTCCTTTTGATATCGTGGTGGAGGGCGAGACGCCCGGGGACGACCCCGCGCAAGCGGCTGTGATCGTTCGTCCGCTCGCGGAGGCGGGCATCACCTGGTGGATGGAAACCATGTGGTCTTCCTCCGACGGACTGGAGGCCGTGCGCACGAGGATCGGGCAGGGGCCACCTCGTCTCGGCTAGGGCCTGGCGGGTGAATCACAGGGCGAACCATCCAGCACCCGTGCTGCGTCGTCGGGGCGGGGTCGTGGCGCTGGTGGTGGGCGCGGCGGTGCTGTTCGGCGTGCTGGCGCTGTTCGTCTCACCGCGTGTGGGCCGGGCACTCGGGCCGGCTCTCGACGCCGTCGGCCTGGGTGGCGATCTGGTCGCCCGCCGAGTCGTGGCCCGCGGGCTGCTCAATCCGCGCGGGCTGGCCTTTGGGCCAGACGGGGCGCTGTACGTGGCCGAGGCCGGCGCGGCCGGGCGCGAACGTGTCCAGGTAGCGCCCAAACAGCAGTACCGCATCGGCAGGAGCGGCCGCGTCTCGCGAATCGGTCCCGACGGCGACCGAGTCACCCTGGTCGAGGGGCTGCCCTCCACGCTGACCTCCCATGACGACGACGTTGGCCCGACAGGGGTGGCCGTACTGGGTGGCAGCGTCTACGTGCTGACCGCCGCGGGAGGCACTTCGTGGGGCGACTCGTCGTTCGACAACGCCGTCTTCAAGATTGGGCCCGGCGGTGCGCTCGCGTCGATATTCGACTACCAGGGCTACAACCTGCGCGAGCCGAGCCTTGCTCGCCGCTCCGACCCTCGGGCCGACGTGCCCGGTGGGATGCCGTATGGAATGGCGGCGTACGGCCAGCGCCTGTACACGACTGACGGCAACCTCGAGTTCGTCCTGGAGCTGGGCCCCGATGGCCAGGCCCGCCGGATCCTGGAGTATCCGACCTCGAACCACGTCCTAACCGGCATCACGTCCGGGCCGGACGGTGCGCTCTACGTGGCCGAGCTCGGGCCGTGGCCCTACCAGGAAGGCAGCGGAAGGATCACTCGCCTCGACTTGGACGGCCAGGCAACCGAGCGGTGGGCCGGGCTCACGACCCCGATCGCGGTCGCCGTCGCGGACGACGGGACGCTCTACGCCCTCGAGTTCACCGCCCCCCTGCGCCAGTGGCCCAACACGGGGCGGGTCTTGCGGCGCAGCCAGGATGGTGGGGTGGAAGCTTTGGCGACGCGACTCAATTTCCCGACGGCCATGGCGCTTGGGCCAGACGGCAACCTGTACGTCGCCAACAACGGCCATCACTCCGCGGACGGCAGTGGCGAGATAGTCCGCCTCGACTTAGGGGCGCAAAGCCCACTGGTCCGCCTCCGGCAGTGGCTGCGGAGCCTCCACGCCGCTGCCGCGCTCATTCTTCATTCTTCATTCGTCCCGGGCATCCCTGTCCTGACTCATTCGTTGGTACAGTTGTTGAGGACCACGCACATTGGGAGTCCCCCGTGAGCCCTTCCCGACCCCCAACCTACCATCTGCTTGGCGCACTGCTGCTTCTGACCGGACTCCTGGTCAGCGGCCCCCAAGCACTCCGCGATGCCCTGGCTCAGAGCGACGCTCGTGACCCGCGCGAGATCGCCCTGTTCGACGAGGACGCCGGCAAGGCGGCCACGCTCTTCGCCGACGAGGATGGCGCTGACGACCGTGCTCGCTGGGTGCATCGACGCTGGGAGCGCGACCGCGACAACGAGGACGTTCGGGTTGGCCCGATCATCACCGACAACCGCGTCTGGGTCGCCAGGGACGTTTCGAGCGCGCAAGCGATCTACCAGGACCAGGCCGATAAGCAGATCGACTTCCCCGAGGCGGCCGACATGCATCGGGGGCCGTTTAAATTTCCCAAGAAGGTCGAGCTGGCGGTCGACGAGTCAACGGCCCTGAGCGCGTGCGTCGACTGCAACGGCCTCACCGGCATCAACCTGCATCAGCGCGTGGTGGTCCGCAAGGGCAACGTCGTCAGTGTCATCTACATCTTCGGGCGCGAGAAGATCGCGACCGCCGACCTGGTGCTGTTCTTCGTCGGCAAGCTCGTCGAGCGAATGTGAAACGAGCCGTCAGCCGTCAGCCGTCAGCTATTGATGGCTGATTGCCGACTGCTGATGGCTACGCCTCAGCTGCTGAGAGCTGATGGCTGACCGCCGATGGCTGCGTCCCGCCAGCTCCAGCGGGGCTGGTAGCCGAGCAGTCGTCTGGCCCTGGTCGAGACGACCGCCGGGGCGGTCCCGATCAGGCCGGCGGCCATCTGCTCGGTGCCCGGGTAGTAGCGCGGGACCAGCTCTGAGAGCGGCTCGCGCGCCAGCGGATCGTCGGCGGTGATGAAGAAGGTCTCGCACTCGACCGTCTCGTTCTCGAGCGCCAGCCGAAAGCCGGTCACAAGATCCCGCATGTCGCAGTAGCACCACAGGACTCGGTGCCGCAGGCCCGGGTCCACCAGCTGCTCGATGTACTGGGGGTACTGAGCTGGTGAGATCAGCAGCGGCGGGCGGACGCAGATCGCCTGGATTCCCGTCCGCCGGTGGAGAGCGGCCATCGTCTCCTCGTCGACCACTTTAGACAGGCTGTACGCGTCCTGGGGACGGCGCGGGTGCTCTTCGTCGATCGGCAGATAGAGCGGCGCCATCGGCCGCTCGGCCATGGGGATGCCCAGGGCGTTGATGCTGCTGGCGGCCACGATCTTGCGCAACCCCAGCCGGCCAGCCGCCTCGCCAACGTTGTAGGTCCCGATGACGTTGGTGCGAAAGACGGTCGGGTAGGGGTGAAAGCGATTGGACGGGATCGCGGCCAGGTGGACGACCGCGTCGGCCCCGCGAAGGACGTCGTAGACCGCGCCGAGGTCTTCGTGGTCGCCCAGCTTGTACGCAACGCCAGCCGGTGGCTCCGACGGAGCGACTCGGTCGAAGATGGTGACCTCGTGGCGCGGCGCCAGCTCGCGCACTAGCCACGTGCCAATCCGGCCCGATCCTCCCGTAACCACGACTCGCACGTGTGCCTCTCGAAGCCGTCAGCAGTCAGCCGTCGGCGACCAGGGAAGCCTCGAGCCCATGGTACACGGTTGCCTGGGGCCTACCCGTGACTCGCGACGCGCGACTGGGGGATCGGCCGGCCCCGACGAGTCGGGGCCGGCCCCGATCCGGGAGCGGCTACCGGGCGCGGTTTGCTCGCTCCCCTGAAAACGGGCCCCGACAGGTCGGGGCCCGGAGGCTGGAGTCGGGCGGCGGTGACTGGGGGCGGTCCCGCCGCCCGGCAGTGACTGACGGGCCTAAGGGAGGGGACGCCCGACGTCACATGCCTCGCATACGCATCATACGCCGTCTCGAGGGGACCGGCTGTCAGGCGAGGGCCTGAATCTTGACGGGGAGTTTCCCCTACTCAGGCGTAGGAATTTTCCCCACACTGCCCACCGCCCATTGCCGACTGCCTACTCGTCGCTGGTCTGCAGGAGCCCCTTGCGCAGGGCGTAGTTGACTAGCTCGGCGCGGCGGTGCAGGTTGAGCTTGTCCATCACCCGCTGGCGGTACGTGTCGACTGTCTTCGGGCTGAGGACGAGGCGGTCGGCGATCTCCTGAGCCGTGTAGCCCTCGGCCGTCAGCTTGAGCACCTCACGCTCACGCTCGGACAAGGTCTGGTAGCTGTCGGTCTCCTTGCCGGCCTGGACTCGGCCCAGGTAGTCCTCCAGCAGCATCTTCGTGGCCGGTGGGTCCAGGAAGACCTCGCCTCGATGGACGGCCCGCACCGCCTCGAGCAGCTCGGTGTCTGCCTGGCTCTTGCGGACGTAGCCCGAGCCGCCAGCCTGCACGACCGGCAGCAGGTACTGGCCCTCGGCGTGGACGGTGAGGATCAGCACTCGTGCGCCCAGGCCAAGCTGGCTGATCTGGCGCGTGGCCTCCAGCCCGCCCATTTCCGGCATCGCGATGTCCATGACTACCACGTCCGGCCGAAGCTGGCGTGTCTTGTCCACCGCCTCGCGGCCGTTGTTCGCCTCGCCCACAACGTCCATGTCAGGCTCGGCGCGCAGCAGCAGCTTCAGCCCACTTCGAAGGATCGGATGATCGTCGGCCAGCAGCACACGGATCGGGGAGCTGGTGGTCATCGCTCGTCGGTCGGCACGGGGATCTCCAGCCGCACGCTGGTGCCGCGGCCTGGCGCGGATTCGATGCTCAGACGTCCGCCAACCAGCGCGGCCCGCTCGCGCATGCCGAACAGCCCGAGACTTCGCTGCCGACTGTCCAGCGCGAACGACGGGTCGAACCCGTGGCCGTCGTCGACTACGCCCACGACGAGCGCGGTTGGCTCGGCCGCGAGTGTGACGTCGGCGCGGCTGGCGCCGCTGTGGCGGGCGACGTTCGAGAGCGCCTCCTGGACGACCCGATACACGACCAGCTCTACCTCAGGCGGCAGCCGCTCCGGGCGGCCGCGGGCTCGAAACTCGACTGGCAGCCCGGCCCGCTCCGAGAACTGGCGGGCGCAGGCGTCCAGCGCCGCGACCAGGCCGAGGTCGTCCAACATGGTCGGGCGCAGCTCGAGCGCCATGCGGCGCACCCCCTCCAGCGCTTCCGAGGTCAGCACGCGCAGGTCGGCCATTGTCCGCTGCAGCGTCTCGGCGTCGTGCGAGCGCTCGGCCACCCGCTGGCGGACGAGCAGCGAGGCCAGCGCCTGGGCCGTCTCGTCGTGCAGCTCGCGGGCGATCCGCATCCGCTCCTCTTCCTGGGCGGTGATGATCTGCGACGACATGGCGCGCAGGCGGGCCTCGTGCTCGTGGAGCCGATCGAGCATCCCGTTGAGCGTCTCGCGGAGGTTCTCGATCTGGGGGTCGCTAAAGGGATCAGGCTCCGCCCGAGCCCGCAGGTTTCCCTTGCGGACCTCCTCGGCGGTGCGGGCGATCACGTCGAACGGGCGCAGGGCGGCCTTGAGGACCACGAAGTTGACCGCCACGCTGAGGGCGGCGCCGATGGTGGCGAAGACGAAGACCAGTTCCAGGTGCCTGTCATCCGGCGAGGCGCGCACCGTCTCGGCGGTCAGCAGCGTCCCGAACACGGCCCCGATCAGCACGATCAGGCAGTTGCCGACCAGGACCTTGGTGAAGATCGGCAGCGCCAGCAGGCGGCCCAGCAACCCCGATGTCGCCTTCTCGGCAGCGTCAGGCTCTACTTGGGCAGCGGCTCGCTTGGAAGCCTGAACAGCCAGGGCGGATGCCTCCAGATCTATTGGCTGATCCTGGAACATTGTATCGATATGACTGAGGACTGAGGACTGAGGACTGAGGACTGAGGACTGAGTGAGCGTGACTCGCGACTCGGGACCACCTTGCCGAGCGGACTCCGACCCCGTGATACTCTGGTTGCCCAGCCTCGCTCGTTGCGCTCGGCGCCTCCGGCTGGGAAAGCGAGGGGCTGCGGCATGGCCGACAGACCCGACCTCGGACTGGGCGGCAATGGTTCGAGGCGCGAAGTGCGTCGGATTCGACCATGATTGACGAAATGACGATCCAGATGGCCGCCGAGTTGCTCCGGCGCGCGGCGCCCGGCGCGACCATCATCCTCTTTGGCTCGTACGCGCGAGGAGATGTTCACGAAGGAAGCGACCTGGACTTCCTGGTCGTCGAGCCCGAGCTGAAGGCCCGAAGAGAGGAGATGGTCCGTCTGCGCGACGTGCTGCGGCCGCTGCGCATACCAGTCGACGTACTGGTAGCGAGCCAGAAGACGTACGAGGAGTGGGCGGACACACCGGGCACGCTGCTCTACGAGGCGGCGCTCGAAGGAAGGGTATTCGATGCGGTCTCGTGAGCAGGCCGAGCTCTTGCTCCGCAAGGCAGCACAAGACGAGTTCACCATCGCCAAGCTCGTTCCGGATCCGGCCTCGCCAGACGAAGTCATCGGCTTCCACGCCCAGCAGGCCGTGGAGAAGATCCTGAAGGCGGTCCTCGCGTTCGTCTTAGTCCGTTACCGACGGACGCATGATCTGGCTGAGTTGATCGATCTCCTCCGCGACAAAGAGCTGCTGCCGCTTCCGGAGGAGCTGGAGGAGGTTCGTCGCCTAACACCGTTTGCGAACGAGTTTCGCTATGGGGACATGCCCGAAGAGCCCGAGGAACCGTTCGACCGAGCGTGGGCCCTGGAGTGCGTTCGCAAAACACGGCGATGGGCAGAGTCGCTGATCCGTTCGAGACAAGAGGGCTCGTAGCTGCCGCCAGGAGGCCAGACCGCAGCGCCGGCCCGCCCGGTGCGAGGCAACCTGTGGTGGACGCGGTCAGCTGATCGCGTTCCGACAGAAGCTTTGGTGCCTGTCAGGCGCTCCGCCTGGGCCGCGGACCGCGTCCGGCGAGGGCCGGCTCTCGGACCTGCGGTCCCTCCCCGAGATGCCACCACCACCGCGCGGCCGGGCGCGGCACAGGACTCGGGGGCAGATTTTCCGCGATGAATCGAGCATGTTTGACCAGCAGCCCATCGAGTCGATCGAGCTCACGTCGCTGAGCCGACTCCAGGTCCAGCTCCGCGATCGCGTCTCGGATGATGCAAATGTCCACCGCCTCCGCTGGCGATAAGAGATCGATGTAGCTCTTATCCGAGGCCGGAGGATGCTGTTCGACGTACTCGTCCAGCGCGTCGAGATAGTCGCCGTAGCGCTGGAGGAGCCGCGCCATTACCACTCCCACTCGTCGTCGAATCGCCAGCCGCTCTGCGTCCTGAGCAATTCCATCCACACTGCCCGCATCGC
>DASPXK010000246.1:0-5588 GCA_035637315.1 Chloroflexota bacterium
CGATCGCATGGCCCGGTGCCGCCTGTCCCTCATCAGCTTGGCTCCCTCCCGCTACTTAGAGAACGTCCTCCCATCAATAAAATGCCGTTTGGGGCCAAAGAACGGGCATGCACGCCTCCGACACAACTGTTGCGGCTGCCGGATGCATGGTCGTCCTGAGCCCTTACCGTCCGACGGGGGTCGGCGCAGGTGCCCGCTGGGTGCGCATGAGATCCTTCGCTTCGCTCAGGATGACAAGGGGGCTCGGGATGACAAGGGGGCTCGGGATGACAAGGGGGCTCGGGATGACAAGGGGGCTCGGGATGACAAGAGGGGCTCGGGATGACAATAAGGGCGACTCAATCCTCAGCCCCCAGTCCTCAGTCCTCAGTCCTGAGTCCTCAGTCCTCAGTCCTCGTCTTGTCGAGCTCCTGGCGCGCGAGGGCGAAGACCGAGTCCAGCATTCGCTCGGTCAGGCGGCCCGTGTTCGTGTTCTGGCGGCTCGGGTGATAGGAAGCGATCAGGACCGGCAGGCCTGGCCCGAGCTCGTGGCGAGCGCCGTGGGCGAACCCGAGGCGGGGGAGGCGGTGGCCGCGCTCGCGGAGGGTGCGCAGGAAGCTGTCGAACGCGATGCGGCCCAGGCAGACGACGACCCTCAGATCGGTCAGCAGGTCGAGCTCCGCGTGGAGGTAGGGCCGACAGTTGATTAGCTCGAGGGGCATGGGTTTGTTGCGAGGAGGAGCGCAGCGCACGACGGCCGTGATGTACGCGTCGCGCAGCTCGAGCCCATCGTCGCGGTCGAACGAGAAGGGCTGGTTGGCGAAGCCGGCCCGATAGAGCGCGCGGAAGAGCCAGTCGCCGGACGCGTCGCCGGTGAAGACACGCCCGGTGCGGTTGCCGCCGTGGGCGGCCGGCGCGAGGCCCACCACCAGTAGCCTGGCACGCCGATCGCCAAAGGGCGGGATCGGGCGACCCCAGTACTCCTGGTCGCGGAACTCGCGTTTCTTGGTCCTAGCGACAAGCTGTCTGTAGTCGACCAGCCGCGGGCAGCGCGTGCAGGTGACGATCCTGTGCTCGAGGGAACGCCAGGTGTGGCGGGCCACGGCAAGGTTATACAGGTCAGGGAAACGCGAAGAGTGAAGACTGCACGGGCAGGCTCTTCGCTTTTCGCTTTCACTTTTCACTTTCCATTGGGGCCGGCGGCCTGCTAGCCTAGCCGGGCTCCCCGGGAAGCGGGGACTGGAGGATGGGGTGTACGGAATGCCACGTGGGACGGTCCGCTCGCCGGGACTGGTCGTACTGTTCGCGATCATCACGTGTGGGATCTACATCATCTACTGGTACTTCAAGACCCTCGGCGAGCTGCGGGACGCCGGCCACAGCCCAACCGGTAACCCGCCCCTGCTGGATTTCCTGATCGCCTTGATCACCTGCGGCATCTATGGCATCTTTGTGGACTATCGGATCTCGAAGACGCTGGTCGAGCTGCAGACCGCCCGAGGCCTTCCGATCAACGACACAGCCGTGTTGGTGATTCTGCTCGACATCTTCGGCCTGGGCGTGATCGGCTCGGCGATCCAGCAGAGCGAGCTGAACAAGATCTGGAGCAGCGGTGGGCCGCTTCAGTCGGCTTGAGGCTTGGACGGGCCAGGTCGCCCACTTGGTGACGCCTGGCCGCGCGGCCGCGCTCGTGCTGGCCGCGGCCGCGCTGGCGCCGCCAGCCTGGCTGCAGCACGCGCCGGTCCTGTGTCCGTTCAGGCTCGCGACAGGCTTGCCATGCCCCGGGTGCGGGATCACTCGCAGTCTGGTCGCGCTGGCCCACGGCGACCTGTCAGCGGCGATCTACTTCCATCCACTCGGAGCGGTGGTCGGCGCGCTGCTCGTGGCCCTGGTGGCGCTCGAACTGCTCGAGCGCGCCCGGGTCGCTGGCTGGTGGCCGGGTCAGGCGGGGGGCTCGGCCTGGACGACCACGCCGCTGGACCTAGCGGCGCGAGGGCCACTGCCGTGGGTCGGCGTGGCGGCGGTGATGCTGGTCTGGGCCATTCGGCTGCCGATGTTCGTCTCCGGGGCCTGGGTGTACTGACTTCGGCTCGCGACCCACTGGGCCAGGGCTGCCAGGGCCACGGCCTCGAGCAGTACGTTCGCGGCGACCAGGGGAGCGTAGTAATGGGACGAGTCGAATCCCAGCGTCGCGGCGACTCCCCCGTAGACGGCGAGCGACCAGCACAGCAACATCGCTGGCGGCCCCAACCGCCGCCGAGCGACCACATCGCGCCAGGTGGCGAGGAGGGCGATCCCCAGCCCGATCACCGCGAGCGACGCGTCGAGAGGCAGCCAGCCACGGCCGGGTAGCGACCCATAGTCGCGGAAGACGCGCCGCCCGATCAGCCACATCCGCGATACGAGGTCGTCACGAACCGCCTGGCTCGGCCAGATGAGCTGCTGTTGGAGCATCTCCTCGCGGCGATGGTCGAACATGCCGAGGCTTCGGCCAATCGGGTCGGGATAGAGCAGCGGGTTGGCGACGACGAAGACAACCAAGCCGCCCAGGCCGAGAACGAGCCAGGAGCGACGGGCTTCAAAGTGGCGGGCGCGCCACCAGCCGAACCCCTGCTCGAGCAGCGCAAACAGCGCCAGCCCGAGCCCCCCGAGCACGCCGCTGAGCTTGGTGGCGGCCGCCAGGCCGAGGGCGACACCGCTCCCGCGCCTTGCCCCACCCGGCCGCGCGCGGCCCAGGCTGGTCAGGGCTAGCAGCAGCGCCAGCAGCGAGAAGAAGGCGAGCGGCGCTTCGGCCAGAGCGCGCGTCCACAACGTCGACAGCAGCGGATTGGCCAGCGCCAGCGCGGCGGCCAACAGGCCAGCCAGCGGCCCGCCGACGCTTCGCCCGACCAGATACAGCAGCAGCACCGCCCCGACCGCGAAGACGAACACCGTGCGCCGTGCCGCGGCAAGCAGCTCGGGTCCGGGCACGTTGCCCGCTTCCTCGTTGAAGGCGTAGCCACGCAGGCTGTCGTAGCGGCCGTTGAGCTGGTCCGGGCTCCAGCCTTGGAGCCAGAGGCCGAAGCCGATCAGATAGCGCGCGACAGGCGGCTGAGTCAGGACCAGGTAGTTCGGCTGCCAGGCTGGACCAAAGAGATCGCGTTCCACAAAGGTCGTCCAGAAGTAGCGGCTCGTGGCGATCCAGCGGCTCTCGTCGACTGTGAACCGCTGCCCGAGCGCCGGCTGGCGCAGCACGGCCACGGACACCACGACCAGCCCGAGGACCAGGGCCGCCTCGGCCAGTCGAGGGTGTCGACGCAGGCGTTCGAGCACCTTGGCTGCTGCTTGGACCACAGTCCCACCTGGCGTGGACGCTTCACTGAAGGATAGTCCAACTGATACGGCTCTGTGACGCCAGGACCCTTGACGAACCCGGGCAAATGATAGAACATGTGTACGGAACGTGTGTTCTAATTCGAACTGCGGGGAGGCGTGGTGGTCATCGACGAACAGGGGCTGATCTGGTTGGCGGACCCATGGTTGGCGGGCGCGGTAGTGGCGGTCGTGCTGAGCTTGTTCCTGTGGACTCACTGCTGGGTGGTGGCTGGCCGCCCACCGCGGCCACGTCCGATGGCGATCCGACTTCGGCGCCCGCGCCGCCGGCCGACGGCCCAACCACGCCTGGGCGTGGCGGCGCTTTCGTGGCAGCGGCGGCATCTCGCCCGCAGCTCGCCAGCGGGCGGGACGCGCTCGCTGCCGGCGGCTTAGTCCGAAGGCTCGGGCTCGGGGTTACCGGTTGGGATCGTGGACGGGCCGTCGCCCAGACTGGCCGGCAGCAGCTCAACCGCCAGCACTCGGGCGGGCGCGGCCGGCTTGTTCTCCAGGATGAACGGCTCGCGGCCGGCCTCGAAGAAGTAGCCGTTCGTCCCGTGGGTCATGCTGCTGTTAGCCCAGTTCTTGCGAATGGTGGCGGTCCCTTCTTCGACGAAGAAGACGGCCGGCCCGAGGCGAGTATGCTCGACGGTCTTCGCCTTAGGGCCAAGACTGATCTCGCTCACCCGCAGCATCAACGGCTCCGCTGGCAGCTCGGCCAATGGGACCTGGACGAACGGTCCCGACCGAAGCCCGCCCTCGTTGTGACGCCCGGGGCTGGTAAATTGCTGGGTGCCGTCCCAGCCACGGCTGGCTGATAGCAGGTCGACCATCAGGACACGATTGGCTTCCGGGCCTAAGTTCACCGCTCGGTGCAGGGAACCCAGACCCTCGAAGTAGGCCTGCCCGACGCGATAGGTGGCCGTCTGGCCGGCGTCGAGGTTCTCGATGGTGATCGAGCCGCGAACGACGACGTGAGCGCCGACGCTGAGCTGGCGATGCTCGAAGATCCTGGCGCCTGGCTCCATCTCGAGCTCAGTGACCCGCAGCATGTATGGCGCCCCTTCCGGGAGCTGTTCGATGGTCTGCTGAAAGGGAACGGCTACGTTGACATTGGGCCCCCAGACCGAGGCATTCTGCGCGCTTGGGGCCGGGGGCGGTTTCTTTGCGGCCGCCGGAGCCGGGGCTGCCGATCGGGCGGCTGACGCGGCGCGGCCAGGTAACTGGAGCTGTCGAGCCAGGATGATTAGCGCGAGCACGACCGCGATGCCGACCGCCGACCCGACGACCAGCCAGCCGAGGCGTCGGCCGCGCATGGCCGGGACGCTCATCCGGCCAGGACGGCCGGATTCACGATCGATAGCGGCGGCTCGCCCTTGAGCAGTCGCCGCACGTTCTCGCAGGCCATCTCTACCGCTCGGCGCGTGGACTCCTCGGTGATTCCGGCGATGTGAGCTGACAGGATGACGCTGTCGAGGCTCCGCAGCGGGCTATCTGGCGCGAGCGGCTCCGCCTCGAAGACGTCCAGCGCCGCCCCAGCGATCCAGCGCTCGCGGAGGGCTCGCGCAATCGCCCGCTCGTCGACGACCGGACCGCGCGAGCTGTTCACCAGAAAAGCGGTCGGCTTCATGCGCCGCAGTCGCGCCTTGTCGATCAGGGCGCGGGTGGCTGGGGTCAGCAGGGTGTGAATGGTGATGAAGTCGGACCGCTCAACCAGCTCGTCCAGGTCGACGTACGAGACGCCGGCCTCGGCAGCGAATCGCTCGTCGCGGACCACGTCGTACGCCAACACCTGGCACTCGAAGCCGCGGACCCGCCGAGCGACGTGCTTGCCAATGGCACCAAGGCCGATAATGCCCACCGTCTTACCCCAGAAGTCCCGCCCTTCCATCGGCCTTACCCAGCGGCCGCCCTGCATGCCCGCAATCGCCTGCGGCAGTTGGCGCGTCAGCGCCAACATCGCTAGCACCGCCCAGTCGGCGACTGTGCGATCATTCGAGCCGATCGTCGTGCAGACGGCGATCCTCCGCTCGGACGCCGCCGCCACGTCGATCGCGTCGTACCCCACTCCGGTCCGAGACAGGACCCTCAAACGCGGGTTCGACTCGATGACCCGCCGAGTGTACGGCTCGGTGCTGGCCACGACGCCTTCGACTCCAGCGATCGCCTCGACGACGACGTCCTCGTGCTTGCCGACCAGGTCTTGCCTGAACGCCAGCTCGTGTCCGTGGGCGCGAAGACGCGCGATGATTTGGGCG
>DASPXK010000247.1:0-21263 GCA_035637315.1 Chloroflexota bacterium
GAGGAAGGTCGGCAGCACACCGGTCGGCTCCTTGAAATTCATCGCAAGGGTGTATTTGTCCTTCGCGTCGATCGACTCGAGCCGGGCCGCCGTAAACTTCCCGCGGCCGGTCATCGCCATCCAACGCTTGACCGAGGCGACTACGTCAGCCGAGGTCATCTCCTTGTCGTTGTGGAAGGGGATGTTCTTGCGCAGATTGAACATCCAGTTCTTGCCGTCACCCGAGACGTCGTACTTGTCCAGCAAGAACGGCACCGGCTCCTGCTTGTCGTTCTTCTGGAAGAGCTGCTCGAACATGTGCCACGAGATGTTGGCCGTAATCGTGGCCGTCGTGAACGACGGATCGAGCGCCGGCGGCTCGCCGATGATCCCGACTTTCAGGGTGCCGCCTTTCCGGGGCTCCTCGGCGGGCTTGGCGCCCTGGGCCGACTGGCCGGCCGGCGCGGGCTTGGTCTCAGCCTTGGGAGTAGGCTCGGCGGGCTTGGTCGCAGGTGCCTGCTGGCCGCACGCGATCGCCAGGGAGGCAACGGCGCCAGCCGCCATCAGCACGACGAAGCCCTTCAGCAGGGCTCGCCGCGACGTCAGGCGCTCGGGGGGGTCGGACTTCGCTTCGCCCAGAAGAGTGTCTCGATCCATCGTGGTCCTCCTGCCATGTGCGTCCACACGCGGACTTACGACAGACCGGCGCAGGGCGCGCCCGTCTCGAGGCCGATATAGCAGTGGAAGGGGAGGGGGAAAGGGAACGGGGAAAGGGAAAAGGGGCGAAGGGGAGGGGGGGAGAGAGGGGTTAGGGCTTGTCGGGCCGGGCGCCTACTACGCCTCTATTCGGCGGGGCCAGGCCGGGCTCACGCTCACGAGCGGGCGGCTCGACGACCTCGTCCTGGACGTGCTCGTGCGAGACCCAGGCGAAGAAGATGGCGGTGAAGACCAGCAGCAGGAACGTGCCGCCGATCACCCACATGATCAACCCACCGATCTTCTGGTCGTCAAGGGCTGAGACGCCCCAGAGGCGTGGGACGCTCTGGTAGAACGGGTAGAGCACTTGCTGAGCCAAGGTGAGGAATGCGCCGACCGTAAAGCCTGAGAACGTCTGGAAGAAGACATAGATGAGCTGGACCGGATACGGCAGGCGGGGCAGCTCTGGGAGCGGGCTGAGTATCGGCCACCAGGTTATGATGGCCGTGACCATAAACAGCACGTGCTCGGCGATGTGGAACCTCTCGTCCTCGAGCGTGAGCTCGAAGAACGACGGCAGGTGGAAGACTGTGAACGTGACGTTGAACAGGAGCAGCGCGACCAGGGGCTGTGTGAGCGCGCGCGCCACTCGAGCGGCGAAGGGGAGCCCAATGAGCGGCCGCAGCAGCCAGCCGGGCGTGCCCATGAGCAGCAGCGGCGGCATGAACAGGGTGAGCAGCATGTGCTGCAGCATGTGGGCGCTGAACAGGTAGTTGTCGCTCAGGTCATCGAGGGGCCCATCCAGCGCGACGAACAGGATCGCGATGCCGGCCAGGAAGGTGGCGATCTTCCAACGAGGGGCCGGCGGTCCCAAGGCGTAGCGCCGACGCAGCGGGCCAACGCCCAAGAGGTAGAGCCCGGCCAGCAGCAGGATGCCGGCCCGGACAGACGGCTCGCCGTGCCAGCTCGTCCATGAGAAGTCACCCGTGGGTTGGACCTGGAGCAACATCAGCTTGGCCTGCTCGGTTTTCCCTCACCCCAGCCTCTCCCTCAAGGGGCTCAAGGGGAGAGGGGGAGCGGGTTCATCCTGGCTGGCGAGCGACTCGTGTCATGGACTGCTCGAAACGGACCAGTCAGTGCCCCCCGGCCGCGCGCGAGACGCCGTGGAACAGGAAGATGAGCGACACGACGATGGTTCCGGCGATGGCGAGACCGCCACCGAAGAAGCCCAGGAACGACTTATGGTCGAACTTCAGGTGCATGAAAAAGCCGGCCACCAGGGCGAACTTGACCGACGAGAGGACCAGCAGGATCGGCACCAGCACTGGCGCCAACGCCTGGACGTAGTAGACGGTTACCTCTACGGCTGTGATTACGGCAAGGATGATGGCGATCGTGATGTACGTTCCGGACTGAGGATGCGGCTGCTCGTGGGGGATGACCTGCGCCACGGCGTGAGCCCCGCCGGCGCCGTGCTCGACGCCCTCGGGATCGCTCTCGCGGGACGGCTCGGGCGGGGCCGCCGCGACCACCGTCGCGGCCCGGCTCGGCCCTTGTCGCTCGGCGGTGGCAACCGAGCTGGTGGCCGGCTGTTCGGCCGCCGCCACCGCGGTCGGCTCGGGCCCGGCCGCCTCCGCCGCCTGCTCCTGGGCCTCCTCAGCCGGCTCCGGGACCGCGTACGGTCCCAACCGGGCTCGCTTCAGGTCCTCTTCCTTGACGTACAGGATCGCGCCCGCTCGGAAGCCCGCCCCGAAAGTCTCGATCTCTCCCGTTTGGAGGTTCACGAGGGGCACGTCGGCCGGCAGCTCTGGGAAGTACCACTTGCCGTAGATCGGCACTTTGGCCTTCTTGAGCGCGGCCGTGTCGAGCCCGTGCTGACTTGCCCACTCCAGCGCCTTGGAGTCAAGAACCATGAGACCTCCGCGAGTCGGGCCGCTACACCGGCACCAGGTAGACGACTGTGAAAATGACGATCCAGACGACGTCGACGAAGTGCCAGTACAGGCCGGCGATCTCCACGTACAGGCTCGCCTCCGGGTTCAAGCGATCGAAGATCGAGGCGGCGGTCAGGTAGAGAAGCCAGAAGACGCCGCCGGCCACGTGGGCGCCGTGAAACCCGGTCAGGGTGAAGAAAGACGAGCCGAACAGGTTCACCTGGAGCGACAGGCCCTCGTCATAGAAGGTGGTGAACTCGTAGAACTGGCCCCCCAGGAACGTCATCCCGAGCAGGGCGGTAGTGATGAGCCAGATTTGCAGCCGCCGCTTGTCGCCGTGCTGAATGGCCGCCAGGGCCAGGACCATGGTCAGGCTGCTCATGAGCAGGACGAACGCGCTGACCGAGGTGTAGGGGATGTCAAACACGTCGTGCGGGGTGGGCCCGCTCAGGCTCCTGCCGCGATAGGCCAGGTACGTACCGATCAGCGAGCCGAAGAACATGCAGTCAGACCCCAGGAAGAGCCACATGAGCATCTTCCGATGGTCCAGGCCGGTGGTGGTGTAGCCAGGGTGCGCGGGCGGAGCCGCGTGCCGTCCTAGCGGCGCGGCCTGTGCGTCGTGCACGGCTAGCTCGTCGGCTCCAGGGCCCAACCGCCAATGGCGACGATCAGGTAGATGGCGCCGGCGATGCTGAGCCCGAAGCCGAAGACGAACCCGGCCAGCATACAGGTCAGCCCGAGAGCGGCGATCAGCGGGAAGAACGACGGGTTCGGCATGTGGATGCTGCTCACGTCCACCGGCGCTCGGTGCGCCTCCTCGGATGAGTGGGCCTCTTCGAATTCGACCTCGCCAGTCGGCATGCCCGCCATGGTGAGGTGGCCATGATGCTCGCCGACCTCGACGGCCTGCCACCGCCGCTTGAGCGCCCAGAACGCGTCACGGGAGCGGACAGTTGGCTCGACCGCGAAGTTGTAGGCGGGTGGCGGAGACGGGATCGACCACTCGAGCGTCGCGCCATCCCACGGGTCGTTGCCGGCGATCTCGCCGTGGCGGAGGCTCCAGAACACGTTGTAGATGAACACCGCGACCGAGACGGCGATAAGGAACGCGCCAATCGTGATTAGCATGTTCCAACCGAGCCAATCGAGGCCGAACCAGCCGGACCAGCCCTGATTGGGCGAGTAGGTGTAGATCCGGCGCGGCATTCCGTCCACGCCCAGGAAGTGCATGAGCCCGAAGGTGATGTTGAAGCCGATCAGCATGAGCCAGAAGTTGAGCCTGCCCAGCTTCTCGTCCAACAGCCGTCCAGTGATCTTCGGCCACCAATGGTAGATGCCGCCGAAGAGACCCAGGATGCTGCCGCCGAACAGGACGTAGTGGAAGTGCGCGACGACGAAGTACGAGTCCTGGTGCTGCAGGTCGATCGGCACCGAGGCGTGCATCACGCCGCTCAGGCCGCCAATCGTGAACATCGAGACGAAGCCGACCGCGAACAGCATCGCCGTGTTGAAGCGGATCGAGCCGCCCCACAGCGTCCCGAGCCAGTTGAAGATCTTCACCCCGGTTGGGACCGCGATCAGCATCGTGCTGGCGGCGAAGAACGAGTTGGCGATCGGGCCGAGCCCAACCGTAAACATGTGGTGGCTCCAGACGCCGAAGCCGATGAAGCCGATCGCGACCGTGGCGTACACCACGAACGGGTAGCCAAACAACGGCTTGTGCGAGTAGACGGGCAGGATCTCCGAGACCATACCCATGGCTGGCAGGATCAGGATGTAGACCTCAGGATGGCCAAAGATCCAGAACAGGTGCTGCCAGAGGAGCGGGTCGCCACCATTCGGCGCGTAGTAGAAGTTGGTCCCGAAGTAGCGATCGAACATGAGCAGGATCAGCGCGACGGTGATGGCCGGGAACGCCAGGATTAGGAGGAACGAGGTGACCAGCGTGTTCCAGCTGAAGACCGGCATGCGCATCAGCGACATGCCCGGGCAGCGCATGTTGATGATCGTGACCAGGAAGTTGAATGCCCCCGCGAGCGAGGCAACCCCCAGCAGCTGAAGCCCCAGCAGCCAGAAGTCGATGCGCTCGGTGGGCGAATACGTCCTGGTGGTCAAAGGCGCGTAGCCGAACCAACCGCCGTCCGGCAAGCCGCTGACGAAGTAGCTCATGTTCATGAAAAGCGCGCCAAACAGGAACGCCCAGTAGCTGAAGGCGTTCAGGCGCGGGAAGGCCACGTCGCGCGCGCCGATCTGGAGCGGGACGATGAAATTGAAGAACGCCACGCTCATCGGCATGATGACCAGGAAGATCATGGTCGTGCCGTGCATGGTGAAGAGCTGATTGAACGCGTCTGCCGAGACGAAGCCGTTGTTCGGCACGGCGAGCTGCATCCTGATCATGAGCGCTTCGACGCCGCCGACCAGGAAGAAGACGGCGGCCGTTGTCCCGTACAGGATGCCGATCCGCTTGTGGTCGATGGTCGTCAGCCAGCTCGTGAAGCCGTGGTAGGCCGGCGTGACCGGCCGTGGGGCGACGACCTGGGGCGCGGCCGGAGTTGGAGCCGGGGCGGTGACTTGAGGCGGTGTGAGGGTTGTGGCCATTGGCGGGCCTCCGCGTTTGTCTGTCGTCAGGCGCTCAGCCAGGCCCGGAGACAGCGGCTGGCCGAACGCAGCTCTATTTTAGGCTGTGCAGGTACTCTACGAGCGCCTCCACTTCGGACGGACGCAGGTTGAGGTTGGGCATCTTGGTACCCGGCTTGACCTCCTGCGGATCACGCAGCCAGCGGGTCAGGTTTTCGGGTGTGTTCTCTAGGATACCAGCCGCGAGGGTGGTCCGGCTGCCGAAATGCGACAGGTTCGGGCCTACCTGGCCCTGGGCGACCGTCCCGGCGATCGTGTGGCAGCCGACGCAGGCGTTGCGGGTGAGTACCTCGGCGCCCTCTAGCGCCAGATCGGTGGTCGGCGCGGCCGGCGCCCGCTGACGGGCTGCCCAGGCTTCGAAGTCGGGACGATCGTACGCGATCGCGTTCATCCTCATCAGGGCATGCTCAACGCCACAGTACTCGGCGCACTGGCCGAAGTATTGCCCCCCCTCCTCAGCCGTGAACCAGAGGCTGTTGACGTGGGTGGGGACCACGTCTTGCTTGCCCATGAGCTGGGGAATCCAAAAGCTGTGGATGACGTCTTCGGATCGCATCTTCAGCTCGACCGTCTGGCCGACCGGAATGATCATCTCGTTGGCGGTCACGACGCCCTGCTCGGGATAGCGGAACTCCCACCACCACTGATGCCCGATCACCTCGATCGTCATCGGCTGGCCGGGGGGTGGACTCTCCAGCGCAAAGATCGTCTGGATGGTCGGGATCCCAATGAACACCAGGACCACGGCAGGAGCGATGGTCCACATAACCTCCAGGCGCGTGTTGCCGTGGACTTGAGGGGGCATCGCGTGGCCCGGGCGGTGGCGGAAGCGCCACATCGCGTACACCAGGACACCCTGGACGGCGACGAAGACCACGACCGACATCCAGAAGATCCAGACATACAGGTTCTGGATCAGGCGCGCCGCATCGGACTTTGGCATAACGGTTGTCTGGGGTACGTTGGCGCAGCCGGCGATCGCCAAGACCGCCGCAGCGCTCAGCGCCAGGAGTGCGTATCTCATCGCGCCGGATGCCGGCTCAGCGGCATCGCATACCTCCGAAAACCGTCACTGCAACCCATTCGATCCGCTCCATAGTAACGCACCGTATCAGGGCCGGCGACTCGGTCGGGACGCTGCTTGCCGGCCCTGTGCTCTGCCCGGTGGGCGCGGCTCTGCAAGGGTTTTTCGCCCGATCGAGCTCGCCTGAGCGGGCCACAGCCCCAGAGCCGAGATCAGTGTTGTTTGGGACCCGGGCGCGACAGCATCGAGGCGACCGAGCCAGCGATGAGGAAGACGGACGCGATCGCGAGCGCCACAATGACCGGTATGAACTTTGAGCTTTCCTTCGCGCTCTCCTCGTCCAGGCCGCGCGCCAGATCGCTGATAAAGGCTATCTCCCGGAGCGTCAGCAGCAGGGTGCCGAAGCCGGACACGATCAACGCGATGCCCGCAATGAGCACCAGCGGAGTTGCGACCATGAAGATAAGGTTGGCTCGGGTCACAGGGAGCTACCCTTCGAATCGGCGTGCAGATAGCCGGACAGTTACATTCTGCCACGCGCCGTAGTGGGGTTCCAATCGAGGTCGGGCTCGACGAGCCATTCGGACCGAATCAGGTCGCGCCGCTTGGCCCGCGCGCGCAAGAGCCGGAACCAGTACACGCCCGGCAGGGCGAGCGCGGCGATGGGCACCAGGAGACAGTACCAGCCAGTCACGAAAAGGAATCCGGCCGCGAAGCCAGACGGGTCCATCCAGAAGATCACCAGCGCGATTGCGATCTTGAAGCCAGCCAGTACGCCAAGGAACGTCCAGGCCGCGGCGCGCGCCTCGCTGTCCATGGCGCCAGTGTACTACAACGAGTAGTGAGTGGTGAGTAGCGAGTAGCGAGGCGGTGACTGCAGACTTGGGACTTGGGACCAGAGGCTAGAGGCGTGGACATGGACTACGAGACGGCCCGGCGCCAGGTTTCGCACGAGCTGTATGGGAAGCTGGCGCTGTTTAGCGCAGTCGTCTGGACGCTGGGGACGCTGGTCCTGTTCATCGTATTCGCGGCCAATGATCCACGGCCCATGGCAAAGGCGGCGATGTCCATGACGGTGCCGCTGGTGCCGGCCGCGCTTCCCTGGCTGCTGTATCGGCCGCTAGTCTCCTACCTGGTGGGGCGCCGCCAGAGGCTGAGCCGGAGGGCTGAGTGAGCCGCGATGGTCGACCAGCGCGATGCGCCCGCCAACACCCTCGATACGGCCCGCATCTTCGTCAAGGCGGGGGACGGGGGTAACGGCGCGCTCAGCTTTCGGCGCGAGAAGTTCGTGCCACGCGGAGGTCCGGATGGGGGCGACGGCGGCCGGGGCGGCAGCGTCTTCGTCCGCGCCGAGTCGGGCGTCAGCACCCTGCTCGAGTTTTCCCACCGCCGCCACTTCAAGGCCGGGCGGGGCGGACACGGGGCCGGCGCCAAGAAGCACGGCAAGAAGGGCGAGGACATCGTCATCCGGGTCCCGCCTGGGACCGTGATCAGCTCGGACCAGGACTTTCTGGCTGACCTCCGGCGCCCAGGCAACGAGGTGATGGTGGCGCGCGGCGGGCGGGGCGGTCTTGGCAACGTTCACTTTGCAACCAGCACGAACCGGGCGCCGCGCATCGCGCAGAAGGGCGAGCCCGGCGAGGAGCGCTGGCTGCGCCTGGAGCTCAAAACGATCGCCGACGTCGGCCTGGTCGGCTACCCGAACGTCGGCAAGTCCAGCCTGCTGGCGGCGCTGACCGCCGCCCAGCCAAAGATCGGCGACTACCCCTTCACCACCCTGACCCCAAACCTGGGCGTCGCCGAGCGGGGGGACCTGAGCTTCGTGCTGGCCGACATCCCCGGCCTGATCGGCGGCGCGCATCGCGGCGTGGGCCTTGGCTACCAGTTCCTCCGCCACGTCGAGCGGGCCCGCATCCTACTCCACGTCCTGGACGCCGCCCAGCCAGACCCGCTCCAGGCCTACGCAAAGGTCCGCCAGGAACTCGAGCTGTATAACCCGGCCCTGGCTGCCAAGCCTGAAGTCATCGCCCTGAACAAGGTCGACCTCCGAGCCGCGCGCGAGCGCCTACCTCAACTCGTGGAAGCCTTCTCGGGCAGCCACCCGGACCTGCGCGTCGTGCCGGTCTCGGCGCTGACCAGCCAGGGCATCGCCGCCCTGGTCGACCTCCTGGTCGAGACACTGGCGGCGCTGCCGGCCGAGGAGCCGCCGGTCGGGGCCGGCCGGACGGGCGCCGAGGCAAAGAAGGTGTATCGCCTTGTCGCGGACGACGACGCCTGGACCGTCGAGCGGGTCGGCGCGCACTTTCGAGTCCGCGGCAAGCGCGTGGAGCGGGTCGTAGCGATGACCGATCTGGCCAATCCGGACGCCGTCGCGCTGCTCCAGCGCACCCTCGGCAAGCTGGGCGTACTCGAGGCCCTCGAGCGAGCCGGGGTGAAGTCCGGCGACAACGTCCATATCGGGAAGGCGGAACTGGAGTGGGAATGACGATCGGGGTGTTCGGCGGGACGTTCGATCCGCCGCATCTGGGCCACCTGGCGGCCGCCCAGGAGGCGTGCTGCGAGGCCGGGCTCGACCAAGTGCTCTTCGTGCCGGCCTGGCGCAACCCGCTCAAGCTGGACGAGCCGGTCACGCCGCCCGAGCATCGTGTGGCAATGACGGAGCTAGCCGTCGCGGGCAACCCGGCCTTCGGCGTCTCCCACGCCGACCTGGCCTATGGCGGGCCCTCCTTCACCGTGGACCTGCTCGAAAGGCTGCATTCGGAGCTGGGCGAGGAGCTGGCTTTTGTGGTCGGCATGGACGTGCTGCGCGAGCTTCACCGCTGGCACCATCCCGATCGACTGCTAGCGCTGGCGCGGCTGATTGCCGTGAGCCGTCCCGGCCATCGCGCGTTCGATCCCGCCGAGCTAGAGGCGCGGCTGCCCGGCGCCCAGGAGCGCATCAGCCTGGTCTGGACCCCAGGCGTGGCCATCTCTTCGACCGAGCTTCGCGCCCGCGTGGCCGAGGGCCGCCCGATCCGCTACCTGGTGCCGGACGCGGTGGCCGACTACATCGTCGAGCACCGGCTGTACCTAGGCGGCTGACCGCAGGGGCGCCGAGGACGCGCAGGGCGCCCGAGCTCCGCTCCGCGCCCTGCGCGTCTCTGCGGTGGGAGATTACTGGGCGCTCAGGACGACGGCGTTGTCGTCGTCGAACTTGCCTCCCACGACCTGGCGGCCGGACATGTTGGTGAGCGTGGTGTCGCCGTTCTGGTCGAGCGACCAGACGCCGAGGACGCCATCAAAATCCCTGGTGGCGAAGACGGCGTCGCGAATCGCGGCGCGGTCCTTCGCCCCGGCTCGCTCTATCGCGTCCAGGGCCACTTTGGCGGCCTCGTAGCCGTATGAGGCGTATGCCTCAGGCTCGGACCCGAACCTGGCTTTGTAGGCGCCGTACCAGGCCGCGCCCTTGCCCGTCAGCTTGCTCGGCGCCACCCCGCCGAAGGTAATGTACATCCCCTCGGCCGCCTCGCCGGCGTCGTCCAGGAACGCCTGCTCGTAGATCCCATCCGGGCCCATCAGGAGCACGTTCGCGCCAAGCACGGCCCGTAGGTCTTTGACCAGCTTGCCGGCGTTGTTCTGGGTGATGCCGCCGTAGTAGATGAGGTCAGGACCGGCTCCGCGGACCTTGGTCGCCAGGGCACGGTAGTCCGAAGCCTTCGGATCGATGCCCTCCGGGCCGCCCACCACGGTCAGCCCGATGCGCGCGGCCGTCTCGGCAAACACGACGGCGATACCGTGCCCGTACAGCTCGGTGTCGTCCAGGATGTACACCTTCACAGCGCCCACGTCCCTGGCCCAGGCTGCTCCAACGGCGCCCTGCAGGTCGTCGGCCGGGACCACGCGGCTGTAGTTGGGCCGACCGCTCGGCTGGTAGACGGCTGGCTCGTTCATCTCGCCCTTACCCGGCTTAGTCAGGCCAGGATAAGTGTTGGCTGGGCTGATCATGACCACGTTGGCCCGATTGAGGATCGGAATGGCGACCTTAGCCGCACCCGAGTTGAACGTGCCCAGGTAGACCATCACGTCGAGATCGGCGGCGGCCTTGTTCGCGTTCTCAGCCTCCTTGCCCGCGTCCCACGCGCCTCGCGCCGGCGTCGCGTCGTCCATGTCCTCGTAGATCAGGGCAAAGCCGGCCGCCTGGTTGCCGGCCTCGTCCAGCGCCATCTTGATCGAATTGACGATCGTGTCGGTCTGGCCTTTGCTGCTGCCGGTCCTGGGCAGCGACGAGACGATCTTGATCGTGCCGCCTTGCCCCTGCGCGATCGGCGCCAACACTCCCAGCGCCATCGCCACCGACAGTCCGACTGCAACCAGTCGAGCTGAAACCTTCGTCATATCGGACCTCCCTCTCGGCAGCCGAGCAACGTACTCACCGCTCGCGTTCGGCTTCCTGCTGCGCGGCCGACTCCGTAGGCTCGTCTCGGGACCACAACGCGAGCTCCGCCCAAGCTGATCATCTGTTATGGGCTCAGAGCTGTCAAGAGGGCCAGGTCTGTCAGGAACGGACTGACAGTGCGATCGGGTCCTCCAGACGGCTGAGGGCACCCTCCAGCTGGCTGGGGCCGAACAACTCGGGGTGGATGATACTTGCCAGCAGCTCCAGTCCATCCACCAGGCGCGGGCCAGGCCTGTTGAAGTAGGCCGAGCCATCCACGGCATAGACCTGGCCCGACTTGACGGCCGGCAAGCCCGACCACTGGGCGGGCCACGGCGTGCGGTCCGTCTCGCGCAGCGTGCGCTCCAGGTCGAAGCCGCACGGCATCAAGACGACCACCTCAGGCCCGCGGGCCGCTATCTCTTCCCAGCTCGTACGACGCGAGGGCTGGCCGATGCCGCCGAGAATCTCGGCCCCACCCGCCATGCCGACCATCTCCGGGACCCAGTGGCCAGCCGTCCAGGGTGGATCGAGCCACTCCAGACAGAACACGCGCGGTATCCTGGCAACGCCCGCCGTCTTGAGTGTCACCGCGTCGATCCGGTCCCGAAGCGAGGAGATCACCGCGCGGGCTTGAGCCTGGGCTCCGGCGGCGTCGCCAACCGTCTTGACGTTGGCCAGCACGTCGCCGAGGCTGGCTGGATCCAGCGAGTACACGTGGGGCTTGGAGGGCAGGGTCGGGACAGCCTGGCGAACGATCCCGTGCGGCACGGCGCACACCTCGCACAAGCCCTGGGTGAGGATCAGGTCAGGCCGCAGCTCGCCCACCAGCTCGACCTCCAGCCCGTAGATTCCGCCGCTAACCGCCATCTGCTCGGCGACTCGGGTATCGATCTCGCGGCTCGTGAGGTCTTCGTCGGGCAGCAGGCCGCGGGTCACCTTTGGTTTCAGGCGGGCGGCGGGCGGGAAATCACACTCGTGAGTGACGCCCACGAGCTGGTCGTCCAACCCGAGCGCATAGACGATCTCGGTGGCGCTGGGTATGAGCGATACGATGCGCATGCTACCAGCCGCGGGCGACCCACTCGTCCAGGTGGGGCTTCTCGGTCCCGATGGTCGTCTCTTTGCCGTGGCCCGGATAGACGACGGTGTCTTCCGGGAGAGTGAAGAGCCGATCGCGAATGCTGGCGATGATGGTGGGGAAGTGGCCGGTGCTGGTCTTCGTGTTGCCAGGCCCGCCGGGGAACAGCGTGTCGCCGCTGAACAGGAGCGGGCCGACGGTGAAGCACGTGCCCCCTGGCGTATGGCCGGGCGTTTGGATGGCCCGCATGGTGGTCATTCCGAAGCGGAACTCCTGTCCGTCGACGATGGTAAAGTCGGGCGGCGATTTGAGCATGCCCTTGTCGGCCTCGCCGATACCGGCCGGCGCCTTGATGCGGGCCTTGAGGGTATCCAGCTCGTCGTGGTGATCGCGATGGCCGTGCGTGATCAGGATCGCCTTGACGCCTGTGTCGGCGACGGCGCTGGCGATGGTGTCAGGCTCCCAGCCGGCGTCGATCACGTAGCCCTCACGACTGTCCGGATCACGGACCACGTAGACGACGTTCTCGAAGGTCCCAACCGGCAGCACGCACAGCTCGAAGTCCGCGCCGCCGCCTCGTATGCGCTGCCAATCGGCCACGGTAATCCTCCGCGCTCAACGTTCCAACGTTACGCTTCGTGCGTTGAGCATTCAAGCCGTAACTGGGCTCGTTGAACCTTGTACGCGCAACGTTGAACGATGTTATCTGGGCTCGTTGAACCTTGTACGCGCAACGTTGAACGTCGTCTATCCGTACAGCGCTAGGCGCTCCTGGCGGAGCGAGCCGTTGGTCACCTTCTTGATCTCGGCCAGTGGGGCGTCATCCCACTCCGCCACGAACGTGATCGCCACCCCCTCGCGGCCCATCCGCGCCGTTCGTCCGATCCGATGGACGTAGGAGTCGCGCTCCTCGGGAATGTCGTAGTTGATCACGTGGCTGACTTCGGGGATGTCGAGCCCCCTGGCCGCGACGTTGGTGGCCACCAGCAGGTGCAGGTCACCAGACCGAAAGTCGGCGATGACGCGCTCGCGATGCTGCTGATTCATGCTTCCGTGCAAGGCTTCCACCTGGTAGCCGCGCGAGCGCAAGTAGCGGGTCAGCCTGTCCACACCGACCTGGGTGCGCCGGAAGATGAGTGCCCGCTGCGGCTCTTGCTCCCGAAGGATGAGGTCCAGGCCGGCCGGTTTGTCCTGCTCGGCAACCTCGTAGTAAATCTGCTCAACTTCCGAGACCAGCTGCTCCTCGGGCTTGACGTGGACCCAATCGGGCTCTCGCATATGCCGGCGGGCAAGGATCCGCACGACTAGCGGCATCGTGGCTGAGAACAGCGAGGTCTGGCGGCTGCGGGGAGTGCGCCGCAAGATCCGCTCGACATCGGGCATGAAGCCCATGTCGAGCATCCTGTCGGCCTCGTCCAAGACCAGGTAGCGCACGGCGTCCAGGCGCATCGTTCCGCGCGACAGGTGGTCGAGAATCCGGCCGGGCGTGCCCACCACCACCTGAGCGCCGTTCTTGAGATCGAGGACCTGGCGACCCATCGCCGCCCCTCCGTATACGGTCGCGATCCGAATCTCGCGGTACCTGGCCAGTCTGCCTATCTCCTCCGAGATCTGCATCGCCAGCTCGCGCGTCGGCGCCAGTACCAGCGCCTGTACGGAGGGAACCTGCGGATCGATCAGCTCCACCAGCGGTATCCCGAAGGCCGCGGTCTTGCCGGTCCCGGTCTGGGCCTGGCCCATCAGGTCCCGCCCTGCTAGGAGCAGGGGGATCGCAGCCGCCTGGATTTCAGTCGGCTGACTGTAGCCCATCTCTTCGACTGCTCGAGCGACCGGAGCGCTCATTTCTAGCGAACCAAAATCACCTAGCTTGACTACCAAACTCTCCACCTTCCAGATGACACGAAAAAGGGGCCCGGACCCGACGTGGTCCGTCCCCTTGCCGAGATTTCGTGAACCAGCGAGCCATCGATGCCTATAACTGAGACAAGTATACCTGGGCGGTAGGCGCCGTGTCGAGGAAGATGGCGCTGTAGGAGCGAAGCATTCGCGCATGTGTTTCTCGTCACCTGATCGCGGCGCGCGAATGCGTCGCCCCGAAGTTTCCGAGTCGGTCTCAAAATTCGCGCCGACATCCGACCTCGGTACCGCGTCTGTAAGGAATGCCTTCATTCGAATGCGGCGAAGTGGTACCCTGATGCGTGGGTAGGCGGTGCAGGGGGTGAGCTAATGTACGCCTCGAGTGTCTCCTCCAGGGGCCTGATCGCTGGTATCCTGGCTGCCTGCGTCATGGCGATGGTCATGGCGGTCCTGCGACTCACCACCGACGTCCTCTCCCTCCCCGAGATCATCGGTGAGGGGATCGTGGGCCTGATGCCCGGCGTCGTCTTCTCCACCCTGCTCGACGTGATGCAGAAAGCGGCCAAGCCCACCCTATTCGCCGGCATTTTCCTGGGCCAGATCCTCGCGGGCGCGCTGTTCGGGCGATGGTTTGCGCACGCCGAGCCAAGCTGGGGGCGGGCCGCCAAATTGGCGGTCGTGGTGTGGCTGGTAATCGGGGTGGTGGTCCTGCCAGTCCTAAGGGTCGGGCTGTTCGGAAGCGCCGTGCGAGCCGGGCCGCTCGTTGTCGGCGCGCAGCTACTGCTGGCCTTCGTCAGCTTCGCGGTGGCCCTGGTCCTTATCTACCAGGTGCTCGATTCACTCGCGAGCGGTCGCCATGACCAGGCCCGGGCGGACCGACGGTCGGCGCTCGCCAAGCTCGGGGCCGGCGTGCTGGTCATCGCGGCCGGCGGCTATGGCTGGCGGTCGCTGGTTGGCTCGGCGACCGAAGCGCCTGGTCCGCCGGCCGCTGGCAGCGCCGAGACCCCCTCGGCGGCCAGCAGTGCTCCGGCCAGCGCGCCCGCCGCGGCCTCGGCCCCGGCCACGCGCGGACGCGGCATCCCGCCGCTCGACGCCCCACCAGTCCCGATGACCGTCGCGCCCGGCGCTCCAGCAGCGGTGCCGTTCGCGGTGCCCAAGCTGACGCCGGAGGTCCTGCCAGCCAAGGACTTCTACATCATCTCCAAGAATTTCCTCGATCCCAGCGTCGCCGTGGCGAGCTGGAAACTGACTATCGACGGCCTGGTCGAACGGCCGACGACGCTGTCCTTTGCCGACGTCAGCGGGCTGCCGGCCCACAGCGACTATTACACCCTGCAGTGCATTAGCAACCTCGTGGGCGGCGATCTGTGGGGCAACGCCCACTGGAAGGGCGTGCGGCTGGTGGAGCTGTTGACCCGAACCGGCCTGAAGCCCGGCGTTCGCAAGGTCATCTTCCACGCCGCCGACGATTACACCGACAGCATCCCGATCGACATCGCGCTTCGTCCGGACACACTCCTGGCGTACGAGATGAACGGCGAGCCGCTGACCAAAGAGCACGGTTTCCCGGCTCGGCTGCTGATCCCTGACATCTACGGGATGAAGAACGTCAAATGGGTGACGCGTGTCGAAGTGGTCGACTACGACTACAAGGGATACTGGATGCAGCGCGGCTGGAGCGACAAGGCGACCTACCAGACCTCGTCAAGGGTCGACGTCCCGGTCAATCGGGCGACTCTGCCCGTGGGCGAGATCACGCTGGCGGGCGTCGCGTTCGCTGGTGCACGTGGCATCGACAAGGTCGAGGTCAGCTTGGACGATGGCAAGTTATGGCAGGCGGCGGCGCTCAAACCAGCTCTCAGCCAGAACGCGTGGAACCTCTGGGTCCTGCACGCCAACGTCGAAGCTGGCACCTACTCGGTTAAGGTCCGCGCGATGGACGGGACCGGCGAGCTACAGATGCCCGAGATCCGCGATCCCTTGCCTGACGGTGCGACCGGCTATCACTCGATCCTGCTGCGGGTGGGGTGAGCTTTCTCACCTAACCCCCCCAGCCCCTTCCCTGAAGGGAGGGGGGGCTTGTTTAAACGGGTTTCCCCCTTCCTTTCAGGGAAGGGGCTGGGGGGGTTAGGTTATCAAGCCGCCACGCCAGCCTTCAGGCTCTGCGGCATCGGCTTGTCGATACGGACGGGTTTGACGTACGTGGCGACGAGGTCGCGGGTGTTCCTGACGCCGAGCTGCTCCATCAAGAACTCGAACTTGTCCTGCAGGTCCCGCCCGATCGCGGCGCGGGTCTCATCGGGCAGGTCCCAGACACGCTGCTTGAACGGCCCCCAGGCCTTCTTGCGAGTCTTGTAGACGAACTGCTCGTCGGTCTCACCCTCTTTGGCCTCATCCTGGCAGTTCTCGCGGCACCACTGGTTGATCTCTTCCTTGAGCTCTTTCGGGAAGTGCCCGCCGTCGTAGGCGATGTTTTGGAATTCGGTGGCCAGATGCACCTCGAGCGTGCCGACCCGCGGGAAGTGGCCAAACGCCTCGGCCGGCAGAGTGGAGGCGCCGTGCTGGACCGCGCCACCTAGCCCATACTGGCGCGCAACCTCCCCGAGGTCGCGCAGCGTGTCGAAGTCGATCTTGACCTTGGCGATACTGCCGTCTGGCAGGACGACGCCGCCGTGGCTGGTGCCGGTCTGGACGCTCACCTTGCTCAGGCCGCGCGACCCGTCCCATAGGCGGTCGAAACCGTCGAGGAAGGCTTTGAGCTCCGGCACGGTGCTGTTGTGCTTGCCGACCTCGCCGATCTCGCCGCCGATCGAGATCGTCACACCCGGCGGCTCGATCTGGCGGACCAGCCTGGCCAGCTCGGCGCAGCGCTCATAGTTGTGGCGCTGCTGCTCCTCGATACTCTCAGGCCCGAGATCGACCAGCGTCGAGGTGTCGATGTCGATGTTGCCGTAGCCGGCCGCGATCGCCTCGCGAACCAGCGCGCGCAGTCCCTCGATCTCCTTTTCGGGATCGGCGCCGTACCGCTTGGCGTTGGCCTGGTAGTGGTCGCCCTGAATGAAGATCGGCCCCTGGTGGCCTTCCCGGATCGAGGCCGCCGTCACGACCGTGGCGTATTCCTCGCAAGACTGGAAGCAGTAACCCATCTCCGAGCGGGCCAGCTCGAAGATGAACGCACCACAGTCTTTGGCCCTGGCCGCGCGAACCAGCGCGCGTGCCGTATCGTACGCCATGCCGCGTACGTTGACGGCCGGTACGGTCGCCTTGTCGTACTCGGCGCGCGCGCGGGCCTGGTAGAGGCTGTCGATCGACCCCGACTTGATCCCCAGCTCCCAGGCTGCCTGCCAGATGAGCCAGCGCGCCGCGGCGCGGGGCTCTTCGTCGCCGAACACAGCCGTGCAGACCAGATGGTCGACGTACTCCGTGCGCAGTAAGGCCGGGTTGGTCACCTTCACTCCACCATTGGTGGGCTGAAGGCAAGCCCGCAGGGCGTTCAACATCTCGGGTACGTTGGCGTACTTCACGGCGTCGTCTCCTCTCCGCACCGCCGTTGGCGCGGACCATAATATAGCACGCCCTCGGCCACCCCTCGAACACGCGCGTCCAGAGAAGAAACGGACCATCACGCTCGGCCGGACCGGCCTGCTACACTGCCGACAGCACAGCCACGGGACGATGCGATGGCCAGGTACTTCACGCTCGAGGAGGCGGCCGCGCTGCTGCCTGAGGTCCGTTCGATCGTCGAGGAAATCGTCGCACTGCGGGGCAAACTGGAAGAGGCCGAGCAAAGCCTGGTTGCGCTCCACTGGAGGGCCCGTGGTAACGGCCACGTGACCCACGAGGGATCGTTTGCTGGCGCCCAGGTGACCCGCACCGAGCTGTTGAACCAGATCAACGGACTGATCGTTCGCCTGCGCGGCCTGGGCGTCGAGATGAAGGACCCCACCATCGGCCTCATCGACTTCCCGTCTCGCCGCGAGGGCCGTGTCGTCTACCTGTGCTGGAGGCTCGGCGAGCCCGTCATCGGCTACTGGCACGATCTGGACGCCGGCTTCGGCGGGCGCCAGCCACTCTGAGCCGTCAGTCGTCAGCCGGCAAATACTCCTGATGGCTGATGGCTGACCGCTCGTCCGATGCACGTCGCGATTGATGCCCGCCTGGCACACTATAGCGCGGGCGGCATTGCACGTTACACGCTGGAGCTGGCAACCAGCTTGGCCTCGACCGCGCCACAGCATCGC
Organism: Chloroflexota bacterium; assembly: GCA_035637315.1. Lineage (GTDB taxonomy): Bacteria > Chloroflexota > UBA6077 > UBA6077 > JACCZL01 > DASPXK01. The sequence continues at coordinate 17,867 of DASPXK010000247.1, forward strand.
TTTACCCTGCTCAGAAGCGGGCGCCAGCGGCGGGGGCTGCCCAGCGCGCATAACCTTCGCTCGGTCGCCGTCCTCACCCCGCCTCACCATCGCTGGGAGCAGCTCACCCTCGCACTGGAGGTCCTTCGACTGCGGCCGGACCTGCTGCACAGTCCGGACTTCATCCCTCTCTCTCGGCGAAGCTTCCGGTCGGTGATCACCGTTCACGACCTCGGCTTCCTGCGCTTCCCCGAGACTCTGACGCCCGACAGCCGCCGCTATTACGGTCAGGTGGGCGACGCGGTTCGCGGTGCAGACTTGACGATCGCCGTCTCGCGGCACACCGCCCGGGACCTGATCGAGCTGGTCGGGGCCCCCGAGGACCGCCTGCGAGTCATCTACAACGGGGTGAGTAAACGCTTCAGGCCAATCGAAAGCGAGGCGCAGCTCACGGCGGTTCGGGCGCGCTACGGGCTGCACAAGCCGTACGTGTTGTTCCTTGGAACCTTCGAGCCACGAAAGAACGTGACCACGCTGGTGCGTGCGTTCGGGCTGGTCCGGATGCGGCACGACGTCCTTCTGGCGCTGGTCGGCCGCCGCGGCTGGCTGTATCAGCCGATTTTCGAAACCATCGACGAGCTCGAGCTGGGCGCGCACGTTAGAGTGGTCGACGACGCGGATCCGGAAGACCTCCCGGCCCTGTACAGCGCGGCCGAAGTCTTCGCCTTCCCGTCGCTGTACGAGGGATTCGGACTACCACCCCTGGAGGCGATGGCCTGCGGCACACCCACGGTGGTGGCGGAAACTTCCTCGCTGCCCGAAGTCGTCGGCGATGCCGCGCTCTCGCACCAGCCGACCGACGCGGAGGGGCTGGCGGACGGGCTACTGCGACTCCTCGAAGACGACGCCCTGCGAGACACTCTCATTCGGAAGGGGCGCGAGCGCGCTGCCCGCTTCACCTGGACCGAGTGCGCCCGCCGAACCCTGGCGGTCTATGAGGAGGTGGCGGGCACGCCTAGCGTTGGGTGGAGCTAACAGGCCGTCTGATGCTGTCGGCTCGCCCTGACTCTCAGGCACCACTGAAGCGGAAGCCGGATGGCAGTCGAGGAAACGGCCGACCTCTACCGCGCAGTCTCCGAGTCCGAGCTGACTGATATCATGAGTTTCGCTGGATTCCGACCGGGCATGGGTACAATGAGTGAGGTTTGGCTCAGCGCTGAAGAGGGTGGGCGACAGACTCCCATCGTTTCGGGGTACCGGACCCACTTTCACTTTGATCAGGACGCGGCGTCGGACCACGACGGGGTAGTCACCCTCGAGGGCCCACAAACGGTTGTTCCGGGGGAGCGATCCGTGGCTTTCGTCCGCTTTCTGCATCCGGAATTCGGCGACCGTTATCTAAGACGGGGGGGACCTTTACCGCCCGAGAGGGATCGCGAGCCGTCGGAAGGGTCACTGTCCGTGAGCTCCTCTCCAGCCCGGATGCTGAGCATCCACGTCGGGCTCAAGAACCCTCGTCGCGTCGCTGGTGGTCCCGTTCGAAGCACTCCTCAACCGGCCCGGCCTGAGCGAGCCGAGTCCCCCATCGGCGCACGCGCGCAATAAAAGCTGATCAGCGCCTGGCCTTGCGCGGGGCGGTCGGGCCCTGGTATCCCGACGTCCAGTGAAGATCCTCTTTCTAACCCCACGCTTCCCATACCCCCTGGACGGCGGGACCAACCTGCGGAACTTTCGCCTGATCCAGTCGGCCGCCGAGGAGCACGAGGTCCACCTTCTGAGCTTGTTGGACCGCCCGATTCGGCCTCCCGACATGGAGCCGGTCGAAGCGCGCTGCCAGCGAGTCGAACTGTATCCAGCCCCCAACCACAGCCCGTTCCGTCGCCTGACCACGACTCTGGGCTCCCGCCTGCCGGACATGGCATATCGCTGCTGGTCCGCGCGCCTCGCGAACGGCCTTCGCCCGTTACTGCAACAGGAGCGCTACGACCTGATCCAGGTCGAGGGCATCGAGATGGCTCGCTACCTGCCCCTCTGCCGCGGCGCCCGACGAGTGTTCGACGATCACAACGTCGAGCACCTCCTCCAGCGTCGGGCATACCAGGTGGACCGGGCCCATCCAGGCCGCTGGCCGAAGGCGGCCTATTCGCTGATCCAGAGCGAGAAGCTGGCGCGTTTCGAACGGGCCGCCTGCCGCCTGGCTGACTGCGTGCTGGCCGTATCGCCCGAAGATCGAGAGGCTCTGGCGGCGCTGGAGCCCAGCGGCCGTTACTCTGTCGTTCCCAACGCGATCGACACCAACGCCTACCCGCCCCGCGCTGAGCGGCAGCGCGAGCCGTGCCTGCTCTTCACCGGCACGCTCGACTTCCGCCCGAATGTGGACGCGGTCGAGTGGTTTCTCGACGAGGTCTTCCCACTGGTTCGCCGAACGTGTCCCGAGATCCGCGCGCTCGTGGTCGGTCGAGGGCCGGGCCCCGGGCTAGTCGCGCGCTGCCAGCACGATCCCAAGATCGCGGTGACCGGTCCGGTGGAGAGCCTCGAACCGTACTGGCAGCGGGCCAGCATCTACGTGCTGCCGATGCGGTCGGGAGGCGGGGTGCGTTTCAAAGCGCTCGAGGCGATGGCCGCCGGTGTGCCGATCGTCTCGACCAGGCTGGGGATGGAAGGGATCGCCGCGGAGGCCGACACACACTATCTGATGGCCGACACGGCGGAAGGGTTTGCCGCCGCAATCCAGTCCCTCCTGGGAAAGCCTGAGCTGGGCGCCAGGCTGGCCTCAGAGGCCCGGCGGCTGGTGGCCGAGCGACACGACTGGCGCGCGGTAGCGCCCAGCCTGCTGGCGGTGTACCGGGAGCTAGCGTGAGCTACCGGCGGCTCATCGCGCTGACCCTCATCGGCATATTCGCGGTCCTGATCCTCGGGCGCCAGGCCGTTTGGGACGCCCTGGACCTGGAGACCCGCCATCGCCTGATCGCCTTCGTCTCGCGCCTGACGACCCGCCGAGTAGAGCTCGCCGAAGGGGTGGCGGTCAGTCCGGGGGTGGCCAATCCGATCGGCGTGAACGTCTTCCTCGACCAGGAAGCGAGTGTGGAGGCGCGGCAGCAAAGCCTGGACATGCTCCACGCGGCTGGAGTCGGCTGGATCCGACAGCAGTTCGCCTGGAAGGAGATCGAGCGCGACGCGAAAGGCGACTTCCTGGACCGCAAGTGGAACCAGAGCGCCTGGGCCAGTTACGACAACATCGTCGACCTGGCCAGCGAGCGGGACATCCGGATCATCGCCCGGGTCGACACATCGCCGGCCTGGACCCGGCCCGGCAACGACTGGGAAGGCTCGCCCCCCGAGCGCTACGAGGACCTGGGCGATTTCGTGTTCGCCCTGGCCAGCCGCTACCGGGGGCGGGTGCGCGCCTACCAGGTGT
>DASPXK010000248.1:0-8414 GCA_035637315.1 Chloroflexota bacterium
TCTCCGGGCAGGAGCTGATCACGGCCATGGTGGCGGGGGTCGAGACGGCCGCCCGAGTCCAGAGCTGCGTGGGTCGCGTGCCACAGGTCACGGCGGGCTTCCACGGCCCCGGCTTGATTGGCACCTTCGGCGCCGTCGCCTCGGCTGGCCGCGCGCTCGGGTTGGGCGCCGGCCAGGTGGTGGACGCGCTGGGCCATGGCGGCCAGTTCACCGGCGGCCTGATGGCCACCCAGCACGGCGGGATGGGCAAGCGCATGCTGGCCGGTCGGGCGGCCCAGAGCGGCACGCTGGCGGCCCTGCTGGCTGGCAGAGGCTTCACCAACGTCCCCAACGTCTTCGAGGCCGAATATGGCGGCTTCTGCCGCGCCTTCAGCGGCGCGCGCGAGACCTACAAGCTCGACGAGCTGGCCAGGGACCTCGGCGCCAAGTGGTGGAGCTCGGACCTGAACTTCAAGCTGTGGGCCTGCCGAGTGCCGATCCACCCCACGCTAGAGGCCCTGAGCCAGCTGCGCCAGGAGCACGATCTGTCCGCCGAGCGGGTCCGGCAGGTCCGCGTCTGGCTGGACGAGGGGGCGTACAAGGCGGTCGGCTTCCCCTGGGTGCCCACCACCCCGACCTCCGCCCAGCTCAACCTGACCTATTGCGCGGCCATGCTGCTGCTGGAGGACGACCTCTTCGTGGACCAGTTCGCCGAAGAGAAGCTGGCCGATCCGCGCGTGCTGGACCTGGCCGGCCGGATCGAGTGCACCCACGATCCCGAGCTGGATGCTTTCGGCTCCTTCCAGCGGCGCACCAGGGTGGAGGTCCGGCTCGAGGACGGCCAACTACTGAGCACTGTCGGCGAGACCCGCGGCACTCCCGGCAACCCGCTCACCCGCGGCGATGTCGTCGACAAGTTCAGGAAGGTCACCGAGCGCCGGCTGGGCCGCGACGCGCAAGAAGCGCTGATCGCCGTCTGCGACCGCCTCGAGACGCTGGAGGACACCAGGCGGCTCAGCTCGCTCTTAGAGACTTCTCCACACTAATCCCAGACCCGCCGAAGACCAGGCCGTTACCGTCGAGGCAGCGGCCGCCCGCCGAACGGCACAAGGTGGGTCCGTGGCGCTCGCGCGATAACTTGTTCCGGCGGCGCAGGATGAATACGAGCGCCACTACCCCGAGCGCGATCACGACAGGCACCAGGACGAGCGGATCCGCATAGAAGGGAGCAGGAGCAATGTCGGCGTAGGTCCGGAGCTGGGGCGCACCGCTGCTCACAGCGGTGCTCGCGGGCGTCTCACCGCGTCCCTCCTGTCAATCTCGGCTGCTGCTGGGTCGAACCGCGGCCAGAACGAATAGCACCAGAACCGGCTACTCCAGGTAGGCATGATAGCTCGCCAAGGCTCCGTAGACCGTCCGACCGAGCTTGTAATCGCTCCAGAATACGGCAGCCAGGGCAACAACCCCGAAGCCTACGAGCAGAGCCAGGCGACCTCCCCGCACCAGGCCCGCGTCGGCCAGCGCCTCCTCGAGGCGCGCCGCCTCGCGGCGCCCGGCGCGCGGGATAAAGTAGCACCACACCACGTAATGCATCGTTTGGAGGAAGGTGAACACCGTCAGGAACCGCATCGGCAGCGGGGCCCTCACCCCAAGCTGGCGGCGTATACAGCGCAGCCACCGCCCCGACACCGCCGGCCAGTTGCGCGCCCAGCGTCAGATCCGGTGTGAGCAGTCCGTCGCACGCGCCCAGGAGGATCAACGCTGGAATAACCACGACCCAGCCGAGGTGCAGGGCCCGGAATGCTTCGCGGGCGGCGTCGTTGCTGACGCCCCGAGCCCATTCCCACAGGAAGAACAGCGGGACGATGTTGTGGAGGTGCGTGAGCACGACGAAGTGGTACGTGGTCTGAGCGAGCGAGAGCACGGCAGCGCCCGCCACCACGAGCAGGCATGCCAAGAGCAGGTGTCGTCGTCGACCCAGCGCCCAGACCAGCGCCAGCGCCAACAGGCCATAGGCTACGACGATCTCGAGGCGGGGGGCCACTCACCCAGCGGGGACGTCGAATAGCCGCGATGCCCGTGATGGCCGCCAGCAGCGCCTCGAGCCGGGGGCGCTCCAGCAGGGCACCGAACCGACCGAGCACATACCGCAGCTCGAAGAAATTGTGGAGCAGGCCGAACAGGATGAGCCGGAAGACGGTCGTCGCCAACGGCAGGCTGAGCGCCAGCAACAGCGCCAGACATGCGGCCGCGGCGAACGCGAGGCTGTAGAGAACAACCGGTCGCTCCCCTTCGACGACTACATAGGGCCACACCGGGCCTGCCTACGTTTCGCAGCCTTGACCGAAGCGAGGGATGGCATTGCGAGCTCAAGGTGACGGCACGGATGCCACCTCGATCGCTTCGCCGATCAGCATGATCGGGATGTCGTCGCGGACCGGGTAGAGATACTGGCCATCCTCGCGGATGATGCCGGCCTGGATCGGCTCGGTCACCGGCTCGCCGTCACGGTTTACCAGCGTGCCGGCCGCGACGGCCGCGTTGATGCGTTTGACTAGCTCCTCGTCCGCCAGCCGGACGGGCTGCTTGGTCTCGGGACAGGCCAGGATGGAGATCAGCTCGGCGTCGACCATACAACTCCCCCAGACTACATCTTATCGAACAGCAACCCGCGCTTGAGGTCTTCGATCAGGCGCGTGATCTCGATGTCGCGCGGGCAGGCCTCGGTGCAATTGAACACCGTCCGGCAGCGCCAGACCCCATTGCGGCTGTTTAGCGCCTCGAGGCGCTGGGAGGCGGCCCGGTCGCGGCTATCGAAGACGAAGCGGTGAGCATTGACGAGCGTCGCCGGGCCGAGGAAGCCGGGGTTCACCCAGAATGGAGGGCATGCGGTGGTGCAAGCCCCACACAGGATGCACTTAGTACCCTCGTCGTAGCGGTGCCGCTCTTCAGGACTCTGGAGCCGTTCCGTCTCGCCGGGCTCGTCATCGTTGATCAGGTACGGCTTGATCTGGCGGTACTTTTCGAAGAACGGCTCCATGTCGACGACCAGGTCTTTGAGCACTCGGAAGCCGAGCATCGGCTCGATCGTGATGCGCGGGGCGTGGTCACGGACCAGGGCCTTGCACGCCAGCCGATTGCGGCCGTTGATGCGCATCGCGTCGGAGCCACACACCCCATGCCCGCAGGAGCGCCGGTAGGTCAGCGTCCCGTCCTGCTCCCATTTGACGGTGTTGAGGGCATCCAGGACCCGCTCCATCGCGTCGGCCTCGATGGTGTACTCCCGATAGTACGGCCGCTCGTCCCGCCGCGGGTTGAAGCGCTGGATCCTCAGGGTCAGCTGCATGGGGCTGCCTTCCGCTCGTCAGGCTGAGAGTTTGTGAGGAAAATTGTGGGCGGGGGGCTTGCCCGCGTTCTAGCGTCGAGGCCAGACTCCACATTGTCATCCTGAGCGAAGCGAAGGATCCGAAGCCCGGGCACGGATCCCTCGCTACGCTTTCGATGACAAACCGGTTTAGTAAACCCTTTCCTTTGGCTCGAACTTGGTGATCTTCACTGGTTTGTAGCGCAGCTCGACGCCCTCGGGCGCGAGGTAGGCCAGGGTGTGCTTCAGCCAGTTCGGGTCGTCGCGGCTGGGGAAGTCGTCGCGGTAGTGGCCGCCGCGGCTCTCCTGGCGCGCCAGCGCGCCGGCCACGACCGTCTCCGCACAGTCGAGCAGGAAGCCTAACTCGAGGGCCTCCATCAGCTCGGTGTTGAAGTTCTGGTCGTGGTCCTGCAGCCCGATCCGTCCGTACCCCTCCTTGAGCTGGCGGACGGTGTTCAGGGCCCGCGTGAGGCCCTGGGCGTCACGCGCCACCGAGACCTTGTCCATCATCTGGGCCTGGAGGGTGGCCCGGATCTCGGCGGCCCGCTCGCCGCCCTCGGCGCGCAGCAATCGGTCGACAGTGTCGCGAGCCATCGCGTCGGGCTCGGGTGGGAGCGCCGGGTACTCCTCGGCCTGCATGTAGCGAGCCATGTGCTGCCCGGCCCGCCGCCCGAAGACGATGATGTCGACCAGCGAGTTGGTCCCCAGCCGATTGGCGCCATGGACCGATACGCAAGCGCACTCGCCGGCCGCGTACAGGCCCGGCAGCAGCGTGTTGCGCTCGTCGATCACCACCCGGCCATCCAGCTCGGTGGGGATGCCGCCCATCGCGTAATGGGCCGTGGGTTGGATCGGGACGGGGTCGGTAAGCGGCTCGACGCCAAGATAGACGCGGGCGAAGTCGGTGATATCGGGCAGCTTCTCGCGGATGACCTGCTCGCCCAGGTGGCGAACGTCGAGATGAACGTAGTCCTTGCCGTCCACGCCGCGGCCCTCGCGGACCTCCTGAAGGATGCAGCGCGAAACCATGTCACGCGGGGCCAGGTCCTTGAGCGTCGGCGCGTAGCGCTCCATGAAGCGCTCGCCCTGGCCGTTGAGCAGGACCCCGCCCTCGCCTCGCGCCGCCTCTGAGAGCAGGATGCCGATCTTGTAAATGCCCGTCGGGTGGAGCTGGTAGAACTCCATGTCCTCCAGCGGGATGCCGCGCCGCGCGCAGACCGCCATGCCGTCGCCAGTCAGCGCCAGGGCGTTGCTGGTGACCTTCCAGGCCCGGCCGAAGCCGCCTGTGCCGAACAGGACTGCTTTGGCGTGGAAGGTGTGGATCTCGCCGCTCGCGATGTCGAGCGCCACCACGCCAGCGCAGACGCCGTCTCTAACGAGCAGGTCGAGGACCATGAACTCGTTGAAGAAGTGGACGTTTTTCTTGATGCACTGTTGATAGACGGTCTGGAGGATCATGTGGCCGGTCCGGTCGGCCGCGTAGCAGGCCCGCCTGACCGGGCCTTCCCCGTAGTTACGGGTGTGGCCGCCGAAGCGACGCTGGGCGATCCTGCCCTCCGGGGTTCGGCTGAACGGCAGGCCCATGTGCTCCAGCTCGTAGACGGTGCGGACCGCGTCGTGGCACATCACCTCCGCGGCGTCCTGATCGACCAGGTAATCGCCGCCCTTGACGGTGTCGAACATGTGCCATTCCCAGTGGTCCTCTTCCAGGTTGCCCAGCGCGGCCCCGATCCCGCCTTGCGCCGCCCCCGTGTGCGAACGGCTGGGATACAGCTTGCTCAAGACGGCCACGTTGCCGCGCTCGGCGCTGTGCAGGGCGGCCATCATGCCAGCCCCGCCCGCTCCCACGACGACCGCGTCGAAGCGGTGGTACATCTCAGCCCGTCACCGACCGGGCGGCTGGAACGTAACGACCGCCAGCGTGCCGAGCGCCATGAACGCCAGCGTGAGCGTCCAGAGTGTCGACATGGCCACCACCCGCCAACCGTGGCGGTGGACGTAGTCGTCGACGACGACTCGCAGGCCGTTCATACCGTGGAGCAGGGCGAGGCTCAGCAGCAGCCAGTCGTACATGCGCCAGCCGAGTGTCGCCCACCGCGCGGCGACCCAGTCATAGTCGATCGTGTCGACGTTGTTGACCAGGTGCATGATCACCAGGTGGCCCAGGGCCAGGAAGACGAGCAACAGACCCGAGAGGCGGAAAAAGTACCACGACCACAGCTCGAAGTTGCTGCCGGCAACCCGCTCGCTCGACTCGGAGACGATGGGCCCGGCGGCGGGCGCGGTAACCTGCACCGCTCAGGCTCCCAGGAGCAGGGTGTATACGGGCTTGAGCATCACGTACGTGATCGGCAGCATCAGGCCGACGAAGAGCGTCAGGACCGTGTACCAGAGCTCGCGCTGGATGCGCGTAGCGCCGTCCCAGAAGTCGATCGCGATGATCCGCAGCCCGTTGAGCGCGTGGTAGAGAACGCCGGCGAAGATGAAGACCTCGCCGACTCGGAAGATTGGCTGGCGGTACAGGTCGATGGCGTGGTTATAGAGCTCGCGGCCGAAACCCATGAAGGCAGTGTCGACAATGTGGACGAGCAGGAACAGAAGGACGGCGAGACCGCTAACACGGTGCAGGACCCACGCCCAGTACCCTTCTCGGCCGCGGTAGCTCAGCATCGGAGGCCAGGGATGAGGAATGAGGAATGAGGAATGAGTGCCCAGTGCCCTTCTCGGCCGCGGTAGATCAGCATCGCAGGCCAGGAATGGGGCGTGAGGAATGAGGAATGAGTGCCCAGTGACCTTCTCGGCCGCGGTGGCTCAGCATCGGACCGATGATACCCTACCACTTCTAAGAAGTCTAAGATATGATTAGTCTCGGTATCATAGGTATCCCCTATTGACTGACCCCCAGCCCCTATCCCCTCCCCCTATCCCCTATCCCCCATCCCATGCAGCCTCACCAGCTCGAGTATTTCCTGGCCGTCGCGCGGCGTCTCCACTTTACGCGGGCCGCCGACGAGCTGCACGTGGCCCAGCCGTCGGTCAGCCAGCAGATCCGCAAGCTGGAGGACGAGCTAGGCGCGCAGCTCTTCCACCGCATGAAGCGGCGGGTGACGTTGACCGCCGCCGGCGAGGCGCTGCTGCCCTGGGCTCGGCGGGTGCTGGCCGACCTGGCCGAGGCGAGAGCGGAGGTCCAGGAGCTGGCCGGCCTGCGGCGCGGACGTCTGGCCGTCGGCGCGACGCCAAGCGTGAGCACGGTCCTGCTGCCACGCGCCCTGGCCGCCTTTCAGGCCAGGTACCCCGGCGTGTCGCTGGTCTTCCGCGAGGCCGGCTCCGGCGACCTGATCCGGTCGCTCGAGCAGGGCGAGCTGGACCTGGCGGTTCTCACGCTCCCCGTGCGTCACCCGGCCCTCGAGACGAGCCCGCTCCTGGAGGAAGAGCTGGTCGTGGCAGCGCCGCCAGACCACCCTCTGGCAAGCCGCCCAACGGTCGCGATCGAAGACTTGCGCGAAGTGCCGATGATCATGCTGCGCGAAGGCTACAACCTGCGTGGGATAACCCTGGCGGCGTGCCGGCGAGCCGGGTTCGACCCCCGGATCGCGCTCGACGGGGCCGAGATGGATAGCGTGCTTCGCTTCGTCGCAGCCGGGCTGGGAGCGGCCGTCGTGCCGAGCATGGTGATCCCGCCCAACGGCCAACTACCCGCCATCCGCTTGGATCCGCCTACCCTTACCCGCACGCTGGCCCTGGCCCATCGGCGCGACCGCAGCCTGTCTCGCGCGGCGGCGGAGCTGGCGGCTCTGGTGCGGGAGGTCGGCACGCTGTAGGGGCACGGCGTGCCGTGCCTTCCAGCCCGCTGCCATTTCGCATCTCCCTTAGAATTCGCTCGATATGCCTCCGCTGCGGTTGATCTGTAACGAGTGTGGCCACCGTCTGTGGCTCGAGGAGGGGCAGGCGGTGCTGTGCCCCGAGTGCCACGGCGAGCTACGCCAGATGGGGCTGTTCGAGGGCTTCGTCGACCGCTGGTTCGCGCCCCCGGACATGCTCGCCTCCGACCTGCACCGCCGCCACTTGCAGCTCGTCGAGCAGCTCTGGACGGCTGGCGGACGCGGGCGCGAGTTCTACGAGATCATCAACCCGGAAAAGGTCTCGTACTCGTCCTTCGTCAAGCGGGTCAACGCGCTGGTCTGTCGTGGCCTCGAGGAGGGCTGGATCGAGGCGCGGCTCCCACGCGCGCCGGTCCCAGACGATGCAGCGTACGGCTTGAGCATCAAGGACCCGGACCGCTTCGTCGAGGAGATGAGTCGCCTCTTCGAGGGCCCCACCCCAACCCCTCCCCCATAAAGCCCATAAAGGGGGGGAAGCCCTCACCCCGGTCCGTCTCCCCTTGCGGGCCCCTTGCGGTGGATGGGAAGGGGTGAAGGCGCGGCACCGCGAAGGCGGCCGCGCCGACGACGACCGCCAAGGAGCGGCGGGCCCCGCCGGGGGCGCGGAGCGAGAGCTGGTGCAGGCCTGGCCCGTATTCGGCCACCAGCTCTGAGGCCGCGGCGCCGAACGCCTCCGCCTGGGGCGCGAACGGGCCGAGCGTGGCCTCGAACGCTTGCGTGGGCGTCGCGCCGCCGCCGATCGCCAGCAGGAACTCCGTCAGCGCGCCGGCGCCGTGGCGCTCGGCCAGCCACTCGACGAACAGCGTGCTCTGGCCGTACTCCAGCGGCGCCAGGCCGCCCGCCCCGACCCGGCTGAAGTCCGCCCGGCTGACCAGTCCAGACCATGGCAGCAGCCAGGATGGCGGCGAGCAGGCAAAGAGTGCGCGGTGAAACCGATGGCGTGGCCACACGGGTTACCAAATGGTCCGCTCGCGGGGCAGCTCGGGCTCGAACTGGGCGAAGCTGAGGAGGATGTTCTTCAGGCGTGGTCCTCCGGGTTCAGAGTGGGAAGGCCGGCCCAGGTCGCAGCCTCGACCAGGGCCCGGTCGGCTGAGACGAAGCTCCCCGTAGCGACGCCACGGCGGCGGGCGCGGGCGAATGCCAATCGGGCTGAAGCGACGTGCAGGCCATTCAGCGCCCGAAGACGCACT
>DASPXK010000249.1:0-10509 GCA_035637315.1 Chloroflexota bacterium
CATGATCGTCAGCAGCATGGCCCCGAAGAGCACGCGCTTCAGAGGGAAGCGCAGCCTAGCGAACGCGAACGCCGCCAGGCTGCAGGACACCACGTTTCCGAGCGCCGCCAGGCTGCACAGCACGAGCGAGTTGACGAAGAACCCGCTAAACGGAGTCCGCAGCGCGGTCCACCCGAGCCTGTAATTGTCGAGTGTCGGCTGGTGCGGCAGCAGGCCGAGGTTCGTCACGACCTCCTGAGGCGGCTTGAACGATTCCGAAGCCATCCACAGCACGGGATACACCATCACGAATGCTCCGGCGACGAGGACCAGGTGGAGGATCCAGCCCGGCCAGACCCTGAGGAGCTGCGCGCTCATGGCCCCGACTGTTCCATGTAGAAGACCCAGTAGCGAGAGCTGCTGAAGATGGCGGCGGTGATGACCGCGACCGCCAGCAGAAGGATCCAGGCCATCGCGGTCGCGTATCCCATGTGCAAGAAGCCGAAGGCCTGTTCGTACACATAGAGCGTGTAGAGGAGGGTGCTGTCCACCGGTCCGCCCGTGCCACCGCTGACGATGAAGGCAGCTGTGAAGGCCTGGAAGGCTCCAATGATCTGGAGCACGAGGTTGAACAGGATGAGCGGTGTCAGGAGTGGCAATGTGATCCGAAAGAACTGCGCGACCCGCGAGGCTCCATCGACCTGAGCGGATTCGTAGATCTCGCGTGGGATCTGGCGCAGCCCGGCCAGGAAGATGATCATCGGGGAGCCAAACTGCCAGACCCCGAGCAACACCAGGGTGTAGAGCGCGAAGCGGGGGTCGTGGAGCCAGGTTGGCGGATTGGCCCAGCCGATGGAGGCGAGCATCAGGTTGACCATCCCGTCGGGGCCGAAGAGCTGGCGCCAGAGGACGGCGATGGCGACGCTGCCACCCAGCAGGGACGGAAGATAGTAGACCGCGCGGTAGAGGTCGAGGCCGCGCTGGCCGCGGTTGAGCAGGAGCGCCAGGCCCAGCGCGAAGCAGAGTCTGAGCGGCACCTCCAGCAGCACGTACACCAGGGTGACGCGCACGGACTGCAGGTACCGTCCATCAGTCGGCAGATCAGCGTAGTTCTGGAGCCCAATCCAGCGCGGCGCCGAGACGAGGTCGTAGCGCGTAAACGAGACCCAGAGCGAGGCGAGGATCGGGCCCAGCGTCAGCCCCACCAGACCCAGTAGCCAGGGCAGCAGGAACACGTAGGCGGCGATGCTCTCGCGGCTAGTGTCGGTCAGCCTGGGCCAGGCGCGTCGCTGGGCCAGCCTGGTCGCGAGCGTCGCCACCGGCTCTTCGAGTCTCACGCGTTGAGCGCTTTGTCGGCCTCCGCCATGAACTTGTCGGCCGCCTCGGACACCGAGGTTCCCGACAACGGAATCGACAGCGCGTTGCGGGCCAGAGCCTTCTGGATCTCGCCGGCGCCGGAAGGATCCAGGATGGTCCTAGCGGTGGTCTTCTTCGTTTGTTGATCGAAGTAGTCGAGCTGCGCTCGATCCTGTGGGCTGAGGAGAGGCTTGAGCGTCTCGCGCGCCTTGGCCGAGCCCGGCACGCCGCGCTCCGGGCCCAGCGCCTTGACGGCCTCCGGATCGGTGAGGAAGAAGCCCATGAAGCTGGCCGCCCCCTGAGTGAACGCCGTCTTGGCGGAGACGCTGAAGAGGGACCCGGCTCTCAGATAGGCCCCGGGCCGGCTGCCCGCGGGACCGCTCGGGTTGGGAACCATGCCCAGTTGATGCTGGGTCAGCGGTTGATACTGGCCCAGGAAATTCGACCACCTCATCTTGAATACGGCCTTTCCCTGGACCAGCGGGGTGTTTTCTGGCCTGTCGTCCTGGAAGAAAGCGGCCGCGATCTCGCCGGGCACGCAGGCTCCCGCCTGTCGGAGGTCGGCCCAATACTGGAACCAGTCGACCATGTCCTGGCGCGAGAAGCTCGCTTTCCCGTCCGGCGTGTACAGCTCCTTGTTCCGCTGGCGAATGAAGACCTCGAACGGGTCCATGTTGACGCTCTCGTCATCAGATGCCCAGGTGCCTTTCGGCAGCGTCTTGCTCAGCTTCTCGCAGTAGGCGGCAAAGTCTGCCCAGGTCTCCTGGCCCGTCGGCGGGGCCAGGCCAGCCTGCTGGATCGCGGTCAGGTCGTAGAGGCTGGCCTCGACAATCCCGCCCAGCGGGACTCCATACAGACCCCCGCTGATCTTGCCCTGGTCCAGAAGGCCCGCGTCGAAATCGCCAAGGTTGAGGGCGTTGTCCGCGAACCTGGCCAGGTCGGCTATCAGCTGCTTCGAGGCGAACTGCCCGATGTAGCGCATGTCCATCTGGAAGATGTCGGGCAGAGCCCCACCAGCGGCCTGGGTGTTGATCTTGTCCCAGTAGGCGAAGAAGTTGGTGAATTGCGAGTTGAACTTCCACTGGGGGTACTTGTTCGAGAACAGGTCCATCGCCTTTTGGGTCCGCTCGGCCCGGTCGTTGCCTCCCCACCAGGCGACCTGCATCGTCCCACTCGAGGCCCCGAGGTCGGGGCCGCCAGAGCCCGACCTGCTGCCGACCCCACATGCAGCCACGAGAGGAAGCAGACTTGGGGCCGCCACGAGGCGCGCCCCCGTCGCTATGAATTGGCGTCGCGTAGGCATCACACCCTCCTTTCGACTCCACGCAATTCAGGGTCCAGAAAGCGATCTTTAAGTCAGCCGTCGGGCGTAGAAGACGCTTGCCACCCAGCTGGGCGGGGCGTCGCACTGAAACGTCTTGGTTGGGGGCTGTCCAATCTGGCAGGGGCGGCAGATGTTGCCAAGCGCGCACCTCCAGTGTCCCTGGGCGGGGCCGACGAGGCGCGGATCGCCAGCCCGAAGCTCAACAGCTTGTTCGCGATCGGGCGGCCTTCCTGGAGCTGGCCCAGCAGCGCTTCCATCGCCGTCGCGCCCAGCTCGTGCCGGGGCACCGAGACGCTCGTCAGCGGCGGCCAGGCCTGGCGCGAGGCCGCCGTGTCGCCGAAGCTGACGAGCGTCAGCTCGCCAGGGATGTCGACCCCCCGCTCGTGGGCCGTCTCGAGCGCGCCAATGGCCATCAGGTCGTTCATCGCGAACATCGCGCTGGGTGGCGTGGCGAGGTCCAGCAGCTCGGCGGCCGCCTGGGCGCCGCCCAGGGCTGTGAAGTTGCCCTCGACCACGCGGTGCGGCTCCAGCCCCCGCGCGCCGAGGCCATCCAACACTCCCTGAAGACGCTCGCGGGCCGTCGTCACGTTGGGGGGACCGGCAATGACGGCCAGCCGACGGTGGCCGAGGTTGACCAGGTAGGCGGTCATCGCCACGGCGGCGGCGTGGTTGTCGATGGTGACACTCGGAACCATCGCGGGCGTCTTGGCGAGTGCGACGACGACGGTCCCGTGCCGCTCGAGCTCGGCCACGGCGCGCTTCAGGGCACGGCCGTAGCCAGTGTCCAGCAGGCCGCCACCGGCCAGCACGATCCCGTCGACGTGGTAGTCCAGCAACGACCGCAGGTAGCCCAGCTCGGTATGCGGATCGCGGTCCGAGTTGCACACGATCACCAGGTAGCCAGCGCGGCGGGCGACGTCCTCGACACCCCGGACGATCTCCGCGAAGTAGGGATCGCCGACATCGCCGACCAGGACGCCGACGATGTTGGTCCGCTTGGTGACCAGCGCCCGCGCCAGCGCCGAGGGCGAGTAGTTCAAGGCTCGGACGGCGGCCAGGACGCGATCGCGCGTGCCGGGCGCCACCGGGTAACCGTTGTCGTTGGCGACCCGCGAGGCGGTGCTCAGCGAGACACGCGCCTGGCGGGCGACGTCGGCGAGGCTGGCACGGGCGGGGCTGCCGGGCACAGGCAGGGCCTCCTAGACCGGTGCGGCGGACTTCGACTCGGCGAAGGCAGGAAAGACTTCGGTGGCGAGGAGCCGGACCTCCTGCAGGATGTGCTGGTGCGGCATGCCGGGGAAGAACAGGCGGCAGATCAGGTGGTCCACGCCCACGGTTTCGCGGAACGCTTGGATCTGTGTGATGCACTGATCCGGCGTCCCGATGATGAAGCGGTTGCGAGCGATTGCCTCGAGTCGGTCGACAGGCGTGGAATCCTCTGCCCCGATCAGGGGATGGCTCCAGGTGCCGCCGCCGTACTCGTCGCGGTAGTTGATCAGCAGATGGCGCTCGGCCAGCTCGCGCGCCTGCGCCTCCGTCTCCGCGATGACGACTTCGCGCGTGAGCGGGGCCGGCACCGCGGCCGGGTCCTTGCCGAGCGTGCGCAGCTCGGCGTGGTACTTCTCGCGGGAGGCGAGCAGCTTGTCGAGCTTGGCGGTCGGACCGGGCAGCCAGGCCTCGGCGAGCTGAGCGGCCCGCTTCATACCAAGCGGACCCCACGCGCCCAGCCAGATCGGCACGCCGCCAGGTTGGACCGGCTTGGGCTCAATTCGGGCGTGCTCCAGACGGTAGAACTGGCCCTCGAAGGTCACCGAGTCTTCGGTCCACAGGCGGCGCATGATCTGGAGCTGCTCCTCGAACCGGGCACCGCGCCGCTCGAGCTGAGCGCCGAGCATGGCGAACTCGTCAGGTCGATAACCGATCGCAACCCCGAGCGTCAGGCGGCCATCCGAGATGACGTCCAGCATCGCCGCGTCTTCTGCCGCCCTGGTGGGGTGATAGAAGGGCAGGACGATGACGTCCGTGCCCAGCCGGATTCGGCTGGTGCGGGTGGCGAAGCCGGTCAGGACGAGAAAGGGTGACGGCCAGTAATGGTCCTTGATCCCGTGATGCTCCTCCATCCAGACGGAGTCGAAGCCCATCTCCTCCGCCAGGACAACTTCTTCGAGCGCCTCGCGGTAGAAGTGGCCACCTTCGGTCGGAATGAGCCCGAACTTCACGACGCGTCTCCTCCAGTGTGCTTGCGAGCGTCCTAGATGCTGGCCGTCACGGCGTTTAGACGCTCGAGGATGCGCTCGAGTACGGGTATGTCGGACGGGGGGCGGCTGACCGCCCCGGGATGGGGGGCGGGAGCTGGAATGTGGCCGCCCAGGTAGAGGAATTGCGCGGCGCTGTGCTTGTAGCCCGGGACCGGCGCGCGGAAGGCGAACGAGCCCAGTGACTGGAGGGCATCGTTCACCACGAAGAAATGCAGATCACCGTCTGCCCAGAGACGGTCACGGAGCGCGAACGCTTCAGGCGCGAAGGCCGACAGGCCCAGCAAGTAGTCGCTGCCGTAGATGACCATGTCGATCGCGAGATCGTTGCCGGTGTACAGCTTGAAGTCGGGCCGAAATTGGTCGCGCAGGGCCAGTCGCTGCCACTCCAGCTCACGGTCGAGCGACGAGTGCTTGATGCCGACCAGATTGGGGATCTGGAGCAGATCCGCGAACATCTCGAGCGAATAGATCCGCCCGAATGGGGCGAACATTTCGCCGAGCTCGAAGCCGAGGATTGGACCAACGCGCTCGGCGACGCCGCGATAGACGTCGATCACCGCGTGGTCCGAAAGTGCCTTGAGGGCGGACGATTGAAACAGGATTGGTGTCCCGCCGTGGGCGCGGACTTCCTCCGCCGCGGCGCAGTACAGCGACACCAGGTCGCCGGCGCGGCCCTCGACGAACGCGCCGCCCACAAAGGGTGTGTCGCCCAGCACCTCGGCGGAGATCCGCAGCACCTGGCTGCGCTCGGCATCGGTCAGGAGGTCGACATAGCCGGTGTCCATGTTGACGGCGGGCCGGAGTCCGGCGCCCGTCGTCGCCTGCAAGCGCCCGGCGAAGGCGTCCCAATCCGGCCGACCGTCTACCCGGTACGGCAGCAGGAGGGCCGAGATTCCCACGATAGCTCGGGGCCGCATCCGGGCCCGCAGCTCGTCAAGCGTTAGCGCGGTCCGAGCGCTCAACACCGCATGCCTGCCTTCTGATCGATGGAGGGTAGAAAGCGTTTGCAGAAAGCGTTTTCTGCATGCTACAGATAGGCTCGCCGCGTGTCAAGCCGGGCAAGACAGGGATGAGGGATGAGCCTCATCCCTCATCCCTCATCCCTCATCCCTCATTCCTCGCCTCGGAGGTGTGCGAGAGCGATGTATGCTGTGATTGTCAGCGCCAGGGTCAAGCCGGAGCGGCGCCAGCAGTTTCTCGCGGCGATTGAAGACCACTCGACGTGCTCCGCGCGACGAGCCAGGCTGTCTTCGGTTCGACGTGCTGCAGGATCGAGCCGATCCGGACCACTACTATTTCGTGGATCTCTTCCAGGACGAGGAGGCGGCCAAGGTGCACGCGAGCTCGCCTCACCGAGCGCGGTGGCGGGAGGCCTCCAGGGAGTGCCTGGCCGAGCCGACGTCTGTCACGCGCTGTGACACCGTGTTCTGAGTCGCGAGCACGATCCCAGCGATCCACTCCTGGAGCGGCGCCAGATTGCGATAGTGCTCGAGGCACAGGGCTGGCAGGTCGGAGCTGTAGACCTCGGGCGGCAGCGACAGCTCCAGGCCGGCGTACAGCGCGGCGTGGAGCAGTAGTTCCGCGCGCGAGTGGTCGGGGTCGAAGCCGGCCGGCACGCGCTTGAAATATCGTCCGCCCAGCTCATAGGGGCCGGCCGCCCGCATCGCCTGGATCGCTCGCTCCAGTCCGGCGCCACGCCTTTCGTCTACCACCGCCTGGCGATATCGCTCCAGGAGCAGCTTGTCGAACGTGTGCATGCCGGCTCCAAGCATCAGGCTCCGGGCGGTCAGGCGGAAGAAGTAGCCGGGGCACTCCCGGCTGGCGCGGTCGCCCTGCCAGAACCACAGGTCGAGATGTGTCTTATACGGGCTCTTGTCCTTGGAGAATCGGATGTCGCGGTTGATGCGATGGATCGAGCCGTTGATCCGCGGTTCGGCGTGGACCTGTTCGGACAGGCTGTGAAGCCGCTCGCCCAAGGCCGCGACCAGGTCGTTGGCTGGCTCGAGGAGATAGTCCCGATGGCCGTGGTCCTGAAACCAGGCTCGATTGTTGTTGCCGGCTAGCTCCACAAGAAATCGCGCCGCCTCGGGCCGAAAGCCTGCAAAGGCCATCTTTCCTCCGAATCCGTATTTCGAGACGGACCGCTTTTCACGACGGCAGCAGCGACCGCGTAGCGGCGAGGGCCTCGCGAGCGACCTCCTCGGGGTCACGCTCCCAGGCGGCCGGGTTCGGCGCCTCGTAGCTCAGATAGCCTTCATAGCGCTTGTCGTCGAGCAGTCCGAAGAACTCTCGGAACGGGACGATGCCGCGTCCGGGTGGCAGGCGGTTCAGGACCACGCCACGCTCGAGCACTCCGGACGGCACGTCGCTGTACTGGACGTAGACGATCTCCTCGCTGCGAACGTCCGTTGCCGAGTCCAGTCCACCGCTGCGCTGAAGGTGGTAGGCGTCCAGCAGCAGGCCGCACTGTGGATGGCGTGCGGCCGACAGGACCTCGCGGACGCGGTCGAGTGTATTGATCTGCTCCGACTGCGAGTTGAACTCGAGCGCCAGGCGGACGCCATGCTCGGCGGCCAGGTCGCCCACCTCGCGCACGCTCGCCACGGCTCGACGAAAGTCGCCCTGGCCGCGGTCGACCGGGCTCATCACCGTCTGGCAGTTGAGCGCAGCCGCCCATCGGCAGCTGTCGGCAAACGCTTCCAGCAACTGCCGTCGCTCCTCGGCCTTCGCGAACATCCAGCCGTACTGGACGCCGACACAGGCTACCGGCAGGCCGCTGCCCTGAACGAGCTCCAGCACGTCCTCGGCCGACCGCCCGGCCTCGAACGCTCGGATGAAGTCGACCCGCCGAAGCTCGACCGCTTGCCAGCCCGTCCGCCGCGCGACCTGCAGGACCTGGGACAGGGGCGTCGAGTCCAACGTCCAGGTGTGCAGTGCCAGTCCTTTGAAAGGCATGGGTTCCCCAGCCCCTTCTTTGTCGTCGTTTTCCGTAGGGCCGCCTAGATCCTCGGCGCCGCCCGGTCTGGCCCGATTGTACCGTCAGCCTCTCCCCCGCGTGGGAGAGGGGCGGGAACAAGTGCGCTTCGCGGGGTGAGGGCGGGGTGAGGGGCGTGGGCGATTGCTTTTACTGCCGCCTTGCGCCATCCTTGTGCGCGACAGCAGACAGAGAGAGCAGGAGCATGACCGTAGCCACTCGAAACGGCGCTCGCGCGCTGGTGGATGCGCTCGAGGAGCGCGGGGTGAATTACCTGTTCGGGGTGCCCGGCCACGGCGCCTACCCGATCTACGGGGCGCTTAACAGCGTACCGGGGATCCAGCCCATTATCGGCCGGAACGAACAGGGAGCGGCGTTCATCGCCGACGGATGGGCCTGGACCACCAACCGAGTCGCCATCTGCACGAGCGTTCCCGCCGCCGGGTTGACCAATTCAGCGACGGGCTTGCTAGAGGCGACTCTCCACGAAGAGCGCATGCTGTTCCTGCTCGAGCACGAGCCTGGACATCGCGACGTGCTGCGCTCGGTTGTGCGCTACTACGGCCGCGCCGATCGGGGCGAGGACGTCCAGCCAGCCTTTCACCGCCTGATGGACCAGCTCGAGACGGAGCGTCCGGCGGCGGCGGCCCTCGAGGTGCCGACGGAAGTCCTCAACGCGCCGGTCGAGCGAGCCGGCCGGCGGCCGACACGCCCCTCGCCCGAGCTGCCGGAGCTGCGGATGCTGGACGAAGCGGCCGATCTGCTGTCGCGCGCCGAACGCGTGGCGATCGTCGCCGGGCGGCCGGTCGTCTCGGCGGGCGCCGAGGGCGACTTGCTCAGGTTGGCGGAGCGGCTGCAGGCGCCCGTCTTCGCTCAGCAGCAAGCCAAGGGCGTCATGGCCGAGGACCATCCGCTCGCGCTCGGCTGCACCTGGAGCCCCACGACACCTGGGGAGGAGCTTCTCACATCGGCCGATGTCGTCCTCGCGGTTGGCCCGCGGGCAGGCGCCGCGACCGGAGTGCGAGACCCGGAACTGCTGGCTCGGCAACTGGTTCACCTGGACTGGGACGCCGCCGAGCAGGGCGAGGACAAGCCGGCTCGAATGAAGTTGGCCGGCCACGTTGGGGCGAGCCTCGCGATACTCGCCGACCTGGTCCGCGCGCGCGATAAGGGGGCTTTCCCGGCCGAACAACTGGCGGCCATCCGTGAGGGCCCGTGGCGGTACGCGGAGACCCGAGTCCCATGGGCGATGGGGATGTTCAGGTCGCTCCGCGAGGCGCTACCCCGCGACGGCCTGCTGTTTGCCGACAGCCTGGTCGGCTTGTGGGTGTTTCGGCTCATCTCGGCCTATGGTCCGCGCTCGTTCCGCTTCCCGCACGGCACCGGAACGCTCGGCTATAGCCTGCCGGGCGTGATCGGGGCCAAGCTAGCCGAGCCGAGCCGCGAAGCGATCGCCATCGCCGGCGACGGGGCTTTCCTCTACAACCCGCAGGAGCTGGCGACCATGCTGCGCTACCACCAGAAGCTCACCATGATCGTGTGCAACGACAACTGCTACGGCGCCGTGCGCGACAACATGACTGAGCGGTTCGGAAGGGCCATCGGCCATGAGCTCGCAAACCCGGATTTTGTTCAGCTGGCTGAGGCGTTCGATATGCGGGGCGTCAGACTGACGGAGCCCGGCGAGCTGGGGACGGCCCTCCGCGCGGCGCTCGAGGGCGATCGCTCGACCCTGATCGAAGTGCCCGTCGAGATGCGCCCGCCCCGCTATTGAAGTACGCTACGGCGTCCCGCAGGCGTCAGAGCGGGGCGCTGGGGACTCCGGGATGCGGACGATCGCGTTCGGCTCGGCGAACTCGACGTCCGGATCGAGCTGGAACTCGGCCATCTTCTCGAGCACGGTCCCGCTCGGTATACCGACCACGTACACGTCGATGGCGGGCAGGACCGATTCGATCGTCGCGTCGTGCCGAGCGACCACGCTCAGCGGGTCAGCGCCGGGGCGGAACTTCACGAGCAGCTCGTCTGGCACGCACTCGGATGGGGGCGTTGGCGGCTGCCCGTCAGGGGCGGACACTGCCGTGCTCGCCAGGGCCGCAAACGCCAGCGTCAGCCCGAGCCACCGCGCTAGCGGCTTCATAGGCGAACCCAGCAATCAAGCTGTCCTCTGTTGGAGAGTATGGGAAGTCCACCCAGTCGCCCGGGGCTCGAGTCTGCGCGCCCTTGCCGGGCACGCGGTCTGGATGGCGTGCGGGGTTCGGCCCTAGAAGCCGGCCGTCCCGTTGGGCGTCCCGAGGCCGCTCGGGCCATCGTAGCCTGACGTGCCCGTGCAAAGGTAGGAGCCCCCGCAGCTGCCGTTGCTCCCCGAGGTGACATCGTTCAGCGATGGGGTATGGCCGTAGGGGTAGGAGCCGTACGTAATGGAGGACGTGTTCCCGGCGAGCGCGTAGACCGACGCGATGATCGGTGACCCGACACTCGTGCCGCCCACGACGAGCCAGCCGCCATAGCCGAAGGTATCGTACACGGCCACGCCGGTGTTCGGGTCGGCGACGGCCGAGACGTCGGCCACTGTGCGCTTCCCGCAACTGCCGTCGGTCTGCCAGTTCGGCTTGGAG
>DASPXK010000250.1:0-11133 GCA_035637315.1 Chloroflexota bacterium
CGCCGTCGCCTTCGATGGTGACCACCTTCTCGAAGCGCGACTCGGCGAGTCCGAGGCTGAGGCCGAGCCCGATCGCGGGTGGCAGGCCCATCGAGTCGAGAACGTGGAGGTGGTTCGGCTTGACTCCAACGGCGGCAACCATTTCCCTGATCGCCGCGCCGACGTTCACGATAACCGGCTCACGCGGGAACGAGGTGTCAATCAGGCGGAGCGCCTCGGTCCGAGTCAAGCCCGCCACCTCAGCCTCCCATCAGGTTGCAAAGCGCCATGACGGGGCGACGGGTGATCCGGCTGTACTCATACGCGCGGGTGATGGTGGACTCCCAGTCGGCGATCGGCACGCGCCCGTCGAGCGGGAAGTAGCGGACGCCGGCCGCGTCGAGGATCGGCTCGACTTTCTCGCAGATGACGTGGATCATCGAGTTGTACTCGCCCAGCCCGCCGCGCCGCGAGACGACGTAAAACTGGGGGATGTGATACGCGATTGGGAACGTGGTCAGGGCCGTCAGCAGGTTGCCGATCCCGTTGTCCTGGATGACCGCCACGGCCCGGGCGCCGGCCAGCTCGAGCCCGGCTAGGATGCCCACTCCCTCCTCCTCGCGCGGGATCGGGAAGGTCACGGTATTGGCACGCGCGGCCAGGTGGTTGATGATGTGGACCAGCGTACTGCTGGGCAAGTGCAGCACGTAACGCGGGTCGATCTTTTCCAACCCCGCTATCACTGCTCGGCTGCGTTCGTCTGGCTCAGCCATTCATCGTCCCATAAACGGAATCGCGCCAGAGGCCGAGTACCATTATAGGTGCGCTCCGCCTGGAGCAGCCGGCGCTCCGTGGCTGTGGCTGTTTCGCCTTGTGGCGGCCGGGGGCTCGTCGACGGGGAGCCCGCCGCTCCTGGCCGCCCAGGCGAGCACTGCGAAGCGACAAGGAGGGGAACGGCCGTTATGCTGGCAAGTATGACCGTCACGTTACTTAGGGCACTGGTCGTGTTCGTGCCGGTCTGCGTGCTCTTTGCTTGGTCGCTAGTCTCGTTCTTTAGAACGAGAACTGTCTGGCGTTGCCTACAGCTGCTCGGCGCAGGATGCCTGTTGGTGGTCGTCCTTACTCACATCTCCGAAGCACTTCAGCTGTTTCCTTCGATGCAATGGGGCTCGCCGAACAGCGTTGGTCATTACCTCGATTTATCGAGCGCCGTTCTTGGCCTCACGTTGTTCTCCGTGGGGCATTTGGGTACGAGAAGAGGTTGGTGACACCGGTCGCCGTGCACTGGTAGTGAGACGCCACGCCTGTTGAAGCCTAGGGTCAATCGAGCCGCCAGAGGAGCGGGGCGACGGCCACTTTTCCCCTGCTCAGCAACTCCTCAAGTAGTGGCGGGCAAGGCCCTTGAAATACAGCCGGGTTA
The DNA here is from genome assembly GCA_035637315.1 of Chloroflexota bacterium. Classification (GTDB taxonomy): domain Bacteria; phylum Chloroflexota; class UBA6077; order UBA6077; family JACCZL01; genus DASPXK01. Next base: position 1,400 of record DASPXK010000250.1, read on the forward strand.
CGGCCGACTTCTCTTCGGACATCGATACCGTCCTTTCCTCGAGCCACGCGAGAGCCAGGTGCGGCTCTTCGCGTCAGCGCTGCCCGATGGCACCGATCGGCGCCCCGAGCACAGCGCCGCCAAACAGGATGAAGAACGGGTGGACCTTCCGGGACAAGCCGAGCAGCAGGGCCGCGGCGGCGATCACCCCGTAAGCCCAGCCTAAGAACGCGCCCTGGGCGATGCTGACCGCGGCCACACCCAGCAACCCCACGATCGCGGGGCCTGCCCCCCGGCTGAAGCCCTGCAGCCAACGATGTTGCGTGAACCGGCGGATGGCTTGGGCTGCGCCAGCCGCGAGCGCCCAGGGGATCAGGAACACCCCCAGGGTGGCGACGCCGGCGCCCGCAAGCCCCGCCACCCGGTAGCCGATGAAGGTCGCAAGGATGAGGACCGGGCCGGGCGTGACGTAGCTGAACGCGAGCGCCGCCGAGAAGTCCTGCGGGCTAAGCCAGCCCGTCTCGGACACCGCCATGCGTTCCACGAGCGGTAGCGCGGCCTGGCCGCCGCCGAATGCCAGCACGCTGATGACCATGAACCGCCAGAACAGGTCCAGCATCATCGCCTCGCCTCCTTGACCGTTTCCCCCTGCCCTGTCTGGTCCGAGAGCGCCAAGACCCCGAGAAATCCGCCGCCGACCACCAATAGCGCGGCATTCGCGTCGAGAAAGGCCCCGGCGAGGAAGGCAGCCAGCGCGATTCCGACCGTGAGCGGCTCCTTGGGGTCGATGTTCCGCTTGCCGAGCCGGTAGGCGGTCGCGAGCAAGATCCCCACCACGGCCGCCGTCAGCCCGCTGAGGGCCGGCCCAACGGCGGGGAGCGCCGTCGTGGAGACGTAGCCGGCCGCGAGCGCGGCCATGGCCACGGCTGAGGGCAGGATGTAAGCGGCGGTCGCGATGGCCGAGCCCGGCCAACCACGGAGCTTATAGGCGAGGTAGGCGACGATCTGGATGACGGTGGAACCGGGCAAAACCTTGGTATAGGTCATCGAGTCGGTGAGATCTTTACGCGTCACGACCCGACGCCCGTCGATTAGCTCGCGCTCGATGTAGGCGAGCAGCGGCGGCATGTCACCGATGCCGGTCACGCCGACCTTCAAGAACACCCATGCGAGAGCCAGCAGCGAAACGGCTCGTGGCTCTTCGCCAGCGGCCGCTTGGCCCGCCTCTACGCCCGATCTCTGGCCAACGGTCTCACCGCTGCCTTCCATACGTCATCTCCCTCCGGCTGACGGAACGTCGCACGTCCGGCTCGTCTTACGCTCGCCCCTTTAGCGGGCGTACCAGGTCTGGCTCGCTGCGACTTCGCAGTCACTGCCGGGCACCGCTACTCGGCCGGGACGCCGACACGTCTCCTGGCTCGGCCACGTGATTGCTCTCATTCGCATCGTCACCACCCGCGGCGTGGGCGCGTTCTCGGCCGTGCACCTCGTCGCGAAAAGCCTCCAACACCCGACGTGCCTGGGCCAACCGCTCTTCGGCCTCGGCCCGAAGCGCGGCGGCAAAGACGTCCCGCTCGCGTACACGGGCCAGCCACCGCTCTAGCCGCTCGAAGTCGTCCTCGATCTCCTCCAGGGCCGCGAAGGTGAACTTGCCCTTGCGCGTCTCGCGGGCCACTTCTTCCTCGAAGCGCTCCGTGGTATCCAACAGCTCCTGATACTCTTCATCACGCGCGTGATTGACGGCCGCGACCAGGCGCTCCTCCCAGCCAGGCTCGGCCGGACCGAGCGCTGAGAGGGTGGCCACACCCCCGAACTCGCGCACCTTCGCCGCCACCTCGCCCAGGCGACGCTCGGATTCCGGGGTGCGTGGTAGGACACAACAAGCATCCTGCAGGTAGACCGCGCCCAGGCCTCGAAGCTGTCGCCAAATGTAGGTCCGCTTACGCGACGGCTCGGCGGGCACTTTGTAGACTAGTTGGAGCCATTCCATCAGCGCGCCCGCCTGTGAGCAGTGTTACCTCTCGCGATCGTCACATCCCACAACGTCGCTGGATTCCCCATCACGTAGGCCTTGCTCACGTCACCTTCCTTGAGCCTTCGATGCCACCGCCGTCCAATGTGACGACCGCTACAAGTGGCGCACGCTACATTATAGCACGCGTCTCAAGCAGCAGCTGATCTGGACCATGGCTTATAGATCCAGTCCGAAGTCCGACGAGTGCGGGGTTAAAGAGTAACGCTGAGGGCTGAACGGGTAGATTAGGGGCGTGCGCTGCGGCCCGTCGCCCATCCCTAGAGCCCCACTCGCACCCCCCAAACCACGCCTTCCCTTGGCGTCGATTGCGCTTGGCGGGGCTGCCATGTTCACCGTCATGGGCGCACGAGCCACGTTCGCCGTGCTGTATCCGGCGATCGTGATAGACCTGGGCTGGAGCGTGGCGGAGGTGACCACCGCATTCTCGGCCGGGCTGCTGGTCTATCCGGCAGCCGTCATTCTCGTGGGTGTACTGGTGGATCGGCTGGGCTGTCGGGCGACGATGCTCGGCGGGTGCGGGCTGCTGATGGCCGGTATGGCCCTGCTCGCCGTTTCAACTGAGCTGTGGCAGTTTTACGTTGCGTTCATCGTCGCTCAGGGGCTGGGCTGCGCGGGAGTTGGTTTCGTCGCCGTGGTCAAGATGCTGGCGATGCGTTATCCAAGGCGCTTCGCCGCCGCATTCGGGCTGGCATCGGTGGGCCAGGGGCTGGGATCACTCCTGATCAGCCCGGCCGTCCAGGCCGTGATCGATCTGTCTGGCTGGCGGGCCGGGGCGCTGACCTTCGTGGGTGTCGTGGGGGTCGGCGTCCTCCCGCTGGTCATCCTGGTGGCCCCGGGGCGCGAGCCACACCACGAGACGCACGCACGTGCCACGCTGAGTCAGCGGCCGACCGCGCGCAGCTGGCTCTTCCTCGCGCTCTTCGTCAGCAATGCCGCGCTGGGCTACCAGATGCTGCTGCCAACCCATCAGGTCGCGCATCTACTGAGCGCTGGCTTCGCGCCGATGTCGGCCGCGACGACGGCAGGCTTGTGGGGCGCATGCGGCGCTTTGAGTGCGCTGGTTTGCGGATGGGCCCTGGAGCGCTGGCGCGAGGCTCCGCTGCTGGCCCTGGCCGCGGCGCTATACGGGCTCGGTATCGTCGCGCTGATTACGAGCACGCCCGACGCGGCCTGGTTGGCGGCAGTGTTCGTGCTTGGGGCCGGCCTCGGGCGAGGGATCCTTGGCATCACACTGGCGGCGGTCTCGACGCGCGCCTTTGCCGGCCCACGCCTGGGACGGATCACCGGCCTTCTCGACCTTGGATTCGGGATCGGGGCGTTCCTCGGCCCCTGGCTGACAGCCGTCGTGCACGATCAGAGCGGCAGCTTCGGGCCCGGCTTGGCAAGCGGTATCCTGGCGGCGTGCGTCGTCTCGGCGGGTGGCGTCCTGGGCATACGCCTGGCGGCCAGAGCCTCGCGCCAGACAATGCGGGCCTCTCAGGGGCAGCCGACGGAGCGAGCCCCTCAGACGTGATGTCAGCCCAGACAGCCATGGTCGGGCACGGCTGGTACACTAGGGCCTTCGGGAAGGTGGCCGGCGATGAACGTGCGCAATCCGGTCAAGGCGAAGCTCCGGGCCGGCGGAGTCTCGGTCGGCTCCTGGCTGAATCTGGCTTCCCCGCTGGCCGCCGAAGCGATGGCCGGCGAGGGCTTCGAGTGGCTGACTGTGGATACCGAGCATTGCGCATGGGGTATCGCCGAGATGACGAACGCTTTCCGGGCAATCGAGTCGCGCGGCGCAGTCCCCCTCGCGCGCTCCTGGTCGCACAATCCGGAAGTGATCGCCCGCATCCTGGACGCGGGCGCGCTCGGCGTAGTGGTGCCACACGTGAGCACGCCGGACCAGGCCGAGCGGCTGGCGCGCGCCGTGCGATATCCGCCTCGCGGCGAGCGCTCAGTGGGGAGCTGTCGGGCGGCGACCTTCCAGGACTACTACGCGCGGGCGGATGAGGAGATCTTGCTGATCCCGATGATCGAGGATCCAGTCGGCGTCGCCAACATCGAAGCGATCATGTCGGTCGACGGAGTGGACGTGGCGCTGCTCGGGACGTCCGACCTGGCGCTCGCGATGGGGATTCGACGCGACGAGATGGATGGCAACGCCGAGCATGAAGAGATGGTGATGCGGGTCCTGGCAGGGTGTCGGCAGGCTGGCAAGCCGGCCGGCATCCCCGTCGGCGACGCCCTCCAGGCCAAGCGCTGGATCGAGCGGGGCTTCCAGTTCATCGACCTGTCGAACGATCTGGCGCTGCTGCGCGCGATGGTGCGGGCGCAGCTCAGTGAAGTAGCCGCCTCGTAAGGGAGGAACAGATGGGTGGCCTGGAGGGAAAGAGCGCGCTGGCGACGGGCAGCCACCGGGGGAGTAGCCAGGTTTGACGCGCGACTCGCCCTCCCTGCCATCGGCCCGTCCGCCGACGCCAGATCCCGTGGCGCCCCAGGCCGAATCAGCGGCGGATTTCCGCCCGCAGCTTAGCGACTCGGCCACCGCGCGCGCGGCGGCGGTGGGCCCCGCCACGCCACTCGCCCGCGAAACGAGCGGACTTTCCGCGCTCGGGCCGTTCGCATCGGCAGCCTTCGTCTATCTCTGGATCGGCTCCGTCATCACGATGAGCGGCCAGTTCATGCAGCAAGTCGCCCAGGGCTGGCTGGTCTACGAGCTCACCGGGTCATCAACGTGGCTTGGGATCGTGTCCTTCGCGCGGGGGGTGCCCATGCTGGTGCTGGCCCTTCCGGGCGGGGTCTTGATCGATCGGTTCGACCGCCGGCGGCTGCTAATTATCTCTCAGGGCCTGGCGGCCGTGGTCGCCGTCATCCTGGCGGCGTTGATCGCGAGCGGGCTCGTCCAGCCCTGGCACATCCTGGTCACGGCGTTCGTGAGCGGGAGCCTGATGGTTTTGATCTTTCCAACTCGCCAGGCACTGGTGCCGGCCACCGTCGAGCGCCGCCAGATCGGGCCTGCCGTCGCCCTGTCATCGGCGGGCCAGAACGCCGGACGGGTGCTGGGACCTTCGCTGGCTGGCTTGCTCATCAGCTGGCTTGGGGTGGCGGCCTGCTTCTTCGCGCAAGCGGGCGGTTTCGTCGCCGCCCTGCTGTGCACGGCGCAGCTTAAGCCACAGCCAGCCGCCGGGCACATCCGGAGCAGCTCGGCGGTAGAGAACCTGCTCGACGGGCTACGCTACATCCGGCGTGACCCGACCGTGTTCGCTCTAATGGGCCTGGCGGCGGTGCCGGCCTTCCTGGCGATGCCGTATCAACAGCTCCTGCCCGTCTTCGCTGGAGACATCCTGCACGCCGGTCCCGGGGGACTTGGGATGCTCATGGCCGCGTCGGGCGTCGGCTCGCTGCTCGGCTCGATCGGGGTAGCCTTGCTGCCGACCAGGCGCCAGGGCGTGATGTTGTTCGGATCGCTGGCGGCGTTTGGGGGACTGCTGGCCGCGTTCTCCTTCAGCAGCTGGCTGCCGCTGTCGGTCGGGATCATGGCGCTCATGGGCGTGGCGCAATCCTTTTATATGGCGACCAACAATACGCTGCTCCACCTGGCGGCGCCGGACGAGCTGCGTGGACGAGTGATGAGCGCCTACATGACCACGTGGGGCCTGATGCCGCTTGGCTCGCTGCCCCAGGGTGCGTTGGCGGACCTGTTCGGCGCGCCGGTCGTGGTCGCCGGGGCAGGTGCGCTGTGCTTCGCGTTCACGCTGCTGCTAGCTACCCGCTACCCGGCCCTGCGGCGGCTCTAGCACCTATTGTCGTCCTGAGCGAAGCGAAGGATCCGCAGCCGGGGCACGGATTCCTCGCTCCGCTTGGAATGACAATGCGTTTCTTGGTGTCGTTGGTGTCTTGGTGGTTTACTCTTAGGGAGCGCCGATGAGCACGATATTGGCGGCGACGAATCCGCTCAGAGCGGGCCTGCGGACCGAGCTGGTAGCCGAGCCGTGCATCGTGGTCATCTTCGGCGCGACCGGCGACCTGACCCACCGTAAACTGATGCCGGCCCTCTACAGCCTGGCGCTGGACCGCCAGCTGCCAGCTGGCAGCTCGCTGGTCGGCTTCGCCCGCCGACCGTTCACGGACGAGACGTTCCGCGAAGAGATGCTCCGGGCCGCCAGCCAGTTCTCTCGCCAGCAGCCGTTCCGAGCCGAGTTCGGCCAACGGTACGGCGAGGGGATACGGTACGTCCAGTCGAGCTTTGACGATCCGAAAGGCTACGACGAGCTGAAACGGCTCTGCGCCGAGCTGGACGCGTCGCGGGCCACGCGTGGCAATCGACTGTTCTACCTGGCGACAGCCCCGACGGCGTATCCCATCATCATCGAGCGGCTCGGCGCGGCCGGGCTGGTTCAACGGGCGGATGGTGATGGGACTTCCGCCGGCTGGACGCGGATCGTGGTGGAGAAGCCGTTCGGGCGGGACCTGGCGACGGCGCGCGAGCTGAACGCCGAGCTGGCGCGCGTCTTTCAAGAAGACCAGGTGTACCGGATCGATCACTACCTTGGTAAAGACACCGTCCAGAACATCATGGCGTTTCGCTTCTCCAACAGCATCTTTGAGTCGGTCTGGAATCGGGACCACATCGACCACGTCCAGATCACGGTCGCCGAATCGATCGGGGTGGAAGGCCGAGGGCCGTACTACGAGGAGTCGGGCGCGCTGCGTGACATGGTGGCCAACCACATGCTCCAGGTGTTGTCGCTGGTGGCGATGGAGCCGCCCGTTGCGCTCGACGCGAACGCCGTCCGGGACGAGAAGGTGAAAGTGTTGCGGGCGATCCAGCCGCTCAACACGGCAGAAGTAGCGCGGCGGACGGTCCGTGGCCAGTACGGTCCAGGCGCGATCGACGGCCGAGCGGTGCCCGGCTATCGCGAGGAGGAGCGGGTCGAGCCCAAGTCGCCCACCGAGACATTCGTGGCGCTCAAGCTCTCGATCGACAACTGGCGCTGGGCCGGAGTGCCGTTCTACCTTCGGCACGGCAAGCGGCTGCCAAAGCGCGCGACCGAGATCGCGATCAGCTTCAAGCCCACACCCCAGCTCCTGTTTGGGCAGCGGGATTCGGGCTGGCACCAGTCAAACGTCCTCAACTTGCGCATTCAGCCTGACGAGGGTATCGGGCTGCGCTTCGGCACGAAGGTGCCCGGGCCTGGCATGCAGATCCGATCGGTGCTGATGGACTTTCGATTTGGAGCCTCGTTCGGCAAGCCGGCGGCGGACGCCTACGAACGCCTCATCCTGGATGCGATGCAGGGCGAGTCGACGCTGTTCACGCGTCGCGACGAAACCGAGGCGGCCTGGACGATCATCACCTCGATCCTGGACGGCTGGCAGCACTTGCCGGCGCCGGACTTCCCGAATTACGAGGCCGGCACCTGGGGTCCGCGGGCCGCGCGCGATCTGATCGCCCGCGACGGTCGGGCCTGGGCGCGGTTGTAGGCTCGATCCAGAACTGGGGACACGGGGCCAGAAATCGTAGGGGCGCACCCGTGTGTGCGCCCCTCCCGGGGCTTGGGGCGGACACGCGGGTCCGCCCCCACCTTCGCGGTCAAGGCTCACCGTTCGCACGCAGCCTCACCGGCCTTGACAAGGAGAGAGAAGCGGGCGATAGTTGCGGCGAGCAGCAAGTGGGGGCAACACCACGAGAAGCGACGCCGCGGCGCGGCCTCATGAACGAGGCGTTCTGGCAAGAGTCGGCTCCAGGACTCGAAACAAGGCATCCAGCTCTGGCGACGTTTCTGTCGAGCTGACTGCCGACTCGCCGACTCGCCGCGGCCACCTGTTTCGCAAGTACGTTGTCATCTTCGTGGCGCTCGTCAGCGGGGCGCTGCTGATCAGCGGGCTGGAGGAGATCTACTTCTCATACCAGGAGAACAAGACCGCCCTGGTCAGGATTCAGCATGAGAAGGCAGTCGGGGCCGCGTCGAAGATCGAGCAGTTCATCAAGGAGATCCAGAGCCAGCTCGGCTGGGTCGTTCAGACGCCGCCCGGGGCCGGCCCTCAGACAGTTGACCAGCGGCGGAACGAGTATCTGCGGCTGCTCCGCCAGGTGCCGGCGGTCACCGAGATCAGCCACCTGGATCCATCCGGCAGGGAGCAGCTGCGGGTCTCTCGGCTGGCCATGAACGTAGCCGGGAGCCAGGCGGACTTGTCCCAGGACCCGCGGTTCCGAGAGGCCAGGACGAACCGGGTCTACTTCGGGCCAGTCTACTTCCGCAACGAGTCGGAGCCGTACATGACGCTCGCGCTAGCCGAGAGCGGGCCGGAGGCGGGCGTCACGGTGGCTGAGGTGAATCTGAAATTCACCTGGGACGTGGTCTCTCAAATCAAGATTGGGAGGGTCGGCTACGCCTACGTCGTCGACTCACGGGGCCAGCTCGTCGCTCATCCGGACATCAGCCTGGTGCTGCAGAAGACCGACCTCTCGTCGCTGCCCCAGGTTCAGGCGGCGCGGTCGGGGGCGCGCGCGTCAGGTGAGCAGCCAGAGGAGATCACGATCGCGAGCGACCTTCAGGGGCGCCAGGTGCTCACAGCGTACGACTCGATCGACCCGCCGGGCTGGTCGGTCTTCGTGGAGCAGCCGCTGGAGGAGGCCTTCGAGCCGCTTTACTCGTCGATCCTCAGGACGGCCTTGCTGCTGTTGATCGGACTCGTGCTGTCGGTCCTGGCGAGCCTGGTCCTGGCTCGCAAGATGGTGCGGCCAATCCAGGCCCTCCAGGCCGGCGCTGCCCGCATCGGCGCGGGCGCGCTGGACCAGCGGATCGAGGTCCAGACGGGCGACGAGCTGGAGGCGCTGGCCGAGGAGTTCAACCGCATGACCGGCCAGCTTCGCGAGTCATACGCCGGCCTGGAGCAGAAGGTCGAGGAGCGGACCCGCGACCTGAGCGAGGCGCTCGAGCAGCAGACCGCCACGAGCGAGATCCTTCGGGTAATTAGCAGCTCCCCGACGGAGCTGCAGCCGGTCCTGGACGCGGTCGCCGAGAACGCCGCCAGGGTGTGTGGCGCGAATGACGGCCAAATCTTTCGGCTCGAGGGCGACGTCGTTCGGAAGGTCGCCGCGTGGGGACCAATGCTGGCAGCGTGGCCAGTCGGGGACGCCTTACCTCTCACTCGAGGCATCCTACCTGGCCGAGCCATGCTCGGCGGGCAAGCGGTCCACGTCCACGACATGGCCGCGGAGTCCGAGGCTGATTTCCCAGGGGCCAAGAAACTCCAAAAGGCTATCGGCTATCGGACCGCGCTCGCGGCGCCGCTGCTGCGTGAGGGTGCGCCGATCGGCGCTATCGTCATTCGCCGAATGGAGGTCCGGCCCTTCACGGACAAGCAGATCGAGCTGCTCAAGACGTTCGCCGACCAGGCCGTCATCGCGATCGAGAACGTCCGGCTGTTCCAGGAGCTGCAGGACCGAACGGCCGAGCTGGGCCGCTCCGTCGAGGAGCTGAAGGCGCTCGGTGAGGTCAGCCAGACGGTCAGCTCCAGCCTCGACCTGCAGCAGGTCCTGACCACGATCGTGGCCCACGCGGTCGAGCTCTCGGGAGGCGACGGGGGTGCCATCTACGAGTTCGACGAGTCCAGGCAAGAGTTCGAACTTCGGACGACGCACCGGATGAGCGAGGAGCTCATTGAGGCAGTCCAGCGGACGCGAATCCAGCTCGGCGAGACGCCGATCGGCCAGGCCGCACTGCGGCGCGAGGCC
>DASPXK010000251.1:0-9026 GCA_035637315.1 Chloroflexota bacterium
GTGTACGTATTCTCGGGCTTCTTGTCCGACGAGGAGAAGGACCGAGCCAGGCCGCTCTAGCGGTGGCACACGCCTCGGATGCCACGGGCGGGGGAGCAAGCGCTTGGATAAGTCGACAGTTGACGAACCGCGCCGATCGAGCCATAGTACCCTGTCCTTCGGCTCCGCAACCCATCGAGCGTTTGCGTGTTCGGCGCGCGATCAGTTGGGCGGGCAAGTAACTGAGGAGGCACGACCATGGGTCAACGGGCGGAGGCGCTGGCGGCGCAGTTCGAGCAGGCCAACGCCGACGTGATCTCGGCGATCGACGGGCTTTCGGACACCCAGTGGCGGGCTATGTGCGCTGGCGAGAACTGGCCAGTCGGCGTGACCGCTCACCACATCGCAGGCGGCCACCAGCCGATCTCGGGCTTCGTCCAAATGATCGCCAACAGTCAGCCGCTGCCGGCCCTGACGAGCGAGATGCTCGACCAGGGCAACGCCCAGCACGCCCAGCAGTACGCCAACTGCACGAAGGCCGAGACCCTCGAGCTCCTGCGCAGCCAGGGGCAGGCCGCGGCCAATCTGGTCAGGGGCCTGAGCGACGAGCAGCTCGATAGGTCACAGCCGCTGAGCTTGGTGGGCGGCGCGGTCTGGACCACGCAGCAGTTCATCGAGAACGGCTTGATCGGGCACCCCAGGGGCCACCTCGAGAGCATCAAAAAGGCGTGCGGCTTGTAGCCGTCTGCTACATCCTCCGGCGCCTGGCCGCCGCGCTCCCGCTCGGTCGGGGCGCGGCGAACCGGGGCCGGCTCGCGCGGGCCGTAGGGCAGCGGGATGTACTGGACCGAAGGGCGGCGCTGGCTGGCCTGCGGGAAGAGCTACATCAGGTCAAATACATCTCGCGGCATGTCTGTGGAGATGGGTAGGCCCAGCTCGCGCGCCTCGCGCACGCCGATCGGATAGTCGTGGGTCCACGTCCCGCTGGCCAGCGTCCGCGCCAGAGCCGTCGCCCGCTCGGTCGGCATCCGCCCGTCCAGTAGCTCCTTGACCGCCTGCTCCACCTGACGGATCGCCTTTTCGGCCACGTCGGCCAGAATGACCGTCTGATCGTCGACCTCGGCGATCGGCTTGCGCTCGATCATCTTCAGCACGGAGGCGGCCGGATACTGGCCAAGCTGCGGGTCGACCGGGCCCAGCCGCGTGCTCGCCCATCACGATCTCGTTGGCGGCCAGCGCGACTAGTGTCCCGCCGCTCATCGCGTAGTGGGGGACGAAGACGGTCACCTTGGCCGGGTGCTGGCGGAGAGCGAGCGCGATCTGCTCGGCGGCCAGCACCAGCCCGCCCGGCGTGTGAAGGATCAAGTCGATCGGAACCGTTTTGTCCGTGAGCTGGATCGCGCGCAGGAGGTCCTCCGAGTCCTGAATGTCGATGAACCGCGCGATCGGGAAACCGAGGAAGCTCATCGTCTCCTGGCGATGGATCAGCCCGATCACGCGACTGCCGCGCTGCTCCTCGAGCGCCGGAACGCCCTGACCCGCTGGGCGTCCACCCAGCGGCGACGAATGATTGGCTGGAGTGAGCTGATGATGAAGAAGATCCACAGGATGTCAAAGAACGACAAGGACACCGGCGCACCTCCCGCGCTCGAGGCCACACGGTAACGTATCGTCTTCTTATCATCGTGAGCGCCGCGAAGGATCTCGGCATCCTCGCCCAGGACCGAGATCCTTCGCTTTCGCTGAGGACGACAGAAGGAGAGCCGCCTAACCCACTGTAGCGACGACCGCGATCAGCCCGCTGCCCAGGGTGAGCGTCGCGCTGATGGTTTGCGTGGTGGGGTCGACGATCGCGGGCACGGCGGTCCAGCTCGTGCCGTCGAACACGGCCAGTCTGAGCGACCCGACCTCGAGCGCGGCGAGGTCGGCTTGGCTCAGCGCCACCGTGACCTGGGCCAGCGTGGCCACAGGCTCACCACTTGTGGGGTCCCGAAACTCAAGCTGGAAGAGGGTGCCGCCGAGCTGCATCTCAGGCGGAAACGACGCCAGGGCCGGGGCCGCGGTCGGGTCCAACCGCTGAAGCGAGGCCGTCACGTCTTGGGGGGCGCCGCCCGCCGGCACACTGACCTGGACTGTCCCAGCGGGCGTCGTGATCGTCACGGTCGCGCCGTCCGTCGAGGAGACGGGGGCCTCGAGAGGCGGCGCGATCGCCGGCGCGTCGGGTGACGCACCGCTCTCCCGGATGACGCTAGGCGCGGGCCCGGTCACCTGAGTCTGGGTGTCGGGCAGATCCCGGCCGCTGTCGGAAGAGTTCCGCCCGGAATGGCATCTAGGCCTGGATTTCTCCTTGCCACACGACTTGTCGTCGTCGGGCTCGGCAGCCGGGGCGGAGACCTGGGCCGGGCTTGGCGGGCCCCCGGGGGTGGGCACGGGGATTGGGCCGATGGTTTGGCCGTACGCCGAGCCCCAGCTGACCAGCAGGGCGGTCAGCGTCACGATCCCAGCCAAACTCGCCACTACCCAGATCGCTAGACCGGGCGCGGAAAGACGCGCCGACTCGGGCCGCTCCACCGCTCTGGCGGCCTCCCTTCGCTGCCCCGGCGCGGGCTCAGCCGGCGAGTATACCTAATGGCGTATGCCGAGTGGCGTATGCCGACCTCCACTCGGGACTCACGGCTCGCGACTCGCGAAACCAACTCGCCACTCGCCACTCGCGGGTGTACAATATGGGCGCCTCACCCTCCGGTCGCGGACTCTCGGGCAGGGCGACTCGCGATCCCGGGCAACAAGGAGCGCAGACGTGATCGAAGTCTTCGTCGAGAGCATCCGCGTGAATATGACGAACTACAAGCGCGTGGTCATGCTCAAGGAGAAGACTGCGCAGCGATACCTCCCCATCTGGATCGGGCACTTCGAGGCAGACGCGATCGCCATCCCGATGCAGAACGTGCCGGTCGCTCGCCCACTGACTCACGACCTGCTCGGCTCGGTCATCGGCGCCCTCGGCGGCAAGGTCACCCAGGTCGTCATCAACGAGTTGGCCGACGAGACCTTCTACGCCAAGGTCGTCATCGACGACAATGGCCGACACGTCGAGGTCGACTCCCGGCCGAGCGACGCGATCGCCCTGGCCATTCGCGCAAAGGTCCCGATCTACGTTGACGAGTCGGTCCTGGACCAGGCCGGGATGGTCTTCGACGCCGAGGCAGAGGGCGAAGAGGCCGAAGGCGAGGCCCAGGGGGCCGCGGCCGAGGTGCTCGACGAGTCGAAGCTGGGCGTCTTCAAGGATTTCATCGAGACGCTCGACATCGAAGACCTCGGCGGCAAAGGCGGCCAGGAAAAGCCCGAGAAGAAATAGGGACCTAACCCCCGAACCCCCTTCCCTTCAGGGAAGGGGGCGTTTTTCACTGCTCGCGCCCGGGTGGGGTCAGCAGCCGCGCCACCAGAGCCCGCCAGCCACGCTTCCGCTCGCCGGGCCGCCGGCCGGGCGGCAAGGCAGCCAGCCAAGCCGCCAGGTCACCTTCGAGTCGCGATCGGTCCGCCTCGAACAACTGAAGCCGGCTGCGCATTCCCTCGGCCTCCACTCGCAGGGCCGTGATTCTCCACGTCAGGACCCGGTTGTTGTGGCGCAGCTCGAACAGGCGCAGCCGAAGCGTGGCGTGACGACGCTCCAGTTGATTGAGCTTCAGGTGGGCCTGCTCGCGAGCGGACTCCACCGACGCGGCATCGTCCGGATCGACCTCGCTCGCCTCGCGCTCCCGAAGCGCAAGCGATAGTCCCTGGGCAAAAACGGCCAGACGGGCGTGCTGGCCCCACTCGGCTAGCCAGCCAGAGGCTTCAGCCAGGCGGTCGCCCGCCTCGAGAACCGCGCCCGCCATCGCCAGCTCGACTTCGACGAGCTCAGCTCCCTCGAGCAGATCTTCGTGCATGGCGCGCCGCTTGCGTGCGTAGGAGGGCTCGGGCGCAGTCAGCTCCTCGTGCTCGGGCAGCGGCACCGTGGGAGCGCCCAGACGGGCCAGCTCTCGTTTCAGGCGCTCCTCCTCACGTCGTGAGGCAACGATCTGGCCGCGCAGCGCCAGGTGGTCGTCGGCCAGCTCCAGCCAGGTCTTCTCGAGCGCTTCACCCTCCTGCCTGAGCTGTACGACGCCGTACCTGGTGCACGTATACCCACTGTCGATGGCCAGCAGCTCGGCTCGAGTACGAGTCAGCGCCTCGAGGAGCTCGGCGGGAGCGGAGCCCCGGATCGGCGCCAGCTCGCCCCCCTTCTCGACAAAGGCGACCCCTCGCTCGAACAGGTGGCCAAACGCCTCGGCCGGCGTCGGCCAGCCGGCGCCGGCGAGCTCGAGCCCCAGCTCGTACGTGTCACGCAGCATGCCCAGGCGCGGTTGAGCATCGTCGGTCGCTGCTCCCATCACAGGGCTAGTATGCCGCCTCTAAGCGGCGTGGGTGCCTTGCTTGGCCTGGTAGACCTTGCTGGTCAGCGGATGGCCAACCTTGTCCGCGATGAACCGCGAGGCAGCCAGCAGCGCGTCCAGACTCACGCCACTCAGGGTGCCCAGACCATCGAGCAGGTAGAGCAAGTCCTCGGTGGCCAGGTTGCCCGCGGCGCCCGGCGCAAACGGACATCCTCCCAGGCCGCCCGCCGACGTGTCGAAGATCCAGTAGCCCATCTGCAGCGCCAGCAGCGTGTTGGCCAGCGCCGTCCCACGCGTGTCGTGAAAGTGCAGCCCAACGCGGTCTACGCCGAAGCGCTCAGCGACCGGCACCAGCACGTTCTCCACCAGGCGTGGCGTGGCTACGCCGATCGTATCGCCCAGCGACAGCTCGTCGATGCCCAGCTCGAGGAGCCGTCCGGCCACTCGGAGCGCCGCTTCGGGCGCCACCGGACCCTCGTATGGGCAGCCGAAGACAGTCGAGATGTAGCCCCGAACCGAGACCCCGCAGCCACGCGCAAGGCGGAGCACCTCGCCGATGTTGTGGACTGACTCGTCGATCGTCGCGTTGACGTTGCGCTGATTGAAGCTGTCCGTCGCGGCGGTGAACACCGCCACGTCACGCGCCCCCGCCTCGAGCGCGCGCTCCATCCCGCGCGTGTTGGGCACGAGGACCGGGTAACGCACGCCCGGACGCCTGGTGATGGCACGGCACACGTCAGCCGCGTCGGCCAGCTGCGCCACCGCCTTCGGATGAACGAACGACGTGACCTCGACGACTTCGAGCCCGCTCTCGCTCAGCAGGTCGATGAAGCGGACCTTGTCCTCGGTCGAGATGGTGCGCTCCTCGTTCTGGAGCCCATCCCGGGGCCCGACCTCGACGATCCGCACGCGCCGCGGCAGTCCCTGGAGCACACTACTCACTACTCGCTACTCGCTGCTCGCTAACTCTACCAGCACCGCCCCACCCTCGACTGTGTCTCCCTCGCGGCACCGCACCGCCTGGACCGTGCCGTCGCGCGGCGCGGCAACAGTGTGTTCGATCTTCATCGCTTCCAACACGAGCAGGGTCTGGTGCTCTCGGACTTGCTGTCCCTCGCGGACCGCTACCTTGACCACCCGCCCAGGCATTGGGGCTTCTAGCCGAGTCGGTCCCCCGGGCTCGACCGACTGGCCGCTCGTCGCCTCGATCGACGGCGGCAAGGCGCGCGCGAGCCTGAACGTCGACTCGCCGTCAGCTACGATCACCCCGCCCTCCACGCGGCTCACGCGAAGCATCCAGCGCCGCTCACCCGAGTTGACCGAAACCCGCCCGTCGGCTTCGGCAACCGCCAGGTAGGTCTGGCCTTCGACCGAGACCGACCACGCCGAGCCAATGGCGGCGCCCCCGCAAGCGCCCGCGCTGCAAGGCCGGGCGGCCCGCGAGGCGACGACCGCGCGCGGTGAGGTCTCCCCTTGATATGCCAGGACGACGCCTTCTTCCAGGAGACGCCAGGGCTTGCTGGACCGCCACGGGTCCGCCGACGGCTCAGCGACCGGAGTGCTCAGCTCGAACGCCGCGGCTCCTGCCAGCAGCTCTGCAGGCGCAGGCCCGCCGCTCGGCGGCCGCCACTCACGGGCCAGGAAATCGGTCGTCGCCTGTCCGTTCGAGAAGGTCGGATGGGCCAGGACCCAGCGGAGCAGCGGCAGATTCGTGGCCACACCCGAGACCACGTACCGCTCGACAGCCCAGCCTGCCCTCGCCAGCGCTGTCGCCCGGTCTTCGCCGAACGCGACCAGCTTGGCAAGCATGGCGTCGTAATACGTATTCACGCGGTCGCCGGCAGCGTAGCCCACGTCGTGCCGCAGCCCGTGGCCAGGCGGCGGCTCGAACCGCTCGAGGCGGCCGGCCGAGGGCTGGTAGTCGTGGGCCGGGTCCTCGGCATACAGCCGACACTCGATGGCGTGGCCGCGCAGCACGACGTCGTCCTGGCTGAGTCCGAGCGGCAAGCCGGCCGCGATTGCAAGCTGGCGTTGGACCAGGTCCAGCCCGGTCACCAGCTCTGTGACTGGATGCTCCACCTGGAGGCGGGTGTTCATCTCGATGAAGTAGAACTGGCCGTGCTCGTCCAGCAGGAACTCACACGTCCCCGCGTTCCAGTAACCGGCCGCTCGGGCGACGCGCACGGCGGCCTCCCCTAGCGCGGTCCGAAGCTCGGGGCTGACCGCCGGCGAGGGGCTCTCCTCGATCACCTTTTGGTGGCGTCGCTGCACGCTGCAATCGCGCTCGCCCAGATGGATCAGGGCGCCCTGCTGGTCGCCCAGGACCTGCACCTCGACGTGTCGGGCCGGGGAGATGTATCGCTCCAGGATGATCGTGTCGTGCCCGAAGGCCGCGCGCGCCTCCCGCCGGGCCCCCTGGAGCGCCTCGCCGAACCCTTCAGCCTCGCGCACCACGCGCATCCCACGCCCGCCGCCACCTGTGGCCGCCTTGATCAAGAGCGGGAAGCCCACCCCCCTGGCATGCTTTAGCAGCGTCTCGTCCGCCTGGTCCGGGTCGTCGTAGCCGGGCACGATCGCCACTCCATGCTCGGCCACCAGCCGGCGAGCGGCCGCCTTGTCGCCCATCAGCCGCATCGCGTTCGGCGGCGGACCGACGAAGGCCAGGCCGGCCGCCGCGCACGCCTCGGCGAAGGCGGGGTTCTCAGAGAGGAACCCGTAACCCGGATGGAGCGCCTCGGCGCCCGCCCGCCGCGCTACGTCCAGGACGCGCTCGATGTTCAGATAGCTCTCGCTGGCCGGCGGCGGGCCGAGCAAGTGAGCCTCGTCCGCCAGACGGGTGTGGAGTGCACCGTGGTCAGCCTCGGAGTAGACGGCGATCGCCCGAGCGCCCAGCTCCTGGCAGGCCCGAATCAGGCGGACGGCGATCTCGCCACGGTTGGCGATCAGCACTCGGCCGAACGGGGCCCTCATATCCGCGATAGCTTACCGTAGCACACGGCATGCCGTGCCCCCTAGGGGTCCTGTCTTTGAAGGGCACGGCATGCCGTGCCCTTACTGGGCCGCCAGGCCAATCATCGGGTCGCGGTAGACCGGACCGCCGCAGTGGCAGCAGCGCACGATCCCGCGCTCCACCCGAAGCCGGCCGTTGCAGCCAGGGTGCTGGATAGCGCGGCCGTCGACGATGTCGCCGACGACGCGGCCGCACATTAAGCAAGCGAGCTCGGCCTCGATCCTCAGCGGTGAAATGGTCCTCGGTCGAGGCGCCCCGGCCGCGGGAGCTTGAAGTGCTAGAGCCATCTCTTTTGTCCTCCTGGTGCCACGGACAGCTTCGTGGCTAGATGCTCTCATCCAGGACCACGATACGCCGCCGGGCGGGCAAGAACTATCGTCGCGCCGACTCTCCAACTGTCAATTTGCCGACACCTCACCCCCAAACCCCCTCTCCCAAGCGTGGGAGAGGGGGAGGGACGCCCTGTTACAATGCCTCTACCAGGCGGGCGGAGGGATCATGGCGCGGGTCATCGAGAAGCAGACGCTGACGATCGAGAACCGTCACGCGGCCCTCGGTCTAGCCGACGCTGACGTGGTCCGGATGTACCGCCTGATGGTTCTCGCGCGGCGGACGAGCGAGCGGACCCTGACGCTGGCTCTTCAGGGCAGGGTCGCGATCGCGATCCCGGCCGAGGGGCACGAGGCTGCCCAGGTTGGCGCCGTGTCGGCGTTGGAGCCGGCCGACTACCTCTACCCGTTCTACCGCGGCGTTGGGTCCGCGCTGGCGCGCGGACAGTCGGTCCGCCAGGTGATGCTGGACCATTTCGGCAGGGCCGAGGCGCAGAACAGCGGCGGCCGCCAGATGCCCTGCCACTGGTCGGACCCGGCCCTGCACCTGATGACCAACTCGAGCAGCGTCGGGACCCACATTCCTCACGCGGCCGGGACCGCGCTCGCATCGAGGCTACTCGGAGAAGCGGCCGTCGCCTACGCCTCCTTCGGCGAGGGAGCCGCGAGCAAGGCCGACTTTCACGAAGGCTTGAACTTCGCGGCCATCCACAAGCTGCCGGTCGTCTACGTCTGCGAGAACAACCGCTACGCGATCTCGGTCCCCTTTCAGCTCGAGTCGCCAGTGCAGAGCGTGGCCGACCGCGCCAATGCCTACGGGATACCCGGCCAGTCGATCGACGGAATGGACGTGCTGGCGGTGTACGCTTCAGTCCGCGCGGCTCGCGAGCGAGCGCTTCGGGGCAATGGCCCCAGCCTGGTCGAGGCGCGCGTCTACCGCTACAGCCTGCACACCAGCCACGTCGGCATGGACAACTACCGCGCGCAGGAAGAGATCGAGCGGGAGCGAGTCCACGACCCGCTGCCCGCCTTCCGCAATTACCTGCTTGGCCTCGGCCTTCTGTCCGACGCGGAGGGCGATGCGCTGGCGGCCGAGGTAGACGCCGAGGTCGACGCCGCCGTCGAATACGCCGAACAGGCCCCTGCCCCACCCTCCGAGCAGGCGACCTGGCACGTGTTGGCCGGGGAGCAAACCTAACCCCCCAGCCCCCTTCCCTAAAGGGAAGGGGGGCCAGTCAACATGCTCCCCCTTCCCTTTAGGGAAGGGGGCTGGGGGGTTAGGTTTGCTCCCCG
>DASPXK010000252.1:0-6477 GCA_035637315.1 Chloroflexota bacterium
GAGGTATCGGGCTCTGCCGGGCCCTGAACACGCGGCTGGTTAGACGGTTGGCCGCAGCCCCAGGTATGCTGGCGAGTGGCCAACACTAACGCCCGAGACCGGAGCGAGCTGAGTCGTGATCGACGATGGGCGTGTCAGCCCTTCTAGAGATGGGCCGGCCGAGGGGCTGGCGATACGTGGTCGAATCCTGCTCCTGATCTCGCTGCTGATCTGCACGTTTCTGACCGCCCTGGACGTCCTGGTCGTTGGGACGGCCATGCCGACGATCGTTTCCCAACTGGGCGGGGTCTCACTCTATACCTGGGTCTTCTCGTCCTACTTGCTTGCCTCGACGGTCACCGTCCCGGTCTATGGCAAACTGGCCGACACCTACGGCCGCAAGCCCGTTTACACGTTTGGGACGGTCGTCTTCCTGTTCGGGTCTGTCATGTGTGGCTTCGCACAAGACATGACCCAGCTGATCCTGTTCCGGGTTATCCAGGGCTTCGGCGCGGGGGCCGTCTTTCCGACCACGCTGACGATCATCGGCGACCAGTTCTCACTCGAGCAGCGCGCGCGGATCATTGGCTTGTTCAGCGCGGTCTGGGGCATCTCGGGCATCATCGGACCGCTGATCGGCGGCTTCATCACCGACTACTGGAACTGGCGCTGGATCTTCTTCGTGAACTTCCCGATCGGGGTCGTGGCGCTGGCGATGCTGTCGTGGCGGCTGCGCGAGCGGGTCGAGCGGCACGAACACCAGATCGATTACGTCGGCGCGGCGGGACTGACCGCCGCCCTCACGGCGCTGATGATCGGGCTGCTTCAATTGGGCGAGAGCTACCCGAGCTTATCGATCCCTGGGCTGGGCCTGTTCGCGCTGGCCGGCCTGCTGCTGGCCTTGTTCGGCTGGCACGAGGCGCGCGTTCCCGAGCCAATCCTGCCGCTCGGCGTGCTGCGGACTCGCCTGATCGCGGTATCTGGAATCTGCATGTTCCTGTCCGGCATGACCATGGCCGGCCCGTTCACTTTCGTGCCGGTCTTCGCTCAGGGCGTCCTGAGCGGGACGGCGACGATGGCCGGCGGGGTGCTGATTCCCAGCTCGGTCACCTGGACGCTGGGCAGCATCGTCGGCGGCCGGCTGCTTCTCAAGTTCGGCTACCGCCGCACGGCCGTGCTGGGGACCAGTATCGTGGCGACCGGGACCGCGCTGCTCTCGCTGCTCAACCAGTCAAGCTCGGTCTGGTCGGTGCTGCTGGCGACGAGCGTGTTCGGGCTGGGCATGGGTGTAAGTGTGGTCAACTTCACCCTGCCCGTCCAGAATGCCGTCGGCTGGGAGCAGCGGGGTGTTGTTACCTCGACCAACCAGTTCTGCCGCAGCATCGGCCAGGCGATCGGACTGAACATGCTGGGCATCGTCTTCAACTTGCGAATGGAGTCGCAGCTCGGCTCGGCCGGCCAGAGCCTGGCGATCGCCAACCAGGTGCTTGACCCGATCGCCCGCCGCGCGCTCGACCCGGCCGTCCTGGCCGGAGTGCGGGGTATCCTCGACGGCAGCCTCCACGCCGTCTTCCTGGTTGTCCTCGGCGTGACGCTGGCCAATATCGTGATGGCGACTCAGCTACCCGGGGGGAACGCCCGCGAGACAGACGTTCGAGAACGGGTCACGAGTCGGGAGCCGCGAGTCGTCTCGTAGGGGCGCACCCGTGTGTGCGGCCAGGGCGGACACGCGGGTGAGCCCTACGCGGCGGGCTCCGGCCAGGCGCTCAGGTCAACGCTCGGGTGGCTAGCCAACAGGTCGTGCATCTCACGCTTGATGCGTTGGAGAGCGCGGGGTGTCCGCGCCTCGCAGCGAACGGTGAGAGCCGGCGAGGTATTGGACGCCCGGATCAGCGCCCAGCCCTCGCCAAAGTCAGCTCGGGCGCCATCGATGTCGATGACGGCGTGCCTGGCCGCGAGCTTCGCGCGCATCGCCTTGACCACCCCGAATTTCTGATCGTCTGGGCAGCCGAGTTGGATCAGGTGGGTAGCGTACAGCTCAGGTAGTCCCTCGAACTGCCGTGAGAGTGGGCGGTCGCTGCGCGACAGGATGCTGAGCACCCGAGCGCCGGCGAAGAGGGCATCGTCGATCGGGAAATAGTCCTCCCCGACGAACATGTGACCCGAGAGCTCACCACCCAGGAGCAGGCCATCCTCGCGCATCTTGCGCTTCATGTGCGAGTGGCCTGTCTTCCACAACATCGGCTTGCCGCCGTGCTTGCGGATGTCCTCCAGCACGTTGATCGACGACTTGACATCCAGGAGGATCGTCGCCCCCACGTGGCGGCTCAGCATGTCGCGAGCGAGCAGGATGTTGATGAAGTCGGCCTCGTAGCGGCGGCCATGCTCGTCGCAGATCCCCAGTCGGTCCCCATCACCGTCCCACGCCAGCCCGACCTCGGCGCCGACCTTGGGGACCAGCGCCATCAGGTCGCGCATGTTCTCTTCTTTCTCTGGATCGGGTAGGTGGTTTGGGAAACGGCTGTCGGGCTCGGTGTACAGCTCGACCACCTCGCAGCCCAGGCGGCGCAGCATCTCGGGCACGAAGAGCCCGGCCACGCCGTTGCCGGTGTCCGCCACCACCTTCATCGGTCGAGCCAGGTGGATCGCGGACTCGATCTTCTGGTAATAGCGCTGCTTGGGGTCCCACTCACCGACGCGGCCGCTACCGATCTCGAAGTCGCGGCGGAGCGCCAGGTCGCGGACCTCCATGATCTCTTCCTCGGAGAGCGGCAGGGCCGCCTCGGAGACCATCTTGATCCCGTTGTACTCAACCGGATTGTGGCTGGCCGTGATGTTCACCCCGCCAGCAGTGGCGCGGTCGATGGTGGCGAAGTACATCAGCGGTGAGGTGGCGAAGCCGATGTCCGTCACGTCGCAGCCGGTCGCGTTCGCGCCGGCTACAAAGCCGTCGCGCAAACCCGGCGAGCTGGGCCGCAGGTCGCGTCCGAGCACCATCGTCGAGCCGCCGTGCCGCCGCAGCCACGTCCCCCAGGCGCGACCGATCAACTCGGCCACCTCTGGAGTCAGGTCGATTCCGGCCAGGCCACGGATGTCGTAGGCGCGAAACATGAGCGGGTTGATGGTCGGCGCTCCCGTCTCCAAGGCGCTCCCCTCCCTTCACCGCGGGGCCTCGCTGTGACGTCAAATGTACCACGCCTGCTGAAGCCGGCTGCCGAGGCTAGCCACTACGGCCACTAGGACGAGACCCTCAGGCAGAAGTGGGTCCGCCGCCCGCCCAGGGTCGCGCAGCCACGTTGGCGCAATGACGATCTCATGTTCCCCAACATGACATCTCGATTCCAGTTAGCCCACATGTTGGATGAGGGCCTGGAATATTTCGTCGTTCATGCGCAGCGAGAGATTCACTGGTGAGGAGCATGAGATCCTTCGCTTCGCTCCCACGAAAATGAACTTTCATTCGCTCGGGGCGGGCCGAAGGCCCATGACTCCTCAGAATGACAATGAAGACTGAGCGGCTCGGTGTCCTTGTGTCCCGGTGGTCTCGAAGCGCGAGCCGCTGGAAATCATCGTGAGCGCATAGGTCGACGACCGCCCAAGCAGGCCTCGCGGACACGGTAGCCCGCCCCGCAGACAGCCGCCGCGCCGGCTGGCGTGCTACAACGGGCGCATGCCCCTGAATGGCGCCATTCATCGTTACGTCGACCTGCACCTCCACACGTCGTGGTCCGACGGGCGCTGGAGTCCCTCTCAGGTCGTCGAGGAGGCGGCCGCCCGCGGGCTGGCGGCGATCTCGATCACCGACCACGACGTGTTGGACGGCCTGGCGGAGGCGGCCGAGACCGCCGCGGGGCTCGGGGTCGAGCTTTTGACTGGCGTCGAGCTGACCGCCGACTGGGTTGGGCGCACGGTCCACGTGCTGGGCTACGGGATCGATCCGGACTCCCTGGCCTTGCGCGTCGCGCTCGAGCGTGGGCGGCGGTTGATGGCCGAGCATGTCGAGCGCGTGCTGGGCGCCGTTCGGGCCGCCGGCGAATCGCTCGCGGCGGCCGATCTCGAGAAGTACCGCGCCCGCTACGCGGCGGGCGCCTCACTCGTGTTGGCGATGGTCGAGCGCGGCGTGCTTCGGCGGGCACGCAACGCGGCGGCTCTCCTGAGGCTGGCCAGCCAGGAGCCGCGTGCCTACACAGCGGCCGAGGCGATCGCGCTCATTCACGAGGCCGGCGGCATTGCCAGCCTTGCCCACCCCGCCAAGATCAGGCGTGACAAGCCGCTCCTCGAAGCCGCAGACCTCGCGCCGCTAGTGGCCGCGGGGCTGAACGGGCTCGAGGTCTGGCAGATCGTGCACCGCGAGCCCCAGCGCCACCACTACGCCATGGTAGCCGGCGAGCTCAGGCTGCTCGAGACGGGAGGCTCCGACTGCCACGGCCCGCGGACCGGACGCGGCCCGCGGATCGGCAGTCAGCAAGTGCCGTACGGGGTCTACGAGCGGCTCAGCGGCGTGCTGCTGGCGCGCCGCGACGGCTCGACCGCCGCGCCAGCGTGAAGCGGTACTGCTCGATGACCGGGTTCGCCAACAGGCGCTGACACATCGCCTCGGTCTGCGCGGCCGCGGCCCGCCGATCCCCGCCCCTCATCTCCACCTCGAAGTATTTGCCGGCCCGAACCGAAGTCACGCCGTCGAACCCCAGTTGGTGGAGGGCCTGCTCGATGCTGAGGCCCTCCGGGTCGTTGACGACTGGCTTCAACGTGACCTGGATCCTGGCCAGCCACTCGGTCATGGGCCAGGCTCGGCCAAACGCAGGAACGCTTCGCGGTACCGTTCGGAGGTGTCACGAACGACCTGTGCCGGCAGGGGGGGCGGTGGGGGTCGCTTGTCCCAGCCCGACACCTCCAGGTAATCGCGGACCGGCTGCTTGTCGAACGACGGCGGGCTCGAGCCCGGCCGGTATCGATCGGCCGGCCAGAAGCGGGACGAGTCCGGCGTCAACGACTCGTCGATCTGGACGATCTCGCCCTCGAGCAGGCCGAACTCGAACTTGGTGTCGGCCAGGATGATCCCCCGCGCGCGGGCGTGCTCCTCGGCCAGCGAGTACAGCTGGAGGCTTTTGGCTTCCAGGGCGCGGGTCAGATCCTGGCCGACCAGGTTGGCCATCTCCTCGATCGAGATATTCTGGTCGTGGCCCTCCTCTGCCTTCGTCGCCGGCGTGAAGACTGGCTCTGGGAGTTTATCGGCCTCCACCAGCCCAAACGGCAGGGGCAGGCCAGCCAGCGTGCCCTGTTGGCGGTACTCCGCCCAGCCCGAGCCCGCCAGGTAGCCACGCACCACGCACTCGACGTCGATCCGCTTGCAGCGCCGTACCAGCATGGCGCGGCCCCGAAGCTGCTCCCCGTATGGCTGAATCTCGGGCCGCCAGTCGGCCGGATCGTCCGATACGAAGTGGTTCGCCACGTAGCAGCCAAGCTTTCGAAACCAAAATGCGGAAAGGCTCGAAAGGACTATCCCCTTGCCGGGAATCGGCTCCTCGAGGACCACGTCGAAGGCCGACAGGCGGTCGCTGGCGACCATCAAAAGATACTCGCCCAAGTCGTACATCTCGCGGACCTTGCCGCGCGAGAACAGCGGCAGGCCGGCCAGGTCGACACGAATGGCGGGCGGCGGAGGAAGAGCGCCGGCCTTCAGGAAGGGATGTAGCCTCACTGCGTGAGCCCCAGGCGCGCGAACGCGACTTCCACGCCACGCAGGTGGTAGTCCAGCTCGAAGCAGTCGGCCAGCTCCTCCGGTGACAACCGCTCGCTCACACATGAGTCCGCCGAAAGCAGCTCGAGCAGCGTGCCCTCGCCTGCCCAGGCCCGGCTGGCGTTGCGCTGGACCACCACATACGCGTCGTTGCGCGCCATCCCCTTTTCGACCAGCGCCAGCAGGACGCGCTCGGAGAAGATCAGTCCGCGGGTCAGATCGATGTTGGCTCGCATCCTGTCGGGGAAAACGTCCAGTCCCTCGATCACGTCCGTGAAGAGCCGCAGCATGTAATCGAGCGCCAGGCAAGCGTCGGGCAGGATCACCCGCTCGGCCGACGAGTGGCTAATGTCGCGCTCGTGCCAGAGCGCCACATTCTCGAGGGCCGGCACAGCGTCGGCGCGCACCACCCGGGCAAGCCCGCAGATTCGCTCGCACAGCTCGGGGTTGCGTTTGTGCGGCATCGCCGAGGAGCCTTGCTGGCCGGCAGAGACCGGCTCGGCGACCTCCCCGATCTCGGTCCGCTGCAGAGCCCTGATCTCCGTCGCCATCAATTCGACCGTGGCGGCGATGACCGCCAGGGTTGAGATGAAGGCAGCGTGGCGATCGCGCTGGAGGACCTGGGTCGAAGCGGCAGCTGGCTCCAGGCCAAGCCGCTCGCAGACCGACTCCTCGACCTCGGCTGGCACATTGGCGTGGGTGCCGACGGCGCCCGAGATTTTTCCGACTGCCACCTCGCGACGGGCGGCGGCCAGCCG
>DASPXK010000253.1:0-4870 GCA_035637315.1 Chloroflexota bacterium
GCCCACCTCGACCACTGCTATCGGCCGCGGTCGCGCTGGCGCTCTTCATGGCTGCCTCGCAGCCCTTCGGTGTCGACGCCCAGGAATGCTCGCCGCCGCCGACAGTCACCACCTCCATCGCCAATGACGCCTCGCCCAGCCTCGGGGAAATCGAGTCGCAGCCGCCGAGCCCGTCAGACCTGCGTGAGATGCCGTCACCCGGGCGGGTCGGCCCCGCTCAGGTCGGCGCGCCGCCACCTCCTCCCTGCGGCCCGCAGATCGACCAGCCGCCGGCTGGCCAGGCCAGGTCCATGCCGGCGTGCCGTCCCGGCGAGCCCGCGGTCGCGCCCACGCTGGGGCAGTCGGTGGTGGTCAGCCGCGGCCCGAGCGAGTGCAACGCGGTCGCCCTGACCTTCGACGCAGGTGCTGACCGCGGCTACGCCGAGCTGATCCTGGACATCCTGCGCGAGAACAGCATTCCGGCCTCGTTCGGGATGACCGGGCTGTGGGCCGAGCAGAACTCAGACCTGGTCCAGCGCATGGCCGACGAGGGCCACCAGCTTATCAATCACACCTGGAGCCATCGCTCGTTCACCGGCTTGTCGGCGGGTCGACCGCTGGGCGTAGCCGAGCGACGGATCGAGCTGGAACGGGCCGAGGAGCTGATCCAGGGGCTGACCGGCCGCTCGACTCGGCCATACTTTCGGCCCCCGTTCGGCGACCTGAACGGCGGGGTGCTCAAAGACGTCGCCGACGCCGGCTACGACTACACGATCATGTGGACAGTCGATTCGCTGGGCTGGAACCACCTGCCGGCTCGGGCCATCGTCGAGCGATGCCTGAGCCGCGCCGAGCCAGGCGTGATCTACATCTTCCACGTCGGCGCGGAGTCCCAGGACGCGCTCGCGCTCGGCCCGATCGTCGAGGGCCTCCGCGCCCGCGGCCTCGACTTCGTGACGGTCGCCGACTTGTTGGGACTGTAGGGGCGCACGGCGTGCGCCCCAGGGCGTACGCCGTACGCCCCTACAGCGTGCGCCGGGGGTCCAGCGCATCACGCAGGCCGTCGCCGATGAAGTTGATCGATAGGACCGCCAGGAAGATCATCAGCCCGGGGAAGAGAGCCAGCGTGGGCGCGATGGTCAGGAAGTTCTGAGCGTCGAACAGCAGCCGGCCCCAGGTTGGCACATCTGGCGGGAAGCCCAGGCCGAGGAATGAGAGGGTGGACTCGGCGATCATCGCGGCGCCGACCGAAAGCGTGCCGGCGACGATGATCGGGCTGAGGGTGTTCGGCAGGATGTGCTTGATGATGCGGAGCGGCCCGGCGCCGAGGCAGCGGGCTGCCTCGACGTACTCGCGCTCGCGCTGAGTGACGAAGCCGGCTCGCACCAGGCGGGCCGTCGGCATCCAGTTCAGGCAGCCAATGACACCGACGATCATCACGAACACGCCGATCTCAGGCCCGAGCGCACGGACGAGGGTGTTGCGGTACAGGTAGACGACGACCAGCAGCAGAGGGAGCTGTGGCACCGACAGGAAGACCTCGATGATGCGACTGAGGAGGATGTCGATCGAGCCGCCGAAGAAGCCGGCGACCGCTCCCACGGTAACGCCGATAGTGATCGCCACCAACATGGCGGACAGCCCGACGGCGATTGAGATCCGGCCGCCCCAGAGGAGCCGGGCCAGCAGGTCGCGGCCCAGATCGTCGGAGCCGAGTGGGTGCGCCGCCGAGAACTGGTGCGCCGCGCTGAAGTCGATCTCGTCGAGCGCCTTCGTCCAGCCGAACGGGCCCGCGAGCGTCATCACTATCAGCAGCGCGTACACGAAGGCCCCGACCAGGGCAAGCTTGTGGCGACGGAAGCGGAGCCAGGCGTCCTTCGCGAGCGACCGTTCGTATCGCCTCCCCAATCCGGCGGCGAGGGGCGGCGCGACGGCGACGGCGCGGGGCTCAGCGAACGTCATAGCGTGATCGGTCATCCTGAGCGAAGCGAAGGATCCGTGACCCCGTGCCCGGAACAAGTGCGCTTCGCGGGCTCGGATCCTTCACTTCGTTCAGGATGACAGTCTCCAACTCACCCATACCGCACTCTCGGGTCGAGCACGCCGTAGAACAGGTCGGCGACCAGCGTGAAAAAGACGACCAGGAGCGAGAAGACCATGATGATCGACATGATCACCGGCGTGTCGTTGCTCTGGATCGACGAGATCAGCAGCGAGCCGATACCCGGCACGCGGAAGATCTGCTCGGTCACGACCGCGCCTGTGAACACCGTGGGCAACTGGAGCGCGATCAGCGTGACCACGGGCACGAGGGCGTTACGCAGGACGTGCCGGATGACCAGGCTGTGCTCGGCGAGGCCCTTCGCCCGCGCCGTGCGCGCATAGTCCTGGTTCAGATTATCCAGCATCGATGCCCGCACGTAGCGGTTCAGGGTCGCTCCCTGGAACAGGGCCAATACCATGATCGGCATGGTCGCCTGCTTAATCCAGAGGACAGGATCGATCACTTGCTGGTCGTAGACCATGGGCAGCCACCTGAGCTGCACGCTGAAGATGATGATCAACAGGACGCCAGTAAAGAAGGTGGGCAGCGAGAAGCCGGCGAAACTCAGGCCGGTGGCGATATGGTCGAACCACGAATACTGGCGCGCCGCGGTCGCCACGCCGAGCGGGATGGCGATCAGGACCGCGACGAGGTAGGCCGAGCCGATCACCCACAGCGTCGTCGGCACCCGTTGGGCGATCAGCCCGCTGGCCGGCGAGCGGGAGGCGAACGAGAAGCCCCAGTCGCCGTTGACGAAGTTGGTCAGCCACTTGACGTAGCGCACGTGGATCGGGTCGTCCAGCCCAAACTGCTTGCGGATGTTCTCTCGAACCTCGGGCGGCAGCTCCGGGCTGGCGGCGAACTGGGACAGCGGGTCACCCGGCGCGAGCGCCAGGACCGTGAAGACCACCAGGCTGATTATCAGCAGGGTCGGGATCGCGATGGCGAGACGCCGAAGGGCGTACTTGGTCATGACGACCGCCCCTCACCCCCGGCCCCCTCTCCCTCGAGCCTATCCCTTCGTCCAGTCGGCGGCGTTCCAGGTGAGGTTGTCGAAAGGTCTCAGGGCGGGGCCCTTAAGGTCCTTTGCCTTGGCGTCGGTGAGCTTGCGGTCGATCAACGGAACGTCGACGAACGAGTTGACGACCACGTCGTTCATCTGGATCCAGAGCTGGCGGTTCTTTTCCGGATCGACCTCGGTCTTGGCCTGGTCGTAGAGCTTGTTGAACTCCGGGCTGATCCACTTGAGGAAGTTCTGCGGGGCCCAATTGTTCGCCTTGGAGGAGACGTCGCGGGCCGGGTCGCCGCTGTAGAACCGCTTCATGTACTGCTGCGGGAAGGGCGAGTCGAACGTCGAGGTGAACATCTCGACGTCGACGGTGAAATGGGCGTAGGTGTCGGGATTGCCGGGCGCGCTCGAGAAGTACACGCCAGCGTCGATCGACTTCAGCTCCGTCTCGATGCCGATCTTCTGCCAGCCGTCCTTGACCAGCGCCTGCTCCTTCTGGCGGAGCGAGTTGATCGAGGTCGAGTACACGACCTTCATCCGCACGCCTTCGGGCGTAGCCCGGATGCCGTCGGGGCCGCGCTTGTAGCCGGCGTCGTCCAGGATCTTGTTCGCCTTGTCGATGTTGAACTCGGACTTGGTGTTCTTGGACTGCATGCTGCTCGGCGTGGTGAGGACGTTTGAGGTTGCCTCACCTGTGAGGCCGCCGCCGTAGAGCTGCTTGGCCATCGTGTCGCGATCGACGGCCAAAGCCATCGCCTCGCGGACCTTGATGTCGGTCAGAAACGGGTGCTTCGTGCTGGGGTGGGAGCGCTCGCCATCGATCTCCTTGTTCGGGTCGGCCTGGTTGAAGTAGAGCTGCTCGACGCCTCCGCCCAACACGGACAGCAGGTCACCCTTGCCGCCCTGCATGATCTCCTGAAGGACCGGCGCCTCGACCTGCAGGTTCCAGGCATAGTCGTACTCGGCCGTCTGGAAGACCGCTCGCGCCGCCGAGACGGCGTCGCCGCCACCCTTGATCTCAATCCGGCCGAAGAATGGTTTGCCCGGCTCACGGAAGTTCGGGTTGGGGACGTACGTGACGAGGTCGCCCGGCTTGAAGTCCTCGACCATGAACGGGCCCGTCCCGAACGACTTTAGGTTGAAGGGGGCATTGCGTGAGTTGGCCCCAACGTAGTCTTTCATCACGTGCTTCGGCAGGATCATCCCGTTCCCACCGGAGAACGGCCCGTACCAGCCAGGGCTGGGCTCCTTGAAGGTCAGCCGGACCGTCAGTGGATCGACCGCCTCGACCTTGTCGAGGTCGAGGAACTGGGCGAGCGTCGGGGCCGAGCTCTCCTTGTTCGAGGCGAACTCGTAGGTGAAGACGACGTCTTCGGCCGTGAACGGCTGGCCGTCAGCCCACTTGACGTCCTTCTTCAGCTTGTACGTGACCGTCTTACCGTCGGGGCTGAGGCCGCCGTTCTCCCTGGACGGCACCTCCGTGGCGAGGACCGGGCCAAGCTTGCCCTCGCCGTCGATCGTGATCAGGGGCTCCATGCACAGGCGGGAGGCGATGTAGTCCTTGGTGCCCTGGGCCTGGTGCGGGTTGACGATCGTGGGCCCCTGCCACATGAGCATCCTGAGCGTCCCGCCGGCGCCGCGGGCAGTGGCTGGCGCTGCCGCCGCCGGGGCGGTCGTCGCCGCTGGAGCGGGCTTGGGCGCTTCGGCCGGCTTGGCTGGCGCCGCTGTCGGGGCCGGAGCCGGGGCCTGGGGTGCGCACGCGGCCACGAGCGGCAGCGCCGCCAGGCCGAGGCCAGCTCGAAGCAGCTGCCTGCGGCTTAGACGCCCGGTTGACAGCG
>DASPXK010000254.1:0-5164 GCA_035637315.1 Chloroflexota bacterium
AACGGGGCGCTCTTCATCAGTCGTGGCGACAACTCTGGCACCCACCAGCTGGAGCTCGGCCTGTGGAAGGCGGCGGGCCTCGAGCCGCGCGGCCAGCCCTGGTACCTCGAAGTCGGCCAGGGCATGGGTCAGACCCTGACCATCGCCAATGACAAACAGGGCTACACGCTCTCGGACCGCGGGACGTATCTTGCTCGGCTTCGCTCGCTCGATCTTGTGGTACTGGCCGACGGCTACCAGAACCTGCTCAACGTCTACCACGTCATGGTGGTCAATCCGGACAAGGGACGACAGATCAACGTCGAGGGCGCGCGCGCCTTCTCTGACTTCATGGTCGCTCCTGAGACACAGGCGCTGATCGGGCAGTTTGGCGTTGACCGCTTTGGCCAGCCGCTGTTCTTTCCCGCTGCCGATAAGACCGACGAAGAGCTCGGAGTGTGACGGTCGGCCGCGGATTGTGCTGATCGTCCAGTCTCTGGCACACAGGAGGGCCCCGGCTAGTGCCGGAGGCCCTCTGGCTGTCGGCCGCTTGTCGGATCGGGCTGGTCCTAGCCCTTCAGCTCAACCAACATCACCTCAAAAGGTCGATCGCTCAAGCTCTCAGGCAGGTGCGTCATCGCGGGCAGCGCACCGACCTCGCCTGCCTTCCCTCGGATCTCCTCCGTCTTGCCGTCTGGATAGGTAAACCGGGCGTGGGCATCAGTCAAGAACACAAGCACGGCGGCGGGGTGCGAATGCATCACAGACTTCTCGCCCGGGCCGTAGTTGATCCGGAGCACTCGGACCTGCTCGTTCTCCAGCTCCACTTTGTAATGCTCCGCATCTACCTTGGTCGGATCGTCTTGCTGGGCCATCCAGTCCTCCTTTCTAACATAACACGACCCCCCCGACCGCGCTGTTACAAGTTGAGCAGCCGGGCGGCGTTCTGGCCGAGGATCAGGCTCTTCTGCCTGGAGGTCACATCACTCCGCTCGCGGATCGTCGACACCGTGCGGGGGTATTCCGAGTCGAAATGCGGGTAGTCCGTCGCTTCATCGTTTCCTCCTTATCCGGCCCTCGAGGACCGACTCACGAGCCCATGGTTCCTACTGCAATATGGCTTTCAGTTTGGCGACGACTTCGGGAGAGAGGCCCGTGAGCTGGTCGACGATCTGCTTGACTTCGTCGCCTGTATTCGGATTGATCGACAGGTTCGCCTGCTCGGCGTCAGCCCGCAACTGGGGGTCGGCGAGGGTGTCAGCCAGCGCCTTCTGCAGGGCTGCGACGCGCTCCGGCGGGACCGCGGGTGCCACCGAATAGGGAAGGTTCATCTTCTGCTGCGCGTCGACCGCCCGGATCACAACTTTGCCCTCCTCGGTCTTGGCCGCGCCCTCGGCGAACGGGACGCCTTTCAGGAACGGATGGTCTTCCGGCTTGTTGCTGGTGTGGACCACGATTCGGGCGAACGGGCTCTCGCCTTCGAGGATGTTGCGGTCGAGCGAGGCGGCGGCCACGAACACGGGGCAATAGCCATCCACCTCGCCGCTCTGAATGAGCAGGCGGACCTTCGACAGCGTCTCGTAGCCCGAGACCAGCTTGAAGTTCGTGCCGATCGTCGCGTTCAGCGTATTCGGAATATCGTGCGTCGAATTCCCAGGCCCCAGGGTGCCGAGCACGATCTGCTTGCCGCTCGTCAGGTCCTCGATCGTCTTGATTCCCAGGTCGCTGCGGACGATGCAAGCGCTGAACGACTTGTCGGCGCTCCCCAGCCAGACCATCTTGGCCGGATCGAATGCGACGCCGTCAGCGCCCATAACGGCGAGGAGAATGAGCGGCGGAGCGGACAGGATGGCTGTACCGTCCTTGGGCTCGGTGTTGTAAATGGCGTTGTAGGCGATCAGGCCGCCAGCCCCGGTCCGGTTCTCCACGATCACAGTCGGACTGCCTGGGACGTACTTGCCGATGTAGCGGGCGACCAGACGAGTCGTCACGTCATATAGGCCGCCGACTCCGGTCCCAACGACGAGCCGGAGGGTCTTGCCCCGGTAGAAGTCGGCGACGGCTCGCTCGTCGAAGGCAGCGGGCTTGGCCGCCGGAGAGGCCACGGGCGACGGCGACGCGGCTGGGCTGGGGGCCGCGGGCGAGGCTGGGGCAGCCGGCTTCGCGGCCTCGGTCGGCTTGGCGGGGGCTGCTGGAGGGGCCGGCGCGGCCGGCGCGCAGGCCAGCCCCAGGAGACCGCAGGCTACCAGCATAGAGAGCGCTTCAGAGAACGCCCTGGTGGTGCTGTTCATGGCCCCTCCGACGTGATGAAAGTCTGCGAAGTGTAGCAGCGACGATGTCTGCGATGTCACCTCGGTCGAGCGGCGGCCGCGTGACCGAGCCCGACACTCTTCTCCGACGTCGATCGCCTGGGGGCGGAGCCGCGCCCGGAACGCCGACCCTGGCACGCCCGGCTGCCCTGGCGCGTCAGAGCCAGCCGTTCTCTCTCGCGATCTGCACGGCCTCGGCTCGGTTGCGCACGCCCAGCTTGCCCAGCATCTCTGACACGCGGTTGCGGACGGTGCCCTCGGACAGCCACAGGCGCGTCGCGATCTCGGCGGTCGACAGGCCCTCGGCGCACGCGGCCAGGATCTCGCGCTCCCTGGGCGAGAGCGGACACGGGCCGGCCCGCAAGGCCTGAGCCGCCAGGCTCGCGTCGACGACGTCCTCGCCGGCGGCGCAGCGGCGGATCGCCGCGGCGAGCGCCTCGACTGGCGCGTCCTTCAGCACGAAGCCGGAGACGCCGCCCGCCATCGCGCGCTGGACGAAGCCCGGTCGGCCGTACATCGTCAGGATCAGCGCCCGACAGGTGGGCAAGGTCCGCCGCAGCTCCGACGCGGCGCTGATGCCGTCCTGCGCCGGCATCTCGATGTCCACCACGGCCACGTCGGGCCGGGCCGCCAGCGCCGCGGCGATCAGTTCGTCTCCCCGCCCGACCTCCGCGACCACCTCGATGTCCCCCTCGAGCTCCAGCAACCGGCGCACGGCCGTCCGGAACATGAGCTGGTCTTCGGCCAGCAGCACGCGGATCACCGCGCGACCCCCTGCGTGCGGGGAGGCGCCGCGGCGCCGAGCCTCACCCGCAGCCTGAACCCGCCTGCCTCGCTCGGTCCGGCCTCGAACGTGCCGCCCAGCGCGTGGACACGTCGGGCGAGCCCGTTCAGACCCGTGCCCGCGTCTTCTCCGACCGCACCGCGACCGTCGTCGACGACCTCGAGCGCGGTGACGCCGTCAGCGGCCTGGAGCGAGATACGGCAGGTGCGCGCGCCGCTGTGCTTGACGATGTTCGTCACGGCCTCCCGGAGCGCCCAGGCGACCATGGCCTCGTGCGAGGGATCGATCTCCACCGGCCCTTCGTCGACGCTGGCCTGGATCCCCGCCGTCCGAAGCGCGACGGGAGCGGCGGCGAGCTCGGCGGCCACGCTCGGTACGCGGCCGCCCGCGACCGCGTCGCGGACCTCGCGGATCGCCTCGCGGGCGAGCCGCTGCACGTCGCGCATCTCCGCCTCCGCCGAGGGGTCGCCGCTGGCGCTCAGGCGGCTGGCCAGCTCCGCCTTGACGGCGATCAGCGAGAGCGTCCGCCCGAGCAAGTCGTGCAGCTCGCGCGCGAGGCGCTCACGCTCGGCGGCCACCGCCAGCTCGGCCAACTCGGCCTTGGTGGCGTGCAGGTCCGCGTTGACGGCGCTGAGCTGGCGGACGGCCGTCATTCCGAGACCGGCCAGCGCGACGGCCAGCAGGATGGCGTGGCCCGGCCCGAGCATGCGGACCAGGTGCGTGCTGTCGATCTCCGCCGGCGCGCCCGCGGCCACCGCTATGAGCCCTACACCCACGGCAGCCGCTCGCGGCCGCAGCCCGGCGCCCACGACGAGGGCCGGGTAGAGCCACAACAGCGGCTCGGACAGGTCGAGCACATGGAGCAAGACGAGGTTCGTCAGGACCATCACCGCCGCGGCGGCGACGGCGCCCCGCTGCTGTGCGGGCCACGGCCGCGACCAGTAGAGCACGTGTATCGCGCCCAGCAGAACCAGACCGGCCCCCGCGGCCACGTCCCTGCCGGACCGCTGCGGCTCGAGCCAGATGAACAGGGCGCCGAGGAAGACCGGAGCGATCGCCAGCCGGACGACCGCGGCGAGCCAGACCATCTTCGGCGGCATTCGGCTTCCAGTATAGGTGTTTGGGTTCCAGTGTAGGCGAAGGAACGGCGTCGGGCGAGGCCCGCGCCCAAGGTCGTGACAAATGTCACTCCAGGCGGTGACGGCATCCACTTCCCCGTGCCGTCCGGGTTCCTGTATGGTCGGTAAGGACATGACCGAGCCTCGCGCGACGGAGGACACGCACATGGTTGACCCACCCCCCTACCCCGACACCGGCGACGACACCGGCGTGGGACCCGACCGCGGATCGACCACCAGCGCACCCAGGTATCCCGGCATGCCGCGCTGGGTGAAGGCGTCGGGGATCGTCGTCCTCGTCCTGGTCCTGCTGGTCGTCATCGTGATGGTCGCCAGCGGCAGTCAGCACGGTCCCGGCCGCCACATGCCGTCCGGTGCACCTGGTGGCCCTGGTGGCCACACACCGCCCGCAGCGCAGGCGGTGCAGCAGGCGTGACACGGCCATGACCATGCCACCCGGCGTCCGCAAGTTCGCGCTCGCCGCGCATCTCACGTTCTCGGTCGGCTGGATCGGCGCGGTCGTTGCGTACCTGGCGCTCGGCGTCTCCGCCGTGACCAGCCAGGATGCGCAGACGCTGCGTGCCGCCTGGATCGCGATGGAGTTGACCGGCTGGTACGTCATCGTCCCGTTGGCCCTCGCCGCGCTGCTTACCGGGATTGTCATGTCAGTGGGCACCCCGTGGGGCTTGTTCCGACACTATTGGGTCCTGATCAGTCTGGTGCTGACCATCCTTTCCACCGTCGTCTTGCTGTTGCACATGCCGACCGTGAGCTCCCTGGCAGACGTGGCGCGAGAGGCGGACGGTGCCGACCTCGGCGGGCTTGGGGGCGACCTCCTCCACCCCGGTGTTGGCCTGCTGGTGTTGCTCGTGATCACGGTGCTCAATGTGTACAAGCCGCGGGGCTTGACCCCGTATGGGTGGCGTAAGCAGCACGAGCAGCGTGAGGAGCGTAAGGTGTCGCCAACCGTAGAC
>DASPXK010000255.1:0-2261 GCA_035637315.1 Chloroflexota bacterium
ACCTTTCCGTTTACCAGCCCCTCGAGCAGCGCCTGGCCGTGCTCCAGTCCGCGGACCGGCGGATTCATCCGCACCACCGAGCCCTGGCGCCCGTACTCGTCGAGCGACAGGAAGCAGTAATGTGGGCCGGTCTCACACGTGATGTCGACGCCCTTGGCGCGCCACTCGGCGATCGTATCCATCCCGTCCTTGGAGCTGAGGTGGAACACGTGGACCTTGCAGCCGGTGTGGAGGGCGAAGAGCGCCAGGCGTTGGATCGCCTCGACTTCGGCCACGACGGGCCGACTCTCCAGGTGGGCCAGCGCATCGGTCCGGCCCTCCGCCTTATACCTGGCGATGAGGTGCTGCATGATCGGGTTGTTCTCGGCGTGGAAGCCGACCCGCAGCCCGCCGCCGGCGATCACGCCCATCGCCTCGACCAGCATGCCGTCGTCAGGGGCAGGAATGTTGCCGATCGTCTCGCCCAGGAAGCACTTGTAGCCCACCACCCCGGCCTCGCGCATCGGTAAGAGCTGGTCGACGTTCTCCTGGACGACCAGCCCGAGTATCCCGAAGTCGACGTACGACTTCTCTTCGGCCAGGCGCTGTTTGAGCCGTACAACCTCGGGCGTGCCGGTCGGCGGCTTGGTGTTGGGCATGTCCAGCACGCAGGTCACGCCGCCCATGGCGGCGGCCAACGAACCGGTCCCGAAATCCTCCTTGTACTCCAGACCCGGCTCGCGGAAATGGACGTGGCCGTCGATCAGGCCGGGCAGAATGTAGTTGCCGCCGATGTCCAGGACGTGCTCGGCGGGCGGCAGGTCCTCGTCGCGGGCGACGGCCACGATCTTGCTCCCAGCCGCGGCCACCCCGACCCCAGGCAGCTCTTCACGCAGAGTTACGAGAATCCCGTTCTTCACGACCAGGTCAGCCATGGCGACAGCTCCATTCTTTATTCTTCATTCTTCATTGGCGTGACCACGCCCTCCCGCTCTAGCTCGGCGATCGTCTCGGCCGAGTAGCCTGCTACGTCGGCCAGTACTTGGCGAGTGTGCTCGCCAAGTACCGGCGGCGGGCCGTAGCCTTCGATGGGCGTGCGCGACAGTCGGACCGGGTTGGCCAGCATCCTGACGCTGCCGAGCGGGGCGTACGGCACGTCGACGATCCCGTTGTTGTCGGCGAGGGTGGGGTTCGGCGAGCGCCTGCGCGAAGTTATTGACTGGGGCCGACGGGACCTGTTTGGCCCGGAAGGCCGCCAGCCAATCGGCAGTCGGTCGTACGCGGAGGCAGGCCTGTAGGATTTCGACCAGCTCGTCGCGGTTCGCGACGCGATCGCGGTTCCTGGCGAAGCGGGGATCGTCGGCCAGGTCAGGGCGGTCGATCGCCTCGCAGAAGCTCTGCCAGAACACCTCCTCCCGCGTCGCGACGACGAGCCAGCCGTCGCTCGTCTCGAACACTTGCCACGGCACATGGTGAGCGTGGGTCGTGCCCCAGGCGTGTCGGACGCGCCCGGTGTTCAGGTAGATCGTCGCGTCGTAACCAAGCAGGAAGGTCATGGATTCGAACATTGACAGCTCGACTCTCTGGCCGAGGCCCGTCTTCTCCCGCTCGAGGAGTGCGGCCAGGATCCCCTGGACCGCGAAGAGCGCCACCCCAAGGTCGGCCAGGGGCACACCGACCCGGACCGGCTTACCACCTGGCTCGCCGGTGATGCTCATGTGGCCGCTCATCGCCTGATGAATCACGTCGAACGACGGCAGGTCACGGTTGGGGCCCTTGCCCCCGAAACCAGTGATCGAGCAGCAGACGATCCGCGGGTTCACCTTCGCCAGCGTCGCGTAATCGGCTCGCATCCGCTCCAGAACGCCCGGTCGGAAGTTGTCGACTACGATGTCGGAGCGGCGCACCAGGTCGTAGAAGACTTCAA
The DNA here is from genome assembly GCA_035637315.1 of Chloroflexota bacterium. Lineage (GTDB taxonomy): Bacteria > Chloroflexota > UBA6077 > UBA6077 > JACCZL01 > DASPXK01. Next base: position 1,907 of record DASPXK010000255.1, read on the forward strand.
GCCCGCGCTCGTGCTTGAGATCGATCACAATGCTCTAGGCCGCGCTATTCCGGCGCCCGCACGCCGTTAGAAGCCGTGGCCCCAGTCTGTTGGTAGCTCGTATTCGTCAGTGCCGTGGATCGGCTCGCCCTCGGCGAAGCGCGTGAACCGAAACGGAGTCAGGTCGACGGTCCGCGCGCGGCCGCTGGTGATAAGCTCGGCCATGCAGGCCCCCACGGCCGGTGCCTTTTTGAAGCCTGTCCCACTGAAGCCGGCCGCGACGTAGAGGCCCTCCACACCTGGCACATGGTCCAGGACGGCCCGCGTATCGGGGCTCATGTCGTACAGTCCCGCCTGGCCGTGCGAATAGGCCGCC
>DASPXK010000256.1:0-2178 GCA_035637315.1 Chloroflexota bacterium
TGCCGTCGAGGACGGCGAGACGGTCGAGCTGGTGGTCTACGAGGCTCTCGCCGACTTTAGCGACTCAGGCAGTGCTCAGTGAGAGTAAAGAGCGAACCAGCCAACTCTTCACTCTTAAGTTACGTGCGCGATCGTGCCCGGCGCCGCTTGCGTTGAGCGGCCCGAATCTTGTCGCGCCGCTCTTCGTGGGCCGGCTTGAAGCGCTGCTTGCGACGGTAGTCCCGCAGGATGCCAGCCGCCTCCACGCCTCGCTTGAAGCGGCGGAATAGCTCTTCAAACGTCTCGCCCTCTCGGGCGACCACGTGCATATGCGCTCCTGTCTGCTTGTGTCGCCGGCCCGCCAAGCGGACCGTAGGGGCGGGTTTGAGGCCCGCCCCTACGCATTCCGAGCTGACAAGTCGGCCGATCGGGCTAACTATAGCGAACTGAGCTGCCTAGCGGTACCCCCGGTTACCGTAGCCACTGCTCCCCCGCTGCTTGGCGAAGCAGTCCGAGCAGTAGACTGGCTTGTCGCCACGGGGCTGAAACGGCACCTGCGCCTCGTTGCCACACGCCGAGCAGGTCACGGTGAACATTTCGCGCTCGCGGCGGCCGTAGCCACCACCCCCGTAGCTGCTGTAGCCACCGCTGCTGTAGCCACCGCCGCGGTCCGCGCGACGGGCCGCCCGACAGTCCGGGCAGCGACTGGGCTCGTTGGTGAACCCTCGGCTGGCGAAGAACTCTTGCTCGCCGGCCGTAAAGACGAATGCCTGCTGGCAATCGCGACAGGTAAGGGCCTTGTCCGCGTAACTCACGCCGACACCTCTGGACGAGCTTGGCGGTTTCGTCAGCGCGAGTCGGGAAAAGGTCCGGGGCGTTCAGCATCCCCAAGGCCGCGCCCTAAGCGGCCCGGCGAAACGTACCAGCGAGCCCAATATACCATATTCCTCGGCGTTTGTATCTAGTCGCGCGCCGAGCGGCCAGGGTATCCTCGCATGCCGCGCCGACCGCAAGCGCGACTGGCCGACACGAGGTCTGAATATGCCGACTGGCGAGACGCGCTTCCAGGCTCGGGCGATCGGGCATCGAGCATCGGGGGAGATGGACCTGGCGACTTTCATCGACCAGCAGGCGGCGCCGCGGGCCGGGAAGGTGTTCCTGCTGACCGAGGAGCAGACGCTCAGCTACGGCGAGCTCGCCGCGCTCACCCGCCGAGCGGCCAAGGGCTTCAAGGCCATCGGCGTTGGCCACGCCGACCGGGTGTGCCTGCTGCTGCCAAACTGCCCGGAGTTCCTGATAGCCTGGCTCGGACTGGCGCGCCTGGGCGCGATCGCCGTCCCGATCAACACGGCTTTCGGGCCGCAGGAGGCCGGTTACATCCTGGAGCACTGCCAGCCGCGCGCGGCAGTCACCACTCCCGAGCTGCTGCCGGTCATCCAGGCCTGCCAGGGCCGAGCGCCGACTCTCGCCGATCTGGTGCTGGTTGGCGGGAGCGCCCCGGACAGTATCCCACTCAAGCAGCTCGTTTCGGCTGGTGAGGAGGACAGTGGGGTAGTCGTCACGGCCGACGACGTGGCCACCCTGATCTACACGTCGGGCACAACCGGCCGGCCGAAGGCCGTGATGCAGACCCACCGCACCTACGTGCTGACCGGGCAGGCGTTCCCCTGGTGGCTGGGCCTGACCGATCGTGATCGGCTTTTGACCTGCCTGCCGCTGTTCCACATCAACGCCCAGGCGTACTCGACCATGGGCACGCTTGGAGCGGGCGCCAGCCTGGCGCTGCTGCCGCGCTTTTCGGCGACGCGATTCTGGGCCCAGGTCCGCCAGGCTGGGGCGACCCAGGCAAACTTGATCGGGGCGATGCTCATGATCCTCGAGAAGCAGCCCGTGGATGCTGCGGAGTCCCAACACTCCCTTCGGCTGATCTACAGCGCGCCGGCGTTGCCTGAGCAGACGCGCCTTGCGATGGAGCGGCGCTTCGGGGTGCGAATCCTCTTTGGCTATGCCATGAGCGAGTCCACATTCGGCACGGTCGAGCCGCTAGACGGGCCGCGCAAGGCAGGCAGCATGGGCCGACCGCGCCAGCATCCAGACCCCAGCTTCACCAATGAGCTCGCCATCGTCGACGAGCGCGGGGCTCCGCTTCCGGCGGGCCAGGTCGGCGAGATCGTCATGCACAACCCGGCCGTCACGCCG
>DASPXK010000257.1:0-5949 GCA_035637315.1 Chloroflexota bacterium
GACCAGCGCCACCGCCAGAATCGCCACCGCCAGCAGGATGGCTGCGAGGGCGCCCAGGCCGGCCAGCTTGGCCGCCCTGGCTCGCGAGGCGTCGCTTCTCGGTGGCCAGGCCCAGCCCCAGCCGCCGAAGGGGCGCAGCCAGACTCGGACCGTCTGGGCCTGGGCCGCCGCGAGCTCGACTCTAGCCGCCTCGCGCAGCGCGTCGCGAAATGTTCCCGCGCTCGGGCATCGCCGAGCCGGGTCGCGTGCCAGGGCGGCCAGAAGCACGCCCTCGAGCTGGGGCGAAATGGATGGCACGAGCGAACGGGGCGAGGGGGGATCGACTACCAGCCGCTGCGAGATGATGGCCGCCACGTTCTGGCCCTGAAACGGCGGCCGGCCGGTCAGCATCTCGTAGAGCACCGCGCCCAGCGAGTACACGTCACTCCTTCCGTCGACGCGGCCCTGGCTGACCTGTTCGGGCGAAACGTACGCGGCTGAGCCCCTGATCTCGTGGTCGGCGGGGTTGCTCGTGACGCTCGCCGCGCGAGCGATGCCGAAATCGACGAGCTTGGCCGCCCCCGCCGGCGTGACGATGACGTTTTGGGGCTTTATGTCGCAGTGGACGATATTGTGGCGGTGCGCCTCGTCCAGCGCGTCGGCAACCTGGGCGGCTAGATCGAGGGCCTCAGCGGCCGGCAGCGGGCCACGCTCGACCAGGATCTCGCGGAGCGTGCGGCCCGGGACGAGCTCCATAACCACGAAGCGCCGCCCGTCGTGGATGCCGCTGTCGAAGACCTTGGCGATGCCGGGGTGATTCAGGCTGGCCGCGGCGCGGGCTTCCTCGGCCGCTGCCCGCCCCAGCGCCTCGTCGGCGGTGGCGCCCTCGTCGAGTATCTTCACCGCGACCTGGCGGTCGAGCAGGACGTCGTGGGCCCGAAAGACGCGGCCCATGCCACCGCCCCCGATCCGCTCGCCCAGCTCATAGCGGCCGGCCAGCCGATCGCCGGTATCTAGCGCAGCCGACGCGGAGTTGCTCACGCTGCTCTCCAGGCTACCAAACGCTCGCCCCGCACGAGCGTCGCGTGGATTAATCGTAGCAAGCCCGGCTGCCAGCTCCAGTGCCGCCCTGGGCGAGCGGATCTCGGTCGGTCCCGGCCCTCACCCCAACCCCCTCTCGCAAGGGTGGGAGAGGGGGAGGTCGCCTGGCGTAGAATACTCCGGATGGCTGCAGGCGGTAGCCGGATAAAGGAGGCTCCATGTTCACGATCAAGCGGCTCAACCACCTCGTGCTCTACGTGCGCGACGTGCAGCGCGCGCTCGCGTTCTACCGCGATGTCCTCGACTTCAAGGTGAAGTCGGCCAGCGAGCGGGGCGCGTTCATGCGCGCAAGTGGCAGCGACAACGACCACGACCTGGCCGTGTTCGCGGTCGGCGAGGGGGCCGCGCCACTGCCGGCCGGGCCGCGGGTCGGGATGTACCATGCGGCCTGGGAGGTCGAGACGATCCAGGACCTGGCCCGCGCTCGGGAGGCGCTGTTGAAAAGTGGCGCCCTGGTCGGCGAGTCGGACCACGGCGTCAGCTTGAGCCTGTACGCGCAGGATCCAGACGGCAACGAGCTGGAAGTGATGTGGGCGGTGCCGCGCGAAGAATGGGACACGCGCCGCGGCTCGGGCACCCGCGCGCTCGACCTGGCCGGCGAGCTGGCTCGGCGAGGAGCCAGCGCTGCCGCGAGGTAAGGACAATGGCCCTCACCCCCAACCCCCTCTCCCAAATTTGGGAGAGGGAACAAGTGCGCTTCGCGGGGCAAGGGGGTGAGGGCGTGAAGGTGAACGAGTGAAGATCGGGCGGGTCCAGACGTTTCAGTGTGATGCTCGCTGGCGAGCATGGACCTTCGTCAAGGTCGAGACGGAGGATGGCCTGGTGGGCTGGGGCGAGTGCAGCGATGGGCGCAACCCGCGCGGCGTCGCCGCCTCTGTCGGCGATTACGAGGAGGTGCTGATCGGCCAGGACCCGCGAGCCGTAGAGCGGCTGTACTGGGACATGTATCGCGTCGCGCGCCCGAACCTCGGCGGCGTGGCCCACAAGGGGATCGCCGGGGTCGAACTGGCGCTGTGGGACCTCAAGGCAAAGGCGCTCGGTGTCCCCGTCTACGAGCTGTTTGGCGGACCCCTTCGAGATCGGGTCCGCCTCTACTGGTCGCACTGCGGGACCACCCGCGCCCGCCACGCCGAGATACTCGGCACGCCGCCGCTGCGCTCCTACGATGACATCGCCGCGCTCGGGCGGGAGGTGATTCGACGCGGGTTCACCGCCTTGAAGACGAACATCGTCATCCCGGGCGACCCGGCAACGGTCTACTTTCCCGGCTTCGCGTCTGGCGCGGGCACTACTGATGGCGTCGTGACGCCGTCCATCCTGGGCGCGATCGATCGGCTGCTCGGCACATTCCGAGAGGCAGTTGGTCCGGAAGTGGGCATCGCGCTCGACCTGAACTACAACTTCCGCACCGAGGGAGCTCTCCGCATCGCCAAGGCGCTCGAACGGTTCGATCTGCAGTGGCTGGAGTACGACAACTGGGACCCTCAGGCGCTGCTCCAGATCAAGCAGTCGACCACCACCCGAATCTGCTCGGGCGAGAGCCTGATCACGACCCGCCAGTACAGACCATTCTTCGAGCTTCACGCGATGGACGTGGCGATGGTCGACGTGGCCTGGAACGGCTTCGCCCCGGCCAGGCGGGTGGCGGACATGGCCGAGGCGTACGAGATCAACATCGCTCCGCACAACTACTACAGCCACCTGGCCACGCTGATCTCGGCGCACCTGTGCGCAAGCGTGCCGAACGTGCGGATCATGGAGATCGACGTCGACGACGTGTCGTGGAAAGACGACCTGATCACGACGCGGCTCGACATCCAGGACGGCCACCTGGCGATCCCAACTGGTCCGGGCTGGGGAGCCGAGATCGACGAGGCCGTCCTGGCCGAGCACCCCTGGCCAGACCCGTCGAAAGCCAGCCGCGTCTGGCCGTAGCCTAAACGCGCGCATCAGTTCTGAGTTAGCATGGATTACGCATTGAGACTTCATCATGAGTGTCGTAGATCGACCTCGGGAGTAAGTCGATGGCCGCCTTGGCGACGCTTCGTCGGCGGCGTTTGCTTAGCCAGCGTGAACTGGCGAGGCGAGCAGGCATTGCCCCGAGCAGTGTGTACTTGATCGAGAAGGGTAGGACGGTGCCACGCCTCACCGTCATGCGGAAGATCCTCAGCGCCCAGCTGAGCGATCCGGCGCACGTCGATGAGTTCCGCTGGGCGCTGTCCGATCAGGAGGAGGCTGAAACCAACGAGTCGGCAACCCCTGATTCCTTCAGCGATCCGGTCCTTGCCGACCTCTGGGACAACCCGGACGACGCCGAGTACGACCGTCTAGCTGTGCCCCGAACTCGGACGGGTGCCCATACCTAACCGCGGTGCGGTGGCCCTGGTACCGTTCCGTTTCACCGACGAAGGGCCGATCAAGCACCGTCCAGCGGTCGTAGAGAGCGCCTACGCGTTCCAACAGACGCGGGCCGAGGTCATCGTGGCAGCCGTCACGTCGAACTTGAGCCATCGGCCGCTGCTCGGCGATCATTTCATCCAAGACTGGCAAGTGGCGGGCTTGCTCAAGCCCTCGCGGACGACCGCTATCTTGCGCACGCTGCGGCACGCCATGGTCGCTGGCCAGCTTGGAGCCGTGTCGACGGCGGACCTTGCACAGATCGACCGCGCGGTCGCCTCCAGCGCTAGGCTCGGGTAGCGCCCTGCAAACGCCGTAGACGTCAGCGCGGCGCCGCTCACTCATGGCCCTGAGCCCGCCCTAGGCCGACAGGAACTCCTCGGGCGGCGGGGAGTGGGTGAACTTGGGGCCCGGGCCAAGGATCGCATCCTCGCCGCCGGCGGCCTCGATTCGCCGCCGCTGGTCGGCACGCGCGCGGGCGTCGATCTCTTCCGGCTCGACGATGCTGCGCAGCTCGCGGTCGCAAGCCTCCAGGATCGCGCGGTGGGCCGGGTCGTCGGCCAGGTTGCGGCTCTCCTCGGGATCAGCCTCGAGGTCGAAGAGCTGGGGTGGGTAACCGACGTAGTGGACGTACTTGTAGCGCTCGCCGCGGACCATAAAGATGCCGCTCGGCGAGGCGCTGGCGTGGTACTCGCTGAAGACCGTTCGCGAGCGGTGGCCATCCTCGCGCGCGAGCTGCCAGAGCGAGGTGCCGTCTAGACCAGCGTCCTTCGGCCCTGGCTCAACCCCGGCCGCCTCTAGCACCGTCGGGAAGATGTCGATCAGCGAAACGTTGGTCTCGGACACCGTGCCCTCGGGCACATTGGGCCCGGCCACGATCATCGAGACGCCGACCGAGTCCTCGTACATCGTGCTCTTGTACCAGAGGCCGTGCTTGCCGACCATGTCGCCGTGGTCGTTGGTGTACAGGACTCTGGTCTTGTCGGCCAGGCCTTCCTCCTCGAGCGTCTGGAGCACGACACCGACCTGGGCGTCCATGAAGCTGCACAGGGCGTAATAGGCCGCGATCGCCTTGCGCAGCGTCAGCTCGTCCAGCGGCTCGTCGATCGCCTGGACGCGACGCTTGAGATCGAGGGCCGGGTGGCGCGGCCAGTCCTCGGGCGCCCAGCCGGTGGGCAGGATGACCGACTCGGGCGGGTAGAGCGCCACGTACTCGGGCGGGGCGATGAACGGCGTGTGGGGACAGACGAAGGACACGAGCAGGGCCCACGGTCTGTCGTGGCCGCTGGCCTCCTCCTCGAGCCAGCGTCTAGCTTGACTGGCGATGGCGCGATCGTAGCGCAGGTATTCCGACTCGCCTGGCCCAGCCTCCAGCAGGTACTTGCGGTTCTGCAGCCGCGGCGGCGTCTTCTCGCGCAGGAGGCCGTAATAGTCGCCGGCCCCCTTGTGGATGTGAAGTGGGACGCGCTGATCGGGGAAGCCGGTATCGTCGGCTCGATCGCGGAAGTGGAGCTTGCCGATCGTGGTGACTCGGTGGCCCTGGGCGGTCAGGCGGTGGCCCCAGCTCGGCGCCTGGCCGACGTACGGGGCCGAGTTGTCCCAGCATTCGAGCTGGTGCGAGTAGCGACCCGTCGCGAAGCAGGCCCTGGCCGGCACGCAGATCGGGTTGTTCGAGTAGGCGTTGCCGAAGCGCACGCCCCGCGCGGCCAGGTGGTCCAGGTTGGGCGTCTGGACGACCGGGTGGCCGGCGCAGCCCATCATCCGGCGGTTGTGCTGATCCGACATGATCAGCAGCAGATTGCTCGGTCGCATCGGGGCTCGCTCCTCCTCGCCGGCTGGTTTCGCGGCGAACTGTAGAGGCCGCCGGCGCGTCTGTCAACCGCCAGAGGACCGCCTGCATTTGACGGGGATTGGGGGGGCAAGCGATAGTAGGCGCCTGAGAGGGACCAGCATAAACCGCCAGAGCCGCCGCCAGTTCATGCGAGTGGCCGCCGGCCTGGGCCTGTCAGTAGCCGGGCTCACCCTAGCGGCTGGCTGCGGGAGCCTAGCGCCGCCGCCGGCGAGAACTCCTCGTATAGGTGTCCTCGGCTTCGGGCGCGTCGGGCTCGGGGGTTTCTACGAAGCGTTTCGGCAAGGCCTCCGCGAGCTTGGTTACGTTGACGGCAAGGTCGACGTCCTGTTCCGGCCCGGTGGGATCGACGAGCGGCCCGAGGCCGTCGTCGAGTTGCTCGCCCGCGAGCCCGACGTCGTACTCGCGGCCGACACGCAGGCAGCCCTGGTCATCAAGAATGCAACCAGCACGATACCGATCGTCTTTGCGGCAGCCGGCGACCCGGTCGGCGCCGGGCTCGTCGCCAGTATCGCTCGGCCCGGCGGAAACGCAACCGGGCTGACGACGCTCTCGCCACAGCTCAGTGCCAAGCGGCTGGAGCTGCTCAAGGAAGTGGTTCCGGGCCTCTCCCGAGTAGGCGT
>DASPXK010000258.1:0-3564 GCA_035637315.1 Chloroflexota bacterium
ACGACGCGGCGTACCCGATAGATCTGTCGCGGCCGTCGATGCCGGTGTCGGCGCATCCGAGACCGCGAGGTGTTTTGGGGCAGGTTGTTCACTGCGTAAGCTCCTCGATGAAGGCCCCGATCTGAGATTGCGTGATCGGCCCAATCCAGCGCCGCACCAGTTGGCCCTCGCGATTCACAAAGTACGTCTCGGGGATGCCCGTGACCCCGTACTCGATCACGATCTGGCCGCTCGGGTCCGGGCCATTTGGATACGTCACGCCGAACTCTCGGAGGAAGGCGAGCGCGTCACGCTCGGTATCCCAGATGTCCACGCCTACGAGCACGACTCCCCGATCTCGATAGGTCCTCCAGGCGGCTTCGAGCGTGCGCGCCTCCTCGCGACAGGGCGGGCACCAGGACGCCCAGTAGTTCACGACGACAACTCGACCACGCTGCTCGGACAGCTGGAACGTGCGGCCGTCGAACAACTGAAGCGTGAAGTCGGCGGCCGGTCGCACGTTGAGCTCGGCCGCCTTGCCCACGGTGTTGACCGCGAAGCCGGCGAAGCTGCCGCCCTGGCGGCGGAGCATCCCGTAGACCAGCAGCGCCAGTAAGGCCGCCACCGCCAGGCCGACGAGGACGGGGATGACGTAGCGGGCGACGGTCGGGCTGGCGCTTCGGCCGGTCTCGGGCGCGTCTGCCAGCTCGACGGGATCGATCGCGGACGCGCCGCGGGCTGGGTCGGCTAAGGGCTGCGTCTCAAGCTCGGTCCCGGCCACGCTCGTCGGCCGCCCGCGCGACCGCCTCGGCCTGATGCACCGCTGGTGCGCTCGCCGCCTCCAGCCGGGCGATCTGGCCGGCGATGGCTTCTTGCTGGGCGTGAGTTGTTGCGAGCTGGCCTTTCAGCTCGGCGAGCTGCTCGTCGGGCGTCGACCCGGCGCGAGCCGGCTGGCTGACCCGCTGGGGTTGTGAGGCACACTGGCTACCCGGCCTGCCTCGCATCATGAACAGCATCGAGAGCGGGCACGCCGCCACGAGCAACAGGGGCGCGGCCGCCCAGACCAGGTTCGGCGCCACGGCCCAGACGCCGAGGCCTACCACAGCCAGCCCGCCGATCACTTTCCAGTTCAGACACATTCCGCCCATCTTGCTCATCGTCGGTCTCTCCGATGCCTCAACAGAGCGCGTCTCGCCAACTCGGCCGTCGCCCGCGTCGGACGGCTTGGCCTCGGTCTGGACGCCGCCGATCTGGGCGGCGACTGCCGTCTGCCGCGCCTGCAGCTCGGTCAGCTCGGCCCGAAGCGCAGCCAGGCCGCGCTCCGGCATGCTGGCAGCGACTGGGCGGCCAGTCGTCCCATCTTCCGCAGGTGTCTGGACCGAGCCGGTCGGCTGGTCCTTGTTGCCGCGCATCATCATCCACATCATGAGGCCCATGCCGATCGGGCAGGCCAAAAGGGGCAGCAGATTTGCGAGGCTCTCCATGTTCAGTCTCCTCCAAACGTCGAATACCGTGCCATCTAGAACAGGGTTCGCAGGGGCGAGGCGGGCCCGCAACCCATCGGGGTCAGCATGACGACGACGTTCACCCCCTCCAGCATCAGGAGCCCGACCAGCGCCAAGCTGCCGATACCAACGGCAATGGAGCGCGAGCGCGACGCGGGGGCAGCTGGGACGGGCCCGGCAAGGAGCCGCTCGATTCGCCCTTCGATCGCCCCGCCCGCCCCAACCAGGGACTGCGCTATCGCAACGGTTCGCCTGCCGACGGCTTGCTCCCAGACCTTCGCCAGCGCGCTCGCCAGGGCGAGCGGGCGGTTCGTCGCGGCAATGGCCAGGTCGTCGCAGGCGACCTCCTTCTCGCGCTGGAGCTGGCGGTAGGCCGCCCAGCTGGTCGGCAGGTAGAAGAAGGCGTCGCGGAGCACGGTCGCCAGCCAGACCATCAGGTAGTCGCGCCGAGCCACGTGGCCCAGCTCGTGGGCGAGGACGGACTCGAGCTCGCGTCGGTCGAGGCGCTCGACCATCCAGGTCGAGAGGAGCAGAGTTGGGCTGAACAGCCCGCAGGCGAGCGCCAGCGGCCGGTCGTACGCGCAAACGAGCAGGCGTGGGGGGGCCACACCCACTCGCTCGGCCAGGCGACTGGCCAGGCCCTGCAGATCAGGGTCGGCGCGCCAGCCCTTGTGGCGCACCAGCCGGTCCATGAGGACGAGCCGCGCCAAGCCCAGGCCGAGCGCGGCGAGCGCGACCAGCCCCATCCCGAGTGGCAGCGCCACGCCGAGCGTGTAGTCCCAGGGCGGCGCGCCCAGAAAGCAGACCTGGCCGGCGAAGTGATGTAGGCCGCCAATTCCCAGCCCCAGGCTCACGACGGGTGCCGCCAGGACCAAGAACTGGAGCTCGCGCCGCTGCGCCCAGCCGTCGCTGCGGCACAGGATACCGAGCGCCAGCGAGCCGCCGAGGACCACGAGCAGGACGCTCGAGAGGCCGAGCAAGGTGTGCACTTACTCGCCCTCCTCCGCCGCGCGCCGGCGGGCGATCTCGTGGAGCAGCTCGCGTGCTCGGGTCGCGGCTCGTGGATCGGCCAGCGCCTCGAGGCCCTCGAGTGTAGCGCCGGAGAAGCTCACGAGCAGGTTCTCCAGGATGTGCCCGACGAAGCGGGAGACGAACTCAGCCTGGGTAAAGTTGGCGTGGTAGACGTAGGCCTGGTCGCGCTTCTCGGCGCGCAGCAGGTTCTTCCTGGCCAGGCGCGTCATGGTGCTCATGACTGTCGTGTAGGCGATGCGGCGACGCTGGTAGAGCAGCTCGAAGATGTCGCGGACCGTGGTCCCCTCGTCGGCCGGGCGCGCCCAGACCAGCTCCATGATCTCGGCCTCGAGGTCGCCGAGCACCTTGCGGATGCCCGGGCGGTCGGGTCGAAACGTGCCGATCGTCGGTTCCAGAATTATCCCTGGCCTCCGAATCCGCGCTTTGGCCAGTCCCACTAGGCGCACGCACGAGCCGGTGTTGAGAATTATACCCGCCTATAGTACTATAGTCAATCGTAGTTCCCCTGGCGGCGACACCTGGCCGTCGGAATGGCACCAGGGCGTCGAGCCAAACTCGGATGGCCGGCATGGATCGGAGCGAGCGCTCCAGCAGCACCTGCGCGGCGCTACCACCAAGGCCGGGACTGGCGCAACCATGATCAACGTGATGCGCACGCCGCATGACCAGCGCTGGTATTACCTCTCGCTTGCGGCCCTGGTGCTTTCAGCCTGGGCCGTGATTGCGGCCTGGGGGGCCTCGCCGTTTGCCGGCCTTTTGAGCCACCGGGAGATCGGCAATACCACCCTCTCCCCAATCCTCCGGCTAGCCGCTTTCGATGTTGGGTGGACCATGATGACGATCGCGATGATGCTCCCAAGCAGCCTTCCGCTCATCAACCTCTTCCGCACATTCGTTCGCAACCGCCCCGACGGCGACCGTCTGCTGCTGCTGCTCGGAGCCGGCTACCTCGGAGTGTGGGCGTACTTCGGCCTGCTGGCCTATGTCGGCGACAGTCTGCTGCACACGGCAGTGAACCGCGTCTCCTGGCTGCAGGCGGCATCTGGTG
>DASPXK010000259.1:0-12927 GCA_035637315.1 Chloroflexota bacterium
CGACTGACGCGCGGGTTGACCTCGATGACGAAGTACTCTCGCGATTGGGGGTCGAGCGCGAACTGGATGTTGCATCCACCGCGGATGTCCAGCGCGCGGATGATCTTGATCGCGGCCGAGCGGAGCATCTGGTACTCGAAGTCGGACAGGGTCTGGCTGGGCGCGACCACGATCGAGTCACCGGTGTGGACGCCCATCGGGTCGAAGTTCTCCATGTTGCAGACCACGATGCACGTGTCTGCGGCGTCACGGAGCACTTCGTACTCCAGCTCCTTCCAGCCGACCAGCGATCGCTCGACCAGGACTTGGCCCGCTGGACTGGCAGCCAGGCCCAGGCTGGCTATCTGGCGCAGGTGGGCGGGGTTGTCGGCCTCCCCACCACCCGTGCCGCCCAGCGTGAAGGCCGGCCGCACAATGACCGGGAAGCCGTTGCGGGTACCGAAGGCGAGGGCCTCGTCGACGCTTGTTGCGGTGATGCTCTCAGGAACCGGCTCGCCGATCCGGATCAGCATCTGCTTGAACAGCTCGCGGTCCTCCGCCATATTGATCGACTCGAGCCCGGTTCCGATCAGCTCCGCGCCGTAGCGCTCGAATATCCCTGCCGCAGAAGCCTCGACGGCCAGGTTGAGGCCGGTCTGCCCGCCAAGCGTCGCCAGTACGCCGTCTGGACGCTCGCGGCGCAGGACGTCCTCGAGCGTCTCGACGGTCAGCGGCTCGACGTAGATGACGTCGGCGACGCCCTCGTCCGTCATGATCGTGGCCGGATTTGAATTGACCAGAACCGTTGCGACGCCCTCCTCGCGCAGCGCCCGACAGGCCTGGGTGCCGGCGTAGTCGAACTCGGCTGCCTGGCCGATCACGATCGGACCGGATCCGATCACCAGCACCTTGCTCGGGCTCATCCGGCCGACCCGCGCCGTCGGGCGATCAACTCGAACAGGCGATCGAACTGAGGCTGGCTGTCCTGGGGACCCGGGCATCCTTCTGGATGAAACTGCACCGAGAAGACTGGCAGCTCGCGGTGCCGGAGACCTTCGACCGAGCCATCGTTGAGGCTGACGTGGCTGACTTCGAAGCCACTGGCTTCCAGGGCCGGTCCCGGCTCCACCTGGAACTCATGGTTCTGGCTCGTCACCGCGACCCGCCCCGTGGCGAGCTCTCTGACGGGGTGGTTCGCCCCGTGGTGGCCGAACGGCAGGCGACTGGTCGAGGCCCCGGCGGCCTGGCCAATGATCTGGTGGCCGAGGCAGATTCCCATCATCGGGACGCCGGTTGGGATCAACTGCTGGGTGGCCCGGACCGCGTCGGCGAGCTGGGCCGGGTCGCCTGGGCCGTTTGACAGCACGACCGCATCTGGCCGGCTCGCCAGGATTCGGTCGGCGCCCGCCTCCCATGGCAGCAGCTCGACCATCGCACCGCGCCGCTGAAGCGAGCGGGCGATGTTCGCCTTGTAGCCATAGTCCACCAGCACCACCCTTGGCGCTTCAGAGGCCTCGGCCGCCGGCGCCGGACTCTGTGAGGAGACCTCCGCGACCAGGTCCTTCTCGGACAGCGGCGTGACGCGTCGGGCCTCCTCCGACAGGCGCGCTAGCTCCGCTGGCGAGAAGCCGCCGTCTGCGCTCTGGCGCAGGACCGCCCGCAGCGCGCCGCGCGCGCGGAGTCGACGCGTCAGGGCGCGCGTGTCGATCCCCTGTACGCCCGGGACGCCCCAGCGCCGCAGGTAATCGTGGAGACTGCCCTGGCTTTCCCAATGCTGGGGTTGGTCGGCTAGCTCGCGAACGAGCAGAGCCGCCAGCCAAGGCCGCCGGGCCTCCTGAGCAGCGGGTGAGACGCCGTAGTTGCCAACCTGGGGATGTGTCAGCACGACAAGCTGGCCACGATACGACGGATCGGTGCTGATCTCCTGGTAGCCAGTCATCGCCGTGTTGAAGACTACCTCGCCCTCGGCGTCGACGTCGGCGCCGAACGGCTGTCCGACGAAGATGCTGCCGTCCTCCAGCGCGAGGGCGGCTTCTCGCTCACTCATCGCGGCGTCTCGTGCACCACCTGGCCACCAACCAGCGTGAGGCGGACCATGCCGCGCAGGCGCTCGCCCGCCAGTGGTGAGTTCTTCCCCTTCGAGTAGAAGCGCTCAACGTCGACCGTCCATTCGGCCGACGGATCAAGCACGACCACGTCGGCTGGCGCGCCGATCTCCAGCGAGCCAGCGTTCAGAGCGAACGCCCGGGCGGGACCGATCGTCAACAGGCGGACCAATCTTGGCAGATCGAGCTGGCTACCGTGGACGAGACGCATGAGCAGCCCGAAGGCGGTCTCCAGACCCGAGATGCCGGGCGCCGCCTGATCGAACTCACAGTCCTTGTCGACCACGGTGTGCGGCGCATGATCTGTTGCGATCGCGTCGATCGCCCCATCGAGCAGCCCCGCCAGCAGCGCAGCGCGGTCTTCGTTGCCGCGCAGCGGCGGACTGACCCGGCAATTTGTGTCGTACGGTGGGCGCCCGGAGCCGTTGCCGGCCACCCAGTCGTCGGTCAGGAGAAGGTGGTGGGGCGTCACCTCGGCGGTCACCCGCACGCCGCGTGCCTTCGCCTCGCGGACCAGGTCGACCGACGCCGCCGTGCTGAGGTGCGCCAGGTGAAGTCGCCCCTGGGTCGCGCGCGCCAGCACGAGGTCACGAGCGACGGCGATCTCTTCGGCCTCGGACGGTACGCCGCGCAGGCCGAGCAGGCTGGCCACCCTGCCCTCGTGGACGACCCCGCAATCCGCCAGCACGGCGTCCTCGCAGTGATCGACGATCGGGCGTCCGGCGATGCGGCTGTACGCCAGCGCATGGCGCATGAGCAGGTTGCTATCGACCGAACGGCCATCGTCCGAGAAGGCGACCGCGCCCGCGGCAGCCATGTCTGCCATCTCGGATAGCTCGGCTCCCTTCTGGCCTTTGGTGATCGTGCCGATGGGGTGCACCCGGACCAACCCGGTCCGGCCAGCCGCCGAGATGACCCACCCGACATCGGAGGCGGTATCCAGGGTCGGATTGGTGTTGGGCATGCAACACACGGTCGTGAAGCCGCCGGCCGCGGCCGCCCGCGTGCCGCTCGCGATCGTCTCTTTGTCCTCGAAACCCGGCTCGCGCAAGTGGCAGTGAAGGTCGACGAAGCCGGGCGCCACCACGAGCCCCCGCACGTCGATTGTCCGCTCGCCATTGCTGGACTCGCGCTGTCTTCCTCGATCGGCCCGCGTCCCGACACTCGCGATCAGCCCATCGTCGATGACGACGTCGGCAATCTCGTCGATCCCCTGGTGCGGATCGATCACTCGCCCACCGATCAACCGCAACCTGTTCATCGAGTCCTCAGTCTTCATCCTCGAATGGCGCCGCGCCGCCACCCGACAGCAGGTACAGCAGCGCCATGCGGACGGCGACCCCGTTGGTCACCTGCTCCTTGATGACCGACTGGATGCCGTGGGCGACATCGGGCGCGATCTCGACGCCTTCGTTCATCGGCCCCGGGTGCATCACGAGCGCGCCGGGTCTGGCCAGCTTCAGACGGTCAGAGGTCAGACCATAGAGCCGTGAGTATTCACGAATGCTCGGGATCAGGCCGCCATGTTGCCGCTCATGCTGAAGCCGGAGCGCCATCACAATGTCGGCATCCCCGAGAGCATCGTCGATCCGTTCGGCGATCCGGACCGGCCAGGGCAGACCGCATGGATCGAGCAGCCAATCCCGCGGCATCAGCGTCGGCGGCGCGCACAGGGTCACCTGGGCGCCGAGCTTGGTGAGGCCCCACAGCGCCGAGCGGGCGACGCGGCTGTGCAGGACGTCGCCGACGATTGTCACTCGTACGCCGGCGACCCGACCTAGCCGTTCGCGAATGGTGAACACATCCAACAGCCCCTGGGTCGGATGGGCGTGCCAGCCATCGCCGCCGTTGATGACGGCCGAATCGAGCCGCGAGGCGACCACCCAGGGCGCGCCGCTCTGGGGGTGGCGCATGACTACGATGTCCGCTCCGATCGCCTGGAGCGTGCGGAGCGTGTCGAGCAGCGACTCGCCCTTGGTGACGCTGCTGCCGGAGGCGGTCACGTTCACCGCGTCGGCGCCCAGCACCTTGGCCGCGACCTCGACCGAGACCCGCGTGCGCGTGCTGGGCTCGTAGAACATCGTCACGATGGTCTTGCCGCGGAGGGCTGGGACCTTCTTGATCGGGCGCGACAGGACCTCCTTCATGGCGACAGCGGTGTCCAGCACCTGGACGATCTCGGCGGGCGAGAAATCGTCCAGCTCCAGGACGTGTCTGCGACCCGGCCAGGCGGGGACGACCGCCTCCGTCGCACGCGCGACGTCAGACTCTCGGGGGCGAAGCTCGACGGCGGCCATCAGGGACACCCCTCGCCCGACTCCTCCCCGAGGCGGAGAGGGGCGAAATCCGTCTGGCCGAGATCAGCTGGCTGGCTTGCGCACGATGACGCCATCACGTCCGTCCACCTCCATCAGGTGCACCTCGACCATCTCAAAGCGTGAGGTAGGCACGTTCTTCCCGACGTAGTCGGCCCTGATCGGCAGCTCGCGATGCCCGCGGTCCACCAGGACCAGGAGCTGAATCGCCCGTGGGCGGCCGAAATCGACCAGCGCGTCCATCGCCGCTCGCGCGGTGCGGCCCGTGTACAGCACGTCGTCGACGAGCACGACCTTGAGGCCCTGGACATCCATCGGCAACGCGGTCCGTCCGATCGGCGGCGTCACGCGTCGCGCGAGGTCGTCGCGGTACAGCGTTATGTCGAGCTCTCCGACCGGCGGCGAGACGCCCTCGAAGTCCCGGATCCGCTGAGCGACTCGATGCGCGAGAGGCACCCCCCGGGTCTGGATGCCGACCAACGCGACCCGATCGGTCCCCGAGTTTCGCTCGATGATCTCGTGCGCCATCCTGGTCAGCGCCCGCCGCACGTCCTCGGCAGTCATCAGCACCACGCCCGCCCGGACGGAGGAGGGGGCGTCGGGCTCTGCGGCGCTCAAGCCGTCTTCGTCGGGCACAAAAAAACCTCCTGACGCCGGAGGCGGCTCCTCAGACGCAGGAAGCTAGCCAGATCAGGCATCCTAGCGGCCTCCTTGCCGGTCTCACAGGACCGCCTTAAAGGTGCCGGGCGAACGCACGCCGTGTTCGCCGTTTCTTCGCCTTGACTATAGACCCCGCGTGACCTCCTCCGCAACGTCCGTCGTCGCCGAAACGCGCGGTCGGCTGAGCCTACCGGTAGGTTCGTACGGCCAGATGACGGCCCCGCTCACACAGCTACCCAGCACGAGAACCATCCTTCTTCGTACCGTCGAGATCGAGGCGCGCCAGGAGCAGGGCTCATCCGGGCATTGCGGCCGATGCTGTACATTCTGCACAATTGTGCACTATGCACCAGGTCGCTCCGGCGAGCTTCGCGCAGCGGGCGCCAGGATACTCGGTCACCGTGTCCGAGATCCTGCGGCTGGCACTTCCGAGCGGCTCGTCGGTCCTGGCCGGCCAGGCGCATCTCGGGCGGCGGATCTTCTGGGCCCGATTGCTTGGGCCGCGGCACGCCGCGCTGGGGCCAGGCGAAGCGGGTGAGATGGTGCTGCTGCCGGCCTCGGCCGCGCCTGGGCGCGCGTTTGGAACGCTCGTTCAAGACCTGTGCGAGGCGGGCGTGGTGGGATTCCTGGTCTCGGGCGACCCGCCGCCAGACGGTCTGTCTGTGGCCGAAGAGCTCGGCGTCCCAGTCCTGCGTCTGGCACCC
Source organism: Chloroflexota bacterium (assembly GCA_035637315.1). Lineage (GTDB taxonomy): Bacteria > Chloroflexota > UBA6077 > UBA6077 > JACCZL01 > DASPXK01. Next base: position 5,764 of record DASPXK010000259.1, read on the forward strand.
AACGCCGCCCTGGTCGAGGCTGAGCGCTCGATCATCAGCCTGATCGTAGACCGCGAGGCCCAGCTTCGGCGAAGGGTGGAGCAGATCTACGAGCGCATGCTCGCCACGCTGGTAGAGGACGCCGGAGTCAGCGCTCTGGCGAGCGAAGTAGCTGAAGTGACCGGCTGCGCCGTGATCGTCGTCGACGAGTATTTCCGGGTCCAGGTGACCGAGCCTGACGACGCCCCCACGCATGAGATCGGGCAGGCGTTGGGAGCGGCGCTGGTGAGGCGTGACCCCGAGACGGCGGCCGCGCGCTCGGCGGCGCCCTTCTACCTGAACACGAGGCCGCGCGGGCCGCAGGCGCTGGTCGTCCCGCTTCGGCTGCGCGGCACGCCGGCCGGCTACCTGGCGCTGGCTGGCAGCGCCGAGCACTCCGACCTCGATCGCCAGATCGCCGAGCGCGCCGCGAGGGTGCTCGGAATCGAGCTGGCGAAACAGCGCGCGGTGACCGAGGCCCAGCTGCGCCTCCAGGGTGACTTCCTCCAGGACCTGCTGTCCGGCAGCTATCCGTCGGAGGACGCGATGCTGGCCCGAGCGCGCTGGATGGGGCACGATCTCTCTCGCCCTCACGTGATCCTTGCGGTGGCCGTGGACGAAGCGGCCGGCCCGCGACCAGTGCTCGAGTCGCGCCGAATGCAGGCGGCTGACATCGTGCGGACCGAGCTGCTTCGGCTGGCGCCAGACGCGCTGCTTCGTGAACAGCAGGGAACACTCGCGGTGGCGCTGCCCCGCCCCAGTTTTCCCGAGCGGTCCGACACGATCGAGCTCGCCGAGCAGCTACGTCGGCAGGTCGACGGCCTGCTAGCTCGCTCGCTCGTAACGATCGGAGTTGGACGATCTCACCCTGGTGTCGGCGGGCTGGCGAGGGCGTATCGCGAGGCAGACCAGGCCCTGGCAATCGCGCGGACACTGCTCGGGCCGGGCCGCACCGTCCACTTTGACGATCTGGGCGTTCAGCGGCTGCTCTTTCAGCTACGCGACAATCCAGAGCTTGCTTCCTTCTACGACGACTTGCTGGGACGGCTCCAGGCACACGACGAGCGGCAGGGGGCCGAGCTGGTCAACACCCTGGAGGCTTTCTTCGAGTGCCACGGCAACCACGTGCGGACTGCCCAGCGCCTGCACCTGCATCGAAATACCCTGCTGTACCGCCTCGACCGGGCACGCCAGGTCCTGGGCGTGGACTTCGATGACCCCGAGACCCGACTCGCACTTCAGGTGGCGTTGAAGATAGGGCGTGTCATCGGGCGCCGCTCGCTCGACGGACAGCGCTGACCAGATGACGTGGTTCACCACAGAGGACACAGCGGAACGCAGAGAAAACGAAAGGTGGCGTTGTTCACCATGGGGAGGCGAGTCCATGACCGTGCAAGCTCAAACTGTCTCGGCTGACCACAAGAAGCGCGTGATGGAAGCAGCGCAAGAGGCCGGCATCCGCTTCGTCAATCTCCAGTTCACCGATGTGCTGGGAGTCGTTAAGACCGTCTCGATCCCGCTCCACAAGCTGGACGACGCGATCGATCACGGGCTCTGGTTTGACGGCTCGTCGGTCGAGGGTTTTGCCCGCATTCACGAGAGTGACATGTACTTGGCGCCTGACCTCGACACGTTCGGCGTGATCCCCTGGGACCGCGGCGAGAACGCCACCGCCAAGGTGTTCTGCGACGTCTACACCCCGGACGGCTCGCCCTTCGACGGTGACCCCCGACAGGTGCTTAAACGGCAGCTGGCCGAGGCCGAGAGGATGGGTTTTCGGTACCAGACCGGGCCCGAGCTAGAGTTCTTCCTGCTGCGGACCGATGGACCCTCTGGTATTGAGCCTTTGGCGCACGATCAGGCTGGCTATTTCGACGTGACCACCGACCTGGCGGCCGATGTCCGCAAGGAGATGGTCAACGCCCTCGAGCAACAGGGGATCGTGGTGGAGGCCAGCCATCACGAGGTCGCGGTCGGCCAGCACGAGATCGACTTCAAGTACGGCCCCGCTCTTCAGACCGCGGACAACGCCGTAACGTTCCGGGTGACGCTCAAGGCGGTTGCCCAGCGCCACGGACTGTACGCCACCTTTATGCCCAAGCCGTTCTACGGCATCAATGGCTCGGGCATGCATTGCCATCAGAGCCTGGCCGACGCAGCGAGCGGCGAGAACCTCTTCTTCGGCCCAAACGACGAGTACAACCTCTCCGACCTGGCGAAACACTTCATCGCCGGCCAGCTCCACCATGCCCGAGGAATGGCCGCCGTGCTGGCGCCATTGGTCAATTCGTACAAGCGCCTCGTGCCAGGCTACGAGGCACCGGTCTACATCAGCTGGGCCAGGATCAACCGCTCGGCGTTGATCCGGGTCCCGCAGACCAGCCGTGGTCGGCCCGAGGCGACCCGAATCGAGCTGCGCTGCCCCGACCCGAGCTGCAACCCATACCTGGCGTTCGCCGTCATGCTCGCCGCGGGCCTGGATGGGATACGTAACAAGCTGCTCCCGCCCCGCCCGGTCGAAGAGAACCTGTACCACTTCGACGACCAGATGATGGCCAAGTACGCGGTCGGCATGCTGCCAGGCACGCTCAAAGAGGCGCTTGACGAGCTGGGCCAGGACGACGTGATCCGCGACGCGCTCGGCGAGCACGTCTATGAATGGTTCGTCGAGGCCAAGATGAGCGAATGGGAGGAGTACCGCAAGCGAGTCTCCCCCTGGGAGCTGGAACGCTACCTGGAGACATACTAGGCGAGTGGGTAGTGGGGAGCGTTCCAGTTCGTAGTGGGCGCTTTAGCGCCTGAAAGCGCACCGAAGTGCGCACTACGAACCACCGCTGCGCTCGTCCCACAGGCGGTTGACCGCCCAGCTGGCGGACTCGTAGTCGAAGCCGCGGCGTTGGAGGAAGCCGCCGAGTCGCTGGCGGAACGTCCGTTCGTCCACGCCGCCAAGGATTCGGGCTCGGCCCGCGGCGGCCTGGTAGGCGCTCTGGCCCTCGTCGCCCATATTCGCCACCGCTTCGGCGGCCACCTCTGCATCCAGCCCCTTGCGCCGAAGCTCGAGCTTGAGCAGGCGGGCGCCGCGCGGCCGATGCGTCTGGCGCTGCTCGACCCAGTACCGAGCGAAGGCGGTGTCGTCAATCAGGTCGAGTCCCCGCAACGACTCGACGACAGCCTCGACCAGCACGGATGGGTAACCGTGCTGGTCCAACCGGCGGCGAATCTCCCTCTCGCTGCGCGGCCGCACGGCGAGAAACCGAATCGCAGCCTCGCGGCACCGCGCCCGCTGGTCATCCGAGAGCAGCATCGCCGCGCCCACGCCCGAGAGCGGTCGGCCCACATGCAGCGTCTGAGCCAGCCTGGCGTCGACGCTGAAGGCGTATCGACCGTCGACGAAGACGTTGCAGCGGCGACCAGACCGCCGCCGCTGCGCCTCGACGCTGGTGATGACGCCGGAGCTGTCAGCCATCAGCCCATCAGCTATCAGCTATCAGCTGTCAGCTATCAGCCATCAGCTATCAGCTCCTGACGGCTGAGTGCTGACAGCTGATAGCTCGCCCGATAGCTCGTCGAGCTCGTCGGTGGCGACTCTGCCGTCTTCCTCCACGTTGACGGGCGCGACCACCGGCGCGCCTAGCGTCTGCTGGCGAATCTGTCGCTCGATGTCGTCGCGCAGCTCCGAATTGCGGCGCAGGAACTCGCGCGCGTTCTCCCGGCCCTGGCCAAGCCGAGCCTCGCCAAAGGTGAAGAAAGCACCGGACTTGCGGACTATCGCCAGATCTACGCCGAGATCGAGCAGGCCGCCCTCCTTGGAGATGCCCTCGTTGTACATGATGTCGAACTCGGCCGTGCGAAAGGGGGGAGCGACCTTGTTCTTGACCACCCGCACTCGGGCGCGGCTGCCGGTGACCTCGGTGCCCTGCTTGATCGACTCAATCCTCCGAACGTCGAGGCGCACTGAGGAATAGAACTTAAGCGCCCTGCCACCGGGCGTGACCTCCGGATTGCCAAACATCACACCCACCTTCTCGCGAAGCTGGTTGGTGAAGATCACCGCCGTCTTCGAGCGGCTGATCGCCCCGGTCAGCTTGCGAAGGGCCTGCGACATCAGGCGGGCCTGCAGGCCGACGTGGGTGTCTCCCATGTCGCCCTCGAGCTCAGCCCGCGGCACCAGCGCCGCGACCGAGTCGATCGCGACGACGTCCAGCGCGCCACTACGGACGAGCGTCTCGGCAATCTCCAGGGCCTGCTCGCCGGTGTCCGGCTGCGAGATGAACAGGTCGTCGATCTGCACGCCACAGTTCCGAGCGTACGTCGGATCGAGCGCGTGCTCGGCGTCGATCAGTGCCGCCAGGCCGCCCGATCGCTGGGCCTCGGCCATCACATGCTGGACGAGAGTCGTCTTGCCTGACGCCTCTGGCCCGAAGATCTCGGTCACACGACCACGCGGGATACCCCCGACGCCCAGCGCGATGTCCAGCGCGATCGACCCGGTCGGGATCACCTCGACGGCCATCCGAGCGTGGGCCTCGCCGAGCTTCATGATCGAGCCCTTTCCAAACTGGCGTTCGATCTGCGAGACCGCGAGGTCAATCGCCCGCTCCTTGTCCTTCTCCATCACCGTCCGCCTCCTTCCGGCTCCGCCGCCCGTTGGCCCAGTATAGCACAAATGTTCGCAATTGTCTCTCCCCTTAACCCCAACGCTCCCTCCGAGGGGAGAGGGGCCCTGCCACCAGGTCATACTCCAACGCCCGGGTGACACGGACAGGCACGATCTCGCCGATCGACGCGTGGCCCTCGACGAAGACCAAGCCATCCACCTCGGGCGCATCGCGTCGGCTGCGACCGATCCGCACGGGGCGGCCAGCCAGCTCGCCTTCGCCCTCGATCAGTACGTCGAGCATCGCGCCAACCAGAGTAAGATTGGAGCGCAGTGAAGCGGCACGAGCCGCCTCCATCAGCTCGTGCCGGCGGCGCTGCTTCACACTCCGAGGGATCCGGTTCGGGTGGCGGAAGGCGGGAGTACCCTCTTCGTCGGAGTACAGAAAGACGCCGACGCGGCCAAACCCAAGCCTCTCGATCGAGCGCTCGAGGTGTTCGTGCTCGGCCTGGGTCTCGCCGGGAAAGCCGGTGATGAACGTCGTTCGGATCGTGATGTCGGGCACGATCCCGCGGATCCAGGCCAACAGCTCGTCAACGGGGCGATGCGGCCGCCGCATACGCCGCAGCGTGTCCGGGTGAGTGTGCTGGAGCGGTAGGTCCAGGTAGTGGCAGATCTGGGGCCGATCGCCCATCACACGGAGGAACCGCTCGGTGACGTGACTGGGGTAGGCGTACATCACTCGGATCCACGGCAACTCCGGATATGCGTCTGTGACGGCGATCAACAGCCTTGCCAGGCCCTCCCGTTGGCCCCAGTCGCGCCCATAGTTCGTGCTGTCCTGAGCGATGAGGACGATCTCACGCACACCCTGCTCTAGCAGCTCGCCGGTTTCGCGCAAGACCAATTCCACCGGCTTGCTGCGAAGGAGCCCCTTCATGCTCGGGATCGCGCAGAAGGCGCACTTCTGGTTGCACCCGTCGGAGATCTTGAGGTAAGCGCTTGGGCCACTCGCGAGGCGTCGCGGCATCGCGAGGTCGAGCGCGCCCGGCGGAGCGATCTCCATGAGCTCGAGTGACGAGCCCGGCTGTCGGATGGTCCCGGCTGGCATCGCCGACAGGCGCTCGGCAAGGGCCGGTATGGAGGCCCAGTTGCGAGCGCCCACGAGTGCGTCGATCTCGCCGATCTCGACCGCCAGCTCGTCGGCGTAGCGCTCGGTCAGGCAGCCGGTTGCGAGCAGGCGCTGGCCGGGGCGCTTTGCCTGGCCAAGCTGGAGAAGCGTGTCGATCGACTCTTGCTTGGCCGCGTCGATGAAGCCACACGTGTTGACGACGATCAGATCGGCCTCGGCGGCCGAGCCGACTCTCTCATATCCGTCGCCGATCAGGAGCTGCTGGATGCCTTCCGAATCGACCTGGTTCTTGGCGCAACCGAGGGAGACGAGCGCAAATCGCCGTCCCTCAGCCACCTTACTGTCGCCCCCAGGTCGCATCGACCGCCTGCCCCTGAGCCCCGAGCGGACCCTGAGATACGCCATTCACCACTACTTGCACGCCGGCCGCGTTTCCAACTCTCATCCTCACCTGTTGGTCCGCCGTGAAGGTCTTGATGTTGCCAGGCTGGACCGTCTCGGCCATCACCGATTGCCCATCCACCCAGACCTCCAGCCAGGTCCGATCGACAATGCGCGCCTCAACCACCAAGCCACGGACCGGTGTGGGCTGGACGGTGGGCGAGGCAGCCACCGCGGCGGCTGGACTCGGACTCCCAGGCGCCCCGACGGAGATGCTCGCCGAGCCTGGTTTCGGAGACGCGCCCGGCGAGGCGACAGATCGCACGGTTTGCGGTTGCTCGCTCTGACTGAGACTCTCGACGAACGAATTATACTGGGACCAGAGATAGGCGAGCAGCAGGCCGGCCATGACCAGGATGCCCAAAAGGACGACGGGTCGCAGGGAGATCGAGCGGGGGGCGCTGAGTTGAGCCGGGATCGGGCGCAGCTCCGGGCGCTCGTCCACTGCCCGGCGCGGACCGAACAAGTCGATCATCGCCTCTGGGTTCAGCCCCAGGTACTGCGAGTAGGTGCGGATGAAGCCGCGCGTGTAGACGGAGGCTGGGAGGGCGATCTCGTCCTCGTTCTCGAGCGCTTCCAGGTAGCGGCGATGGATGCGAGTCTCGCGCTCGGCGTCGGCAAGGGAGGCGCCCAGGTCCTCCCGCGCCTGGCGGAGGGTCTGGCCGAAGGTGCCCATCGCGCTCCGAACCGATCGGCCCCAGCGGGATGGTCGCACCGGCCGGCGTGGGGCCGCCTCGAAAGAGCGGACCGGCCGGTACTTATAGGGAGGACCCTTCAGACGTGTCAAGCATCCGCGCAGCCCAGGCGCGAACAGGCTACTCGCTACTCGCTGAAGCTGATCTCGTTCAGATACGTGCGTTACAGCGCAGGGTATGTGGAGAGGTTCCTTTCGTCATCTTCAGGTCGTCTGGATTTCGGCGTGTTGTCACGGCAAGTGGTTAATGGTCCCTTCCGTCGCAACGGAGCGGATGTGGAG
>DASPXK010000260.1:0-9426 GCA_035637315.1 Chloroflexota bacterium
TGGGGCGGCCTGGGTGACCAGGGCGGCCGCGTTGAGCAGGTCGTCGTGGCCGCGGTGCTCGGGCACGAAAAAGCTCATCACCTGGTGAGCCCGCATCGCATACTCGGCCGCCGCGCACTGGGCGAGCAGCTCTCGCCGCGCGTCGTTGGCCTCCGAATCGGCGCTCTCGGCGTGCAGCTTGAGGCGGCCGCCGTTGACCGCCGCCAGGAAGTCGTAGGCCAGCTTGCTCTTGCTCGCGGCCGTGTACACGTACGGGGTCACCACCCTCGGGCCAAGCGCCGCCCCCAGGAACGCGGCTAGCCCACCGCCGACACCCGTCGCATCCACCACCACCGCGCCGCAGCGCCAGTGGTCCTTCAGCAGCGCCAGGATGCGGGGGTACAGCTCGCGGTGTCGGGTCCCACGCCAGACGTACTGGCGGACCACGTGGAAGCGCGGCTCGACCACCAACTCAGACACCCGCGCCTGCTCGGCGAAGGCGATCGTGACTACGGTCGAGTCGCGACGCGGATTGGTCCGAATGGCCAGCCCGTCCGGGTCCTCCTCGTCCTCGCCGGCCACGTCGATGCCAGCCACGCAGCTCCCAGCTCCCCAGCGCGACGGGTCCGGCCCCGCCTGCGGCGGATGGTCACCTCGCAACAAGGCGAGCTGGCTGGCGTCCAGCAAACGTCCGCCGCCAGCCACGGTCCGGAGCAGGTACTGGGTGCGGACGATCGGGTGGTGCTCCCCGAGACGAGTGATCTCCGCCTCCACGTAGATGCCGTAGGCTGGAACGGCGCGCGCGACATCGGTCCAATCCACCCGAAAGTGCCGCCGTACGCCGTCGCGAGCCTCTGCCTCGCGGTTCATCGCGATCTGGCGGGCCAGAAGCGTGTCGTCGGTCCAGGGTGTGCCGTACAGCACGCTGGTGACGTTGGCCGTTGCGCCCATCGGTCGGAAATCACGCTCCCATTTGTCGGCGGCCACAGCTTGGGCCTCGTCGCACTCCAGCAGTACGCTCGCCGTGGCACCCACCACGTTCGCTCGCGGCTCAGCCGAGAAGAACGCGATAGTGGCGGCGCCCAGCTCTAGCGAGTAGCCGCTGCGGCGCCGCCAACGGCCGGCCGTCAGCCGATTGTCGAGCGCCCGCTGGAGTCGGATGATCGAGGTGAGGAGCTGCGGCCTGAAGGTCGGCGCGCATTTCACGAGGCTGCCGCCGATGCGCTGGGAGCGGGTCAGCAAGAACGCTTCCAGATGCGCCGAGAGCTGATTCTTGCCAGCCTGGCGCGGCATGAGGACCGTGAAGGTCAGCCCGCGCCGCTGGTGGATCGAGTCGAGAACAGCGCGCGCAACCTCGAGCTGATACTCGCGCAGCGGCATCTGGATCACGACGCGCGCGAAAGTGCCGAAGTCGCCTAGCACGCGCCGCATGCCAGCGTAGCGCGCCTGATCACGCCCAGAACTCCCGTCCGGTTCGGCCCGCTGCGACATCTCCGCCTCCCCTGTCCTTACCCTGGAGCGGCCTCGCGTCTTCCAGGCCAGGGCGGGGGAGATGGGAGATGGGAGATGGGACTCCTATCGCCTGCGGCGGCTGACCACTTCGTCCAGCGCCTGGGCCAGCTCGAGCGGGTCGAACGGCTTGAGCAGCACCGCGGCCGCCAGCTCACGGTCCTTGCGGCGAAGGCCGCCGGTATAAGCGGAAGTGACGACGACCGGAATGTCTGCCGTGGTCGGATCACTCTTGAGGGCGTCGAGCAGGCGAACGCCGTGCGCGTCGGGGAGCATGAGGTCCAAGGTGATCGCTGCTGGGCCCTCGGTGTGTGCCAGCTCGAGCCCCTCGCGGGCCGTCCCGGCCACAACCACTCGGAAGTCGTCCCGCAGAACATGGTAGATCAACGCCTGGATCGTCTCGTCGTCCTCGACCACGAGAATGGTCGGGGTGTCGGACAGGAGCTGAGCTCCTCGCCGCTCGCGCCACAGCGACAGCATGCGTTCGGCGGCCGGCCCGGCGGCGCCAGTCAGCGTGCGGCATAGGCGCTCGAGCTTGGCCTCGAACTGCCGCGGTGTGAGGTGCCAGCGCCTGGCCATCGCGGCCAGCGCCACCAGGCCGGATTGGGTCGGATCGTCGTCCCAGCGCCAGGGTCGGCTGGCGGCCGCGCGGCCAGCCTCGTGCTCGCGGAGGATACCTTCAACGAACTCTGTCGGGTCGATTTGGAGGGGCTTCCAGCTCTGCGCGGGCGGGTAGCAGCGCGCGCGTCTGGCAGAAGCGTAGCACGCCGGCGCGGGCCAGTCACCGACCCAGGCAAACTGACGTTGACGAGTCCAACCGATGCGGCCGACAATCTCGCCAGGACCTAGCTCCTACTCCCAGTCCCCAACACCCTACACCCTACGCCCAACATGAAGTGGCCCCACAACAAGACGGTCGAGCTGTTCCCGGAGTCGGAACAGTCCAGGCGTATCGTCTTCGAGATCGCGCCAACCCACGACGTGCGCTGGATCCAGTGTCATCGCTGTCGGCGTCGGTTCTGGTACGCGCTCGCTGAATCGACGCCCAGCGAGGAGCGCTTCGAGTGGGGCAAACGGCTGCGAGCCCAGCTTCTTGCCCAGGCCTGCTCCGAGCATGGTCCTTCGGCGTAGGGCCCTCACCCCTGACCCACTCGCCCCTCGGAGGGAGAGGGGGCCGGGGGGTGAGGGCGGACCCCTACCTCGGACTTCGGACCTCGGTTTGGCCTATACTCCGCGGTGATCAAGCGCCAGGCCCGCTCTCGGACCGATGCGCTTGCCTGGGGCGCTGGCCCCACGCCAATGGAGTCGGGAGGGGAGAGCGATCTACGCGGCTCCACCGGGGAGGCGGCCGCTCGCGCAGGCCCGCCGCCTGGTTCCCCAACGTAAGCCCCTACGCCGCTACCTCGGCCCGATCCTGGTGGCCGGCGTAGGTCTCGGCATGCTGGCAGACCTGGCATTCGGGACTCGGCCCGCTCCGGCGCCGGCCGCGCCGGTCGCGCCAGCGGCGGCCGTCGAACTGTCCGTCCAGGTAGCGGAGGCGATCCCACTGGCAGAAGCCGAGGCGCCCCCGCAAGCCGCGGCCGCTCCACCTCAGGACCCGCGAGTTGTGGCCCAGCTCCGCTTGCGCGAGGCGGTCTTCGCGCCGTTCCGTGGCCTGGGCGGCATCTTCGGGATCGCCGTCAAAGATCTCGGGTCGGGCATGACCGTCTACCACAATGAAACGTTTCCGTTTCAGGCCGCCAGCCTCTTCAAGCTGCCCGTGATGTACGAGGTGTTCAAGGCGCGCGAATCCGGGCTCCTGACGTTCCGCGAGGAGCTGACGATTGGGCCCGAGGACGCCGCGATGGACCTCGGGTCGTTGGCCTGGCCTGTCGGGACGCGAATCACCGTCGGCACCGCGCTCGAGCGAATGATCACGCTCAGCGACAACTCGAGCGCGTTCATGCTCATCCGGCGGGTCGGCACATGGCGCGTGAACGAGGACGCCCTCGAGCTGGGCATGAACCAGACCTACATCAGGGGCGACGACCTGTCCACGTCGGCCCTGGACATGCTTCGCCTCCTGGAGTCGATCGCGACCGGCCAGGCGGTCGACGCGGACAGCAGCGCCGAGATGGTCCAGCTCATGGCACGCCAGCAGGTCCGAAACAGGATCCCCGCCCTTCTCCCGCCCGAGGTGACCGTGGCCAACAAGACCGGCAACTGGGAGGCCGCCGTTCACGACGTAGCGATCGTCTACACACCGCGCGCGACGCTTGCGATCGTGTTCCTCTCGGACCGGGTCACCGACGCAGACGCCGTCAACGATGCGATGGGACTGGCCGCCCTGAACCTGTACTACCTGTTAAGCGATCCGATCTTCGCCACCCGGCCCAGCCCGCCCTTGCCGAGCATGAGCACGGCCGGCTACGCTGCCGCGCCCAGGCCGCCGGCCGCGCCGTACGTGGCCCCCACCCGTCCGCCCGCCCCCGCTGCTGGCCTGGCGCCGACAGTGAGCACGGCCCCCGTTCAGAGGCCTCCCGGGCCCGTGGCGGCTCCGGCCAATGGACAGCCGGTCCTCCCGACCCCAGCCTCAGCGCCGTCCGAGCACGTCACCCGACGGGACACATCGGCTCTCGGCTCGACCGAGCCAGCCGCGACCCCGCCGACGAACGGCGCGGCCAGCCAGCAGAGCGTCGCGGCGAGCGCGCCACCGGTTACGCCCACGGCCGCCCCGGAGGCTACCCGCGCTGCCCGTCCGGGGTCGCGGGCGGGGCCCAGCGCCACACCCGTGCCCGCGCCAGCCGCTCCCACGACGAAGCCCAACGAGGCGCCACTCTTCGCGCCCGGAACGCCCCGCCCGCCGTAGGGGCACGGTATGCTGCGCCCGAGGGCGCGGCATGCCGTGCGCCCTACCAGTGGATGACGACGGGCGTGCCGAGGCTAGCCCACTCCCAGAACCAGAGCGCGTCGTCGTAGGTCAGGCCCAGGCAGCCGTGGCTGCCAGCGTAGCCCCAGTTGCTCGACCAGTAGTTGTAGTGGAGCGAGTGGCCGGCGCTGGTGAAGTACTGCGTGAAGAGCACGCCGCTGACGTCGTAGCCGGGCCCAACCATCCGCTCGTTGGCCACGCGTCGCTCGACTACGAACGTGCCGATCGGCGTCTCCCAGCCACCTGTGCCGTGAATCGCCAGCGCCGAGTAGACGACTTTGCCAGTCTCATAGGCGGTCACGATGGTCGGCGACTCCAGGCTGACCTCGATCCAGCGTCCCCCGCGCGCTTCGGCTGGCGGCGGCATCCGGACGTGGTCGGGCTGAACAAAGCCCCCGTCCGCGAGTCGGTACCAGGTCTCGCCGTCTTCGCCTTCCACAGCGTCCCGAATCATCAACGTCCCATTGTGGGGCACGTCGTGTGACCAGACTTCATCGTCTTCAATCGGCTCACGCCACACGCTCGCCGTTCCAACGGCCCGGGCTGGAACGTTGAGTCGCTCCAGGACCCGCGGGCGAGCGAGGTAGTCGGCTGGCGGCGGTCCGCTTGGCCCCAGTGCGCGCGCGTCGAGGTAGGCGAAGTTCTGCGTGAGCGGGTTATAGACGTAGAAACGGCCGCCGACCTGCGCGCTGTGCAGGCGGAAGTAGCTGAACGCGCGCACCTTGCCGAAGCTGATCGCGTCCGGCCCGGGATTCGACCACAGCTCGGTCGGCACGTAGGTCTGGACCCACTGCTCGTCCGCGCGCGCGACGGGCGCCCATAGCGGCGCCAACACGAGCGCTGCCAGTGCCAGTACGATGCATAAGACCCGTGTCCCATGCCGGACCAACCGCCGACAGCCGTCCATGCCTTGACCCCCAGATGCGAATACGTCCTCTGCAACGATTATTCATCAGCTTTCGCAATCTGTCTAGAGCCTGCGGTCGCCTGTGATGCTCTCATGTCACGCTTGTTCACTACCGCGACCGTGAGGGAGCGTGCCGTCTCCGAATCAGGCGGCGGTCCCTTACGGTCGCGGTACTGCTCTTCCCAAGTGTGCACTGAAGGCTGGGCGGGCGCTTGTGCGTCTGAGCGTGGCGGTCTATGATCGCCAGGGAGGCATTCCAGCAGGATTTCGCCGATGGCACTCACGCAGCAGCTGACGGCAGCGACCCAGGACCAGGGGCTCGCGCTCGATCTGCGCGACTACCTTGAGAGGCTCGAGCGGGAGTCGCCGGCCGACCTCGTCCACGTGACCGAGCCAGTCGATCCGACCCGCTACGGCGTGACGGCTGTCCTGCAGCGGCTGGAGGACCTGGGCCGCTACCCACTCGTCGTGTTCGACCGGCCGCTCGATCTGAACGGCAAGGCTTCGCGGTTCCCGCTCGTCAGTAACGTCTACGCGACGCGCGAACGGTGCGCCCACGCGCTCGGCCTACGCCCGGACCAGGCCCAGCTGGAGCTGAGCCTGGAGTACGCCCGTCGCGAGGAGGGCCGCCTCGACCCGCTGCTCGTTCCCAATGACTCGGCCCCATGTAAACAGGTTGTCCTGCGGGGCGAGCACGTCGACATCCGCCAGTTTCCCATCGTGCGGCACCACCGAATGGACGGCGGGCCATACGTCGACATGACGGCCGTCATGCGCGACCCGGATGGTGGCGCCTACAACACCGCGTTCCTGCGCAACCAGTACAAGGGCCCACGCAAGCTGGGGCTCCACATGTCGCCCCGCCACAGCTGGCAGATCGCCCGCAAACACGAGGAAAGGGGGCAACCGACCCCGATCGCCGTGGTGGTCAGCCACCACCCGGCCTTCCACATCGGGGCGCTCAACGTGGGCCCGTTCGGCGACGACGACTACGGGTTGATCGGCTCGATCGTCGGCCGTCCCTTGCGACTGACCGCCAGCGAGACCTGGGGTGAGGATTTTCTCGTCCCGGCCGACGCGGAGATCGTGATCGAAGGCGAGATCCCGCCGGGCGTGCGCGAGGTGGAGGGCCCCTTCGGCGAGTTCCCCGGCACGTACGGTCCGCAGCGCGTGCGCTGGGTGATCGACGTCAAGGCGATCACCCACCGCGCGAACGCCATCTACCAGGACATCTTCGTCGGCCATCGCGACGTGTGGGTGCTGGGCTCGTTTCCGAAGGAAGCCAACATCTTCAACCGCGTCAAGGGCGTCGTGCCGACCGTCAAAGCCGTCCATCTGCCGACCAGCGGGGTCGGCCGCTTTCACTGCTACATCAGCATCGACAAGAAGGTGGATGGCGAGTCGAAACAGGCCGCCCTGATCGCCCTGGGCGCCGTCGACTTCGTCAAGCACGTCTTCGTCGTTGACTCCGACGTCGACATCTACCGCGAGGAGGAGGTGCTCTGGGCGGTAGCCAGCCGCGTTCAGGCTGACCAGGATGTGGACATCATCAGGAACGTCAAGGGCTCGACGCTGGACCCCTCGATGACTGACGACATCATGAGCGCAAAGATGATCGTCGACGCCACGCGCCCGGTCCGGCGCCCGTTCGAGGCGCGCGTCGAGGTGCCTCGCGACGCCGTCGACGCGACCGATCTCTCGAGACTCATCCCGGCGGATCAGCTCGGGCGGCTGGGACTATCATGAGCCTGGTATTGTCATCCTGAGCGCAGCGAAGGATCTCGGCATCCTAGCTCAGGACCGAGATTCTTCGCTTCGCTCAGAATGACAATGGGGGTCGCTTCGCTCAGAATGACACCTCACAAGAAATGGCGAAGATCTTCTGGGTGACTTGCCCCAAGTGCAACGACCGGTTCTACTGCCACGCCGGTGACCTCAGGCACACCAAATGGAAACTGCGCTGCCCATACTGCGAGCACGAGTTCGCCCAGGAGGATAGTCCGCGCATCGACGACTGATGCGCTCGGATCGCAACGATATGTCTCGGTCGATCGGCAACGCGATTCCAGCCCGGCTGGCGCCACTCTTCGATGGGCGCGACCTTCGAAACAACATCGGCCTCACGTTCCTGCTCCTGACTGCCGGCGAGGATGGCTGGCCATACGTGGCGATGCTGAGCGTGGGCGAGGTGATGGCCAGCACCGACCGCGAGGTCAGGCTGGCGCTGTGGCACGGCAGCACGTCGACCAACAATCTCACCCGCACCGGGCAGGCCACGCTGATGCTGGTCCACGGCGCGGGCAGCTACTACCTGCGCCTGGCCGCCCGCCGTGGACCCGACCTGATGGTCCAGAGGGTCCCGTATGCGTTCTTCGTGACAACGGTCGAGGACATCCAGGAAGATCTCGTCTCGTACGCCGACCTCACCACTGGGATAAGCTTTACGCTCAAGGAGCCTGAAGAGGTCGTCGCCAGATGGCAGGCAACGGTCGACGCCATCCGCGACGCCCCACCCCCGTAGCCGATGTATCCGCACAGAGGGAGTCCACGATGAGCGTCCCGAAGAACAAGGTCCCCTTCAACCTGCCGGTCGCCAGCATCGACAAGATCAAGGCCGAGATGGGGCCGCCTCCATGGAGCCAGGTGCTGGTGGGCTGGGAGCGAATGACCGGTACCTTGATCTGCCAGGCGCCTGGGCAGGGCAACAATGGCCACCACCATCCCGAGCCCGAGTGGTGGGTGATCGTGGAAGGCGAGCTGGAGTGGCGGATGGACGACAGGCCGCCGGTCCGCGTCAAGGCGGGCGACTTCGTCTACTGCGCGCCGCACGTCTTCCACAAGATCGACGTCGTGGGCGACAAGCCGGCCATTCGGCTGGCGATCGGCCAGCCCGACAATCCGCACGTCTACCGCAAGTACGGCGAGCCGGAGTAGGACGCGGCATGCCCTGCCCTAAAGCCAAGGGGGTCGAGGCTCGCCCGGCCCCTCGAGCGTGTGCTCGGCCCCGGCTCTGGCTAGATGAATCGACGGTAGATCCCCCGTCCCATAGTGCTCGCAAAGAGTGAGCGGTCCCGCGGCCTGACATCCAGGTCCGACACATACGCGTTCGGAAGCCCCTGGTCGTACGACGCCCACGAATCGCCGCCGTCCAGGCTGCGCAGCACGCCGAGCATGTTGGAGACGTAGATGACGTCGTCGAGGGTTGGGTGAAGGGCCAGAGCGGTCAGCGGCAGGTCGGGCAGCGATGCGGCCGGCGTCGAGCCGCTGGCGTCGAACCAGGTTACGGCGCCGGCCGCGACGAGGTCCCCCCGCCAGAGCCATCGAACGCCCGCCACGCGTGTCCCGGTGGTCTGGCCCAGGGCGACGTAGATCCGCTGCGGGTCCCCCCAGTCTACCGCCAGGCACTGGACCTTCTCATCTGGTAGCGCGTTCGTGTTCAGCGGCGCCCAGGTCGCCCCGCGGTCACTCGAATGCCAGACACTCCCCAGGGCGTCTGCGGCGTAGGCGTGGTGATCGTCGGACGGGGCGAGTTGGACCGTTGTTAGAAAATGCTGATCGAGGACTTTGTTCCAGGTGCTGCCGCCGTCGGTCGAGCGAACGAGCCCTTCGTCTGGCGCGACGCTGATCGCCAGCAGAAGGTCCGGGTCATGCCATGAGATGGCCAGCGGCTCGGCGTAATCGGCGGGAGTATCGATCCCGAGGTCCGCCCATGTGGCGCCGGCGTCGGCGCTCTTGAGAAGGTTTGAGGCAAACGGGTCGTGGTAGATGACCTCGTGATTGGACGGGTCATATTCCACGTAGCCGCCCTCGCCGCCGCCTTGGCCCGGGCCAGCAGCTAGCGGTGACCACTCCCGCGGGCCGACGTACGCGTAGGCGAAATCGTCCTGAATCGATCCGCCGTAGCAAAGGGTGGCCGTCTGGGAAACGCTCATGACGTACACGTGGGTCGCGACCATCCCGCGGCTGGCGAACCGCCAGCTGCCCAGCCGGCCGTTATCCCGCGAAGCGAAGATGCCCCCGTCGTTCGCCAGATAGACGTGACGGTGGCCATTCGGATCGAAGGCGATGGCCTGCTGGTCGACATGAACGCCGGTCGGCCGGCCACCGATCTGGTCCCAGGTCA
>DASPXK010000261.1:0-2474 GCA_035637315.1 Chloroflexota bacterium
ACCTGGCCCGATGCTGGCAAGCTCGGCCATGTCATCGAACACCTCCGGCGGGTAACCAGGCCGCGCCCGGTGGTACAGCTCGGCGACCTCATTAAACGTTGCGCGCAGGCGCTCAGGATGCAGTCCGGCCATGGGCATGAGTATGCCGAAAGCAGCTCAGCCGGCGAGCCAACTGGTCGGGCGCTTGCGCTTACAAGCGCAGCACCTGAAAAGCGACGGCGTACTGACAGCCGAATCGGGATCCGGCCCGAGCCGCCTGCTCGCGCAGGAACTCTGCTGGGTCGAACTGGCCTCCGAGGCCCTCGAGGTAGGCCCGCTGTGCGCGGAGCGAGGCGATGCCCCTCTCCATCACCGCGCCGATATCACAGGCGTGGGTGGGGCTTGGCACACCCGAGATGAAAATCCAGCGGACCCCGCTCCACGGCTCGAGGCCCTGGGCGATCAGTTCCGGGAAGATCCAGCGGTTACCCGCGTCCTGTGCGGCGTCGCAGGCGGCGAGCCCAACGGCCCGGTGATCAGCCTGATTGAGGTTGCCACCGGGCCAGAAGAATCCGAAGTTCGCGGTGACTATCACCTCTGGGCGATGCTGTCGGATCGCCCGCGCGAAGCCACATCGCAGTGGTAGACCGTACTCGATCGTTCCGTCTCGGTAGTCCAGGAACTCCACCCTCGCTACGCCGACGAGCCGCGCGCTCTCCTGCTCCTCGGCCTCGCGGACCGCCGCGGTGCGCTCCGGTGGCCAGCCATCGATGCCAGCCTCACCGCGACTCGCCAGGAGGTAGATCACCTGCTTCCCAGTTGCCGTCCAGCGGGCGATCGCGCTTGACGGACCGTACTCGAGGTCATCAGGGTGAGCAGCGATCGCGAGCGCTCGCTGCCAATCCTCCGGCACCTGCTCGAGTCGTCCGTCCGTCATGGGTCACAGCCCGCCACTTTCGGTGCCGAGCGTACACACTCTTCGGTGCCCGGCGCACGGCCCCTACAAGTGCCCACGCGGCGGCACGCCTTAGATGACGAGCGCGGCGCGGCCGAGGATGGTGCCCGCCTCAAGGGCGGCGTGGACCGCTTCGGCCTCCTCGAGCGGGGCGGTGAGGGTGAAGATCGGGCGAACCAGCCGTGCGGCCGCGAGGTTGAGCGGATGCGCGAGCTCCTGCTTGGATGCGCAAGGCCAGGAGGCGGCGCCGGCAGGCTGGCCGCGCGCTTCCTCGGACCCGCCACTATCGCTCGCTCTGCACGACCTGTCAAACGTGAGGAGCTGTTCAGGTCTTCTCCACGTAGACCGAATGCGCGCCGGCGCAATGCCAGCAGCCGCTGGTAGACTGAGGCGAGATCAGGCGTTCTGGTCCAGAACGCAGCCGTGGGTTTGGACCCGCTGGAGGTCTTGGTGAACGTGCCGCCCGGCAAGGCGCGACGTAATGCGCTCCCGGCCCACATCAGGTCACTGTTCTGGGACTACGACGCCGCGCACCTGGACTGGCGGACAGACCGGGACCTGATTATGGCCAGGATTCTCGCCTCTGGAGACTGGGACGCCGTGCGCTGGCTGCTACGGCGGGAAGGGCCGGAGCTGTTGCGGGACTGGCTCAGGGCCCGGCGCGGGCGCGGCCTGGACGCGCGGCGTCTGCGTTTCTGGGAGCTCGTACTGGGCCTGCGGCGTCGAGAAGTGAATCAGTGGCTTCAAGCTTCGGCTGGCGACGGCTGGCCGAGCAGAGCCGCCAGATGACCTTTCATGACGATGTCCTGGCACCCCGGCAGAAGCGAGCGCTCCGCCTTCTCGGACCGCTCATGTCTCGCCAGGCCTTCTACCTCGCCGGGGGCACGGCCATCGCCCTGCACTTGGGACATCGCCGTTCCGTCGACCTGGACTGGTTCACCGGCAATCGCGTCCCGGACATGCTGCTGCTGGCGCGAGCCATCCGCGATGAGGGCGTGCCACTCGGGGTTCGTCAGATTGAGCGGGGTACCATACATGGCGAGATCGGCCGGGTCCCCGTCACTCTGTTGGAGTACCGCTATCCGCTGCTGCAGGGGCTCGGACAATGGCGTGCCTACGGGTGTTCTGTGGCTGCATTGGACGATCTGGCGTGCATGAAACTGTCGGCGATTACTCAGCGAGGCGCGAAGAAAGACTTCGTCGACATCTACGCGCTTGGCTCGAGGCACAAGCCACTGGCCGAACTGCTTAGCGCCTACCAGCGCAAATACGCCATCCGAGAAGTCAGCCACGTTCTCTACGCCCTGGCGTACTTCGACGATGCCGACCGGGAGCGAATGCCGAAGATGCTGTGGGATCTCGACTGGCGTACGATCAAGCGCGCGATTCAGGGCTGGATAAGAGAGTTTGTTGGCAGTCGCTAGCGCCGGAGATCAAAGGCGCAGGGCGGCCGCGCCTCGCCAGGAGGTAGATCAGCCTGCTCCCCAGTTGCCGTCCAGCGGGCGATCGCGCTTGACGGACCGTACTCGAGGTCATCAGG
>DASPXK010000262.1:0-33745 GCA_035637315.1 Chloroflexota bacterium
AAGCCAGCGGAAGCTCCCAAACCGGCGGCGGCCCCGACCGCGGCGCCAGCGGCGGCCACTAAGCCCGCCCCGGCTGGCCAGCGCGTGGTCATCCGCGATCATGACTGGCTCCAGGGCAACCCAGGCCAGCCGAACGACTGGTATGACGGCTTCATCGCCAAGTTTGAGGAGGAGCATCCGGACATCAAGGTCGAGCGCGAGTGGATCCCCCGCGCGGAGATGCACGCCAAGGAGCTCGCGCTGGCCGCGACCGGCCAGATCGGCGACACCGTTCGCATCAACGTCGCGCCGCTCGTCTCCGAGCTCCAGCTCAAGGGCGTCCTGCACGACCTCAACTCGCTGTACGAGGGCGACAAGGAGTGGGTCGAAAAGGACCTCAAGCAGTTCTGGTCGGGCAACCTGAGGACCTACACCCGCGAAGGGAAGCTGTGGGGACTGCCGGTAGTCGGCCACCCCGGCGCGCTCCATTACTACATCAACAAGACGATGATCGAGAAGGCCGGGCTGAAGATGCCGCCCGCCGACGGCAACTGGAGCTATGACGACCTGCTGACGGTGGCCAAGGGCCTGACCAAGAGCGAGGGTGGCCGGACGACCGTCTATGGCGTCCTCCCGCCGATCAACAATAACACCGCCAATGAGGGTATCGTGGGCTTCTTGCGCGCCTTCGGTGGCGACCTCTTCGACGCGGACGGCAAGAAGTGCCTGCTCAACACGCCCGAGTCGAAGGCCGGCCTCAAAGCGCTGGCCGAACTCTACAAGGCGGGTACCGCCGTTCCGTGGGCAGCCGACATCGACAACCAGCGGATGGACCTGTTCTTCGGCCAGAAGGTGGGCGTCGTGATCCAGACCGCCTTCGCCGCCTCGGCGTGGCCGGACCAGATCGCCAAGCTGCCACAGCCATTCGAGATGGACGTCGTCCCGAACCCGATCGGCTCAACTGGCAAGCACGCGACGCAGGTCTCCTCCGATGGCAAGGGAGTCTCCAAGGCGAGCAAGAACCCGGACAAGGCGTGGATCGTCCTCTCGCGCCTGTACACCAGCCAGCGGCACGGTATCGAGCGGTTCACCAACGGCCTGGGCAGCCCGGGCAGCCGCTTCGACGTGTGGGACAGCGACGAGTTTCGGCAGAAGGCGCCCAAGCTGCAGAACATCGCCAAAGTGCTGGTGCTGCCGCCGGCGCCGGAGATGGCGGCCTGGCACCACCCGGCCAATGGCCGCTTCTTCGAGACCGAGCCGGTGCTGCTCAACGAGTTCGTCAAGGTCACCCTGGGCCAGCTCGAGGTGGACAAGTATGCCGAGGACACCGCGAAGCAGATCCAGGAGATCATGGACAAGCCGACCGTCTAGCTAGCCGTTCCGGGTTCCGAACTCCGAGCGCTGTGATCGGCCCCCAGGAAATCGGAACCCGGAACGGCGCCGGGAGATACGTGCTCGCACAGGCCACGACGACCGCTCGAGTCACTGAGGCGAAGGGGAGGCTGCGCCGAGAGGAGGTCTTCTGGGCGTATATCTTCCTGCTGCCGTGGATTATCGGCCTGGTGCTCTTCATCGTGGGGCCGATGCTCTTCTCACTGGGGCTGAGCTTCTTCACCTACACGCTGGGGCGGGACTATTCGTTCGCGGGGCTGGACAACTGGATCCGGGCCTTCACGAAGGACGAGCTGTTCTGGCCATCCGTCGGCCGCACCCTGCTCTACGCCGCGGTGCTGGTGCCGCTGAGCGTGTTCGGCGCGCTCGGCACGGCGATGCTGCTGAATCAGCGCCTGCGCTTCACGACCTTCTACCGCACCGTCTTCTTCCTGCCGCACCTGGCGCCGATCGTGGCGGCCGCCTATATCTGGCTGCTGCTGCTCAACGGCACCTACGGCCTGGTTAACGAGCTCCTCTGGCAGATCGGGCTCCTGGTGCAGGGCGCCGGCATCAAGGGGCCGACCTGGTTTGGCGATCCGGTCTGGGCGCTGCCATCGCTCATGGCCATCGCATTCTGGGGCGCCGTCGGCGGCAACATGATGGTGATCTTCCTGGCCAGCCTGCAGGGCATACCGCAGGAGCTGTACGAGGTGGCCTCGATCGACGGCGCCAATGCCTGGGCTCGATTCTGGCACGTCACGCTGCCGATGATCTCGCCGACGCTCTTTTTCAACTTCGTGCTGGCCTGCATCCTCGCCATCCAGGCCTTCGAAGCCGCCTTCGTCGCCACGGGAGGAGGGCCGGCCTACGCTACCTGGCTCTACAGCCTCCACATCTACCGCAACACGTTCGAGTTCTTCGATATGGGGTATGGATCGACGCTGGCCTGGATCCTGTTCATCGTCCTGAGCGCCTTCACCTACTTCCAGTTCCGGGCCTCTCGGAGCTGGGTGTACTACGCGGGCGAGACGCGCGATGGCTGAGCAGGTTGCACGCACGAGCCGGGCGGCCGCGGTGCCATCACGCGATCTCCTGCACCCGGCCAGACGGCTGCTGGGCCGTTTTGGCCTGCACCTTATCGCCGTTTTGATCGGAGCCCTGCTGATGCTGCCCTTCTACTGGGCGGTCTCCAGCTCACTGAAGCAGATCACGGAGGTTCGCCAGATACCTCCCATCTGGTGGCCGAGCGTCGCCCAGTGGCACAACTACGCCGACGTCTGGCGGGTGCGCTTCTTCCCCAGCTGGGTCTGGAACAGCGTCTTTCTCACCGTGATCGCCACGACCGGCACGGTAGTGTCGTCGTCGCTGGCCGGCTACGCCTTCGCCCGCTTCCGCTTCCCCGCCAAGAACCTGCTGTTCAGCGTCACGCTGGCGACGCTGATGCTGCCCGTCTACGTCGTGCTGATCCCGAACTACATGCTGTTCTGGCAGCTCGGTTGGCTCAACACCTACTTGCCCTTGACCTTACCGTTCTGGTTTGGCACGACCTTCTCTTCTTTCTACGGCACCGGCTTCTTCATCTTTCTTTTTCGCCAGTTCTTCATGACCATCCCCCTGGAGCTAGATGAAGCGGCGCGCATCGACGGGGCCAGCTATCCGCGCATCTTCTGGAGCATCATGCTGCCGCTCTCCGGCCCCGCCTTCGCCACTGTAGCCATCATCCAAGGGATTGCTCAGTGGAACTCGTTCCTCCCGCCGCTGATCATCCTCAACCGGCCGGAGGCCTACCCGCTCAGCGTCGGCCTGCGCTACTTCGTGGTCAATCCGGGCGACGGCCTGCCCAGGGACCATCTGCTCATGGCCGCCGCGGTGATCATGACCTTGCCCGTGATCCTCCTGTTCTTCATCGGCCAGCGCTACTTCGTGCGGGGCGTGGTCATGTCCGGCATCAAGGGCTAGGGGTCTCTTAGCCCACCAGCCGCTCGAAAGTCCGCCGCAGCTCGGCGGGGGACTCGATCCCGGAGACGCTCACGCCGTGCAGGTCGACACCGGCCGCGGCCTGTTCATCGAGCCGCTCGATGCAGCGCTCGACGGGGCCGATCGCCGCCAGCGACTCCGACAGCCGGTCAGGCACCACGCCCGCGCCGGCGCCCGATCCGCCGGCCGCCCACGCTTCGCGGACCGCCGCCACCTCCGCCGCCCAGCCCATCTCCGAGAGCTGGGTGTGGTAGAAGTCGCCCATACGCGCCATGTAGAAGGCCAGCGTCCGCTTGTGTTCGTGTCGGGCCGCGTCGCCGTCGTCAGACGTCACGACCACCTGGCCTGGAGCCTTGTAGACGACCTCCGAGGGGTCACGTCCGGCCGCGGCCACTCGCTCGCGGAAGCGACCGACCTCTTCGGCCAGGCGTTCGACGGGGATCATCAGGGGCATCAACCCGTCCGCCGCCTCGGCCGCTAGCTGGAGACCGGGCGGGCGGAACGAGGCCAGGTAAATCGGCACCCGCGCTCGGAGTGGCTTGAAGCGAAAGGTGAAGCCGCGCTCGAGGCGAAAGAGGCGGCCGTCGAACGCCAGCGGCTGCTCGGCAAACAGCATCCGCATGATCGCGATCACCTCGCGGACTCGCGTCAGCGGCCGTTCGTACGGGAGGCCGTGGAAATGCTCGATCACCCGCGGCCCACTCGTCCCCAGCCCGGCGATCGCTCGCCCGCCCGACAGCTCGTCGAGGGTGGCAAACTGCTGAGCCAGGGCGGCCGGTGAGCGCGAGAAGACGTTCACGATGCCCGTTCCAACCTGGATACGCGTGGTCCGCTCGGCTAGCTGGACCAGCAGCGAAAACGCGTCGCGGCCCCACGTCTCGGGGACGAAGACGGTCTCCACGCCGGCCTCGTCGGCGGCCCGCACGAAGGCGAACTGGCGCTCCCGGTCCAGCTCGCCGTCGACACGGATCGCAACCGAGAGCCGCCTAGCCACGCACAGCTCTCGCTAGCTCGGGCTGCGGGCGAGGCGAGCGCGGACCCAGGTGTGGATCTGGCGCCGGTTCTCACGGTAGACGTGCAGCGCGGTGGGCATGATCGACACGATGATGATCAGCAAGACGACGGGCAGCAGGTAGCGATCTACGTCGGGGATGACGCTGCCGAACACGTATCCGCCGCAGGTCAGGCCGAACACCCACACCAGCCCTCCGACGACGTTGAACAGCAGGAATCGGGCGTGGGTCATCTGAGCCAGCCCGGCCACGATCGGCACGAACGTCCGCACGATGGGCAGGAAGCGGGCCAGGACGATCGCCTTGCCGCCGTGCTTGTCGTAGAAGTCGTGGGCGGTCACGAGGTGCTTCTTGTGAAACCAGATCGAGTTCTCGCGGGTGAAGAGGCGCCGCCCGACCCGCTCGCCAAACCAGTAGCCGACGCTGTTGCCGCTGATCGAGGCGACGGACAACAGGACCAGCAGGACCGCCAGACTGAAATACCCTTGCGAGGCGAGGAAACCGGCCGTGAACAGCAGGCTATCACCTGGGAGGAAGAAGCCAAAGAACAGCCCGTTCTCGGCGAAGACGATCGCGAAGATGCCAACGTATCCGACCGTCAGCAGAATGGTCTTGAGGTCGAAACTGAGGTCCATCGTCCCCTCGTTGCGAATGCGCGGCCGATTGTACACGACTGGGGGAGGGGGATCGGGGATGGTGCCAAGGCCCCCGCCCCTCTCCCCCAGAGGGCCTGAGAGGGGTTGGGGGAGAGGGGTGGGGAAACGAACGGCCCTCTCCCTTGAGGGCCCCTGAGGGAGAGGGGTTGGGGTGAGGGCTGGAACTAGACCTCGGTAACGACGGGCAGGATCATCGGGCGGCGGCGGGCCCGCTCGTAGATGAAGGCGCTCAACACCTCGCGGATCTTGCTCACCAGGAAGCCGTAGCTGGGCTCGGCCTGCTGGACGCTCTCGAGGGCGTCGATCAGGACTTCGCGGGCCTCGCCCAGGATAGCGTCCTGCTTCGGGTCGACCACACCGCGCGAGACCAGGTCCGGGCCGCCGATCAGCTCGCCGCTCTCGCGATCCACGACCACCACCGCGATCAAGACACCGTCGGCCGCCAGGCGGCGGCGATCGCGCAGGACGACGCGCGTTACGTCGCCGATGGTCAGCCCGTCGACTAGGACCGAGCCTGAGGGGACCGTCCCGCTCCTCGATGCCCGGTTGGGCTCGAACTCGATCACGTCGCCGATGTCGGCGATCAAGACGCGATCTGGCGGGATGCCCGCCGCGATGGCCAGCTCCTTGTACAGCACCAGCATCCGGTACTCGCCGTGGATGGGGATGCAGTAGCGGGGCCGCACCAGCGCGATCATGTGTCGGAGCTCGTCCTGGCTGGCGTGCCCAGACACGTGGATCCCTTCGTCGATGGCGCGGTAGATGACCCTGGCGCCGCGGCGGTACAGGTTGTCGATCGAGCGAGCGACTGTCTCCTCGTTGCCAGGGATCGGGCCGGCGCTGAAGACCACCGTATCGCCCTCGATAATCTTGACGTGGTGGTCTCCGACCGCCATCCGGCTCAGGACCGAGGACGGTTCGCCCTGGCTGCCAGTCGTAAGCAGTACGAGCTGGTTGGCCGGCACGTCCTGGCTCTGGCGAAGGTCGATCAGCGTGTCCTCCGGTATGTCCAGATAGCCGATCTTGGCGGCCACCTTCAGGTTCTCTTCCATGCTGCGGCCTGCCACGGCCACCTTGCGGCCGAGCCGATGGGCGATCAAGATGACCTGTCTAAGTCGAGCCAGGTGTGAAGCGAACGCGGTGACGATCACTCGGCCGGAAGCGGCGGCAATCAGACGCTCGAGGTTCTGGCCGACGACGCTCTCCGACCCGGTCCAGCCGGGGGTCTCCACCCGAACGCAGTCCGAGAACAGCCCTAGAACGCCTTCATCGCCAAGCTGCCGGAGGGCTTCCTCGTCGGTCGCGATGCCATCGGGCGGTTGGCGATCGAACTTGTAGTCGCCAGTGTGAAAGATGGTGCCGACCGGGGTTCGGATCGCGAAGCCAACTGAACCAGGCACGCTGTGATTGACGAAGATAGCTTCGGCCTGAAACGGTTCGAGATCGATCCGCTCGCCAGGCACGATCTCGACGAGTCGGGCGCGGTCGGACTGACGGTGCTCACGCAGCTTGACCTCAATCAACCCCAGGGTCAAGCGAGTGCCATAGATCGGGACCGGGTCGGGCCGCTCGAGCTGCGCCAACAGGTATGGCAACGCCCCAATGTGGTCCTCGTGGCCATGGGTGATGAGGATCGCGCGCAAGCTGTCGGCGGCGTCCGCGACGTAGCCGAAGTCGGGAATCACCAGGTCGACGCCGTGCAGCTCCTCCTCAGGGAACTTGACGCCTGCATCGACCAGCAGCCTCTGGTCGGCGTACTCGAACAGGGTCGAGTTCTTACCCACCTCGCCGACGCCCCCGAGCAGGGTCGCCCGTAGCGTGGAACCAGCCATCAGCGATCAGCCATACGAGCCATCAGCCATTAGCCATCAGCTCTCAGCAGTCGAAGGTCCCCTGACGGCGAACAACTTCCGTTATAGCTGATAGCTGATAGCTGATGGCTCGGATGCCTCGGGTGTTAGAATCGGCGCATGCGGTGCCCCTTCTGTGGCTCGCGCGGGACACGTGTTCTCGACAAGCGGGATTCCGAAGACTTCGCGATAACCCGCCGGCGGCGCGAGTGCCAGAGCTGTGGTGGCCGTTTTACCACCCACGAACGCCCCGAGATCGCCAATCTGATGGTCGTCAAAAAGGATGGCCGCCGACAGCCGTTCGATCGAGCCAAGCTACGCGCGAGCGTGCAGACAGCGTGCGCCAAGCGTCCGATCAGCGCCGAGCGGATCGAACGCCTGGTCGACCAGATCGAGGCGAACCTCCGTAGTCGCGACCTCTTGGAGGTCCAGACCAGCGTGGTGGGTGACCAGGTGGTGGAAAAGCTGCGCGATCTGGACCACGTCGCCTACATCCGATTCGCCTCCGTGTACCGAGCTTTCGCCGATGTCTCGTCTTTCGAGGACGAGCTGCGCAAGCTACTCAAGAGCTCGTAGGCGCCACGTGGCCCGTCCCTCCTTCGGCGTGTAGGGCGGCGATGTTCCACGAAGAGCGGCCCCCGGCTCGCTCGGAGGTCGGAGGCCGGATCTGGGTAGCCGCGGCGCTCGGCTCTGGCCTAGCCCTGGGCGCGGCCGGCGGAGCCTTGCTGTTTGGCCTTCGCTGGCTGGGTGAGCCGGCCGGCCGAACGCCGGCCAACCTGGCGGCGACGAGCCTCATCCTGCTCGGGGTGCTCCTGGCCGGCTCGGGCATTGGCTACTACGTGCTGGCGCCAGGCTTTCGTGGCCCGCTCGCTGCGCGGGAGGGAATTGGCACGCATCGCCTGGTCTTGACGAGCACTCTGTTCGTCGTTCTGGCTAGCAACCTGGTGCCAATGGGCGCGGCGCTGTTTCGGCGACCGGAAGGCCTGTGCACGGTCCCTGGCTTCCTGAGCGCAGCCCTGAGCGTGGACTTTGCGCTGCTGGGTGTGACGTATTTGCGGTTCATCCGGCCTGGCGTCCTGACCCTTGACCGGCTCGGGCTGCGCCGCGGCCGGCTGCTCCCAGACGTCGGCTTCGGAATCCTGGTCGGGGTGGCAGTGCTCGTCGTGAGCGCGTCGATCCAGGCGGCGCTCGACAGATTCGGAGTCCGGCAGACGCAGCTGCTGGACTTTCGCTGCATCAGGCAGTTCCCGCTGGCCGGCTTTCTTGCCGTCGTGCTGGCCGGCGGCGTCCTTGCGCCCATCGCCGAGGAGCTGTTCTTTCGCGGTTTTGTGTTCCGAAGCTACCTCACGACTCGTGGTCCACTGGTCGCCTACACGCTGAGCTCCGTGCTCTTTGCCAGCCTCCACTTCAATCTGCCGGCCCTGCTACCGATCCTGTCACTCGGGCTGATGTTCTGTTGGGCGTACCATCGCAGCGGGAGCATCGTCCCGAGCATGGTCGGGCACGCCCTCAACAACTCATTCGCGTTCGCTATCCTTTACTGGACAGACCTGCGATGATGTACGCGCGACCAGGCTGTTCCGCCGGTCCCATCAGTACCGCGACCGTGAGGGAGCGGTCTCCGGGTGGCTATCGCCGCTCCCTCACGGTCGCGGTACCGAATCGCCAGCGGCATCCTGCGTTCGGAGGTCGATGATGGAATTCCCGCGAGCTCGCTTGCCAAAGATGGTGTCCGTGCGCCAGCAGCTGCCCCGCGAGCATCTCGCTGACGTGGCCGCCGCCGTGCGCCACGAGCTGCGCCAGGGCGGGCTTGCCGAACGGGTCAAGCCAGGCCAGCGTGTGGCGATCACGGCCGGTAGTCGAGGCATCGCCGACATCCAGCTCATCATCGCCACACTGGTAGGGGAGCTGCGCGCGCTCGGCGCCGAGCCATTCATCGTGCCCGCGATGGGCAGTCACGGTGGCGCGACGGTCGAGGGCCAGCGCAGCGTTCTGGCAGAGTACGGCATCACGCAGCGCGAGGTGGGCGCGCCGATCCTGGCCACCATGGACACCGTCGAGCTCGACCGGCTCGAGGATGGGACGCCGGTCGTCCTCGACCGAAACGCAGGTGAGGCGGACGCCATCGTCGTCGTCGGCCGCGTGAAGGCCCACACCGCGTTTCGAGGTGAGATCGAGAGCGGGCTGTGCAAGATGACCGCGATCGGGCTCGGGAAGCAGCTTGGGGCCGAGACGATCCACAGCCGCGGCCTGCGCGAGACGATCCCCGAGGTCGCCCAAATCACGCTGGCTCGCTCGAAGATCGTCCTGGGCCTAGCGCTGGTCGAGAACGCCTACCATCAGCTTCACACGATCCAAGCGGTTGCCCCCGACCAGTTTCTCGACGCCGACCGGGCGCTGCTCAAGCTGGCCAACGAGCTGCTGTCGCGGGTGCCATTCGAGGAGCTGGACCTCCTGATCGTCGACGAGCTGGGCAAGAACATCTCCGGCAGCGGGATGGACTACAACGTGGTCGGGATGTGGCGCCGGATCGGGGGCGAGAAGCGCCCGTTCTACAAGCGGATCGCGGTGCTCGACCTCACGCCGGAATCGGAGGGCAATGGCCTCGGGGTGGGCATCGCCGACTTCACGACCCGACGCCTGTTCGAGCGGCTCGACCTGCACAAGACCTACATGAATGCCCTGACCGCGAACGCGATCGAGACGGTTCCGATTCCGATCATCCTGGATAGCGAGCGCGAGGCGCTGGAGGTGGCGCTCAAATCCGCGAACACCGCCGCCCCGCCGCGAGTCGTCTGGATCAAGAACACCCTCTCGCTCGAGTGGATGCTCGTCTCGGAGGCGCTGCTGCCGGAAGTGACAGGGATCGAGACCCTCGTACTTGAAGGCCGGCCGGCCGAATTAGCCTTCGACGCCGAAGGGAATCTTGTCCGCGAGGCAGGTCGCCCGGTCGTCGGCACGCCGGCCCGGCTGAGCGTCGCTCGGTAAGTCCGTAGGGGCAGCGAAGCGTTGCCTCGCCCTCCCGTCTCCGCCTCACCCACGCTTGGGAGAGGGGGGCAGTGGGTGAGGGCCCACGATCGTGACCTACCGAGGCCTGGGAGTCCTGGTGGGCGTCGCCGCCGACGTTGGCTCCGGGGTGGGCGTCCTCGTCGCGGAGGTTGGCTTCGTCGCGGTGGCCTGGGGCGGCGCTGGCGTCGCCGTCGCGACGGCGGGCGCGGGCGTGGCCGGCTGGCCGGTTGGGGCGGGGGTGGGACCAGAAGGGCCAGGCGTGGGCGTGGCGCTTGGGCGCGAACCGGGCGGCGCGGGCGTGGGGACCGTTCCTGGCGCGACCAGTGCGCTGGCGACGATCCAGCCAGTTACGCCAGCCGAGTCACGAACCTGTCGCCAGAGCCGACCGTCGGCCTCTCGCTCAGGGCCGAGCGCTTCCACCGCCGCGCCCTCCGGAAGCGTCTTGAGGACCTTGCCCGCCGACCCGGGTTCCGAGCGAATGTTGGCCCCCTGGCCGTCGGTATTGCCCACCTGTGCCTGGTGGGCGGTCGGCCTGGCCGTCGGCGGCGCGGATCCCGGCTGGGATGGGCTCGGGGGGCCGCTGCTTGCGCCGCTCTGCGGCGGCGGCACGGTCCCTTCCGCCACCAGATAGGGCGATGGGATCCAGCCGGTCTCGCCGTCCAGGTCCCGAACGTTGCGCCAACGCCGACCGTCGGCATCTCGGTCGGGCCCGACGATGTCGAGCATGGTACCCTCTGGGATGACCCGCAGGGCTTGCGACGCCAGGCTCGGCTCGCGGCGCAGGTTAACGCCTTCACCTTCCGTGTTGGCTACCTGTACGCGCTCCGGCCGCGCCAGGGGGGTGGGGCTGGTGGCGCTGGTCGGGGTAGAGGTGGCAAATATGGCCGAGATCGGCAGCGGGGTCGCGCTTCCGAGGCCAGAGACGGTAGGCGTCGCGGAGCCACGCCCCTCCCCGGGCCGAGTCAACGTCAGGACGACGAACACCAGGCCGGCCGTCAGCGCGATCGCCGCCGCGGCGGCCAGGCCGAGGCCGACCCATTGAGCCCGCTGCAAGGGGCGCTGCTCATAACCCACCGAGGAGAACGGCTGCGCCTGAGACCGCAGCCGCCGCCTGGGTGGAGCGCCTGGGTCGAGCCAGTCACGTATCCGGTCCCCCAGGCTCATACGTGGCCCTCCGAGTATCTTAGGCGCAACCGCCACGAGGCGGAGACTCATTGTAGCAGGGCCTGGCTGGCCAGACTGGGACACGAGTCGCCCACGTCAAGCTTGAGCCGGCGACCGATCGGCTCGGCGTCCGTTGTACCGGCTGCGCCCCCCATGCCCGACCAGACTCCGCCAAACACTCCCCCACCTCGAGCACTCCGCCGCCGGCTCGCTCTGGCCGCGACAACCCTCGTGGCGGCTGCCGTGCTACTCGCCTCGGCTGGATTCGCGTCGGCGCCTGGTGTCCGGGCCGCGCCCGGTGAGCGCTCGGATGGCGGGCTGGTGTACGGCGTGATCGTCGATACGACCGATCCTATCAGCATGCGGCTGGCTCGGGAGGCCGGCTTCAGCCACGTCAAGATGATCCTGTCCTGGTCTCGCCTGGAGCCCAGCCCGGGCCGCTTCCTATGGCTGGAGACGCCGGAGAACGATCTGGATAACGTCCTCAAAGCGGCGGGCTCAGAAGGCCTAGTGCTGGTCATGCGAGTCGACGATGTCCCTGGTTGGGCTGGCGGCTCGCCGGCCAACGCCGACCTGGACGCCGTGGAGAGCTTCTACGCGGCCACGGCCAGCCACAGCAGCGGCCGCATCTCCGCTTACGAGGTCCTGAACGAGCCCAACCTGCCCTTCGAGTGGGGCGGACCCCCCGATCCGGCCACCTATGTCGAGTTCCTGAAGGCTGCCTACCGGGGCGTCAAGGCCGGCGATCCGGCGGCTGTGGTCGTCGGTGGCGGTCTGTCGCCGAATACCGGCGGGTTTGGCGGGACTATCGAGGATGACGAGTTCCTGGAAGGCATGTACGCCGCCGGGGCGCGGGGTTACTTCAATGCGCTTGGGGTCCACAATTACGGTGGCAACGTCGAGCCGGAGCGAGACCCAGGTACCTGCGGCATCTGCTTTCGACGGGCCGAGATGTACCGCGCCCTGATGGTCCGCCATGGCGATGCGGGAACGCCGATATGGGCGACCGAGTTCGGTTGGCTACTGGACCCGGGCCGTGGAATGGGCCAGTACGATTGGATGAAGGTCTCCGCAGAGCAACAAGCGGACTACGTGGTGCGGTCCTACCGTTACGCCGCCAGCAACTGGCCCTGGATGCGTGGGATGTTGCTCTCCAACCTGGACGCGAGCACCTCGCCCTACCACACCGGCCCGGAGGACGGCTTGCCCTGGTTCGCGATCCTCAACGAGGACCACTCGCCCCGGCCGGCCTATGAGGCGTTTAAGGCGATGCGCGCCGAGCAGTTCGCGGCTGCGGTTGTTCGGCCTTCGACGGAGCCACAGGCAGCGGCCGCCCCCACCAGCGTGCTCGGCTCAGCCAGGGTGGCGAGCACGGACGGCCAGGGCGTCAACTTGCGCGCTGAGCCGAGCACGTCGGCGCGCCGCGTGGCCTTGCTTCGGGAGGGGACACGTGTCGAGATCGTAGGCCCGGATCGCGAGGCGGAAGGCCGCACCTGGCGTAACGTGCGCCAGGCGGGCGGCCCCGCTGGCTGGGTCGCGGCGGAGTACCTGGCAGAGGAATGAGGACCGCGACTCGTCTGTAGGGGCGCCGCTTGCTGCGCCCTGAAGGCACGGTATGCCGTGCCTTACCGGGCGTCGCTAGCCTTCATTCGCCGCATTAGCGCGCTCAGGTCTGAGAAAACGAAGTCCGGGCGGACGGGGGAGTCGTCGAGGTCTGACTCGCGCGCCACACCGGTCAGCACCAGGATGGTGATCAGGCCGGCGCGTTGGCCACCGGCGATGTCGGTGTCCAGTCGGTCGCCCACGATCGCTACCTCGTGAGGAGCGCAGCCCAGCAGCTGGGTTCCCATGGCCAGCATGGTGGGCTCCGGCTTGCCGATCACGAGCGGCGTTACTCCGGTCGCGGCCGTGATCGCTGCCTGCAACGTGCCAGCCCCCGGAATGAGTCCGTCCGGCATGGGAAGAGTCGTGTCTGGGTTCGGGCCAATGAAACTCGCGCCGGCTCGAATGCCGCGGATCGCCAGCGTCAATTTTCTGTAATCAAACGCGCGGTCAAGCCCGACCACCACGTACGCGACGTCGCGCTCGGCGAGCTCGAATCCGGCCTCGGCGATGGCCGACCGCAGCCCTTCCTCGCCGATCACGAAGACGCGGCTGCCAGGCAGGGCCGTCTGCTGGAGGTAGCGGGCGGTCGCCCCAGCGCTGCCCAGCACCTCGCTCTCGGAGACCTCGATGCTCATCCGGGCCAATTTCTCGACGTACTGGCTCGGTCGCAGCGTCGAGTTGTTGGTGGTCAGCAGGAACCGCATGTCCGCGGCGCGGAGGAAGCGGAAGAACTCCGC
The DNA here is from genome assembly GCA_035637315.1 of Chloroflexota bacterium. Taxonomy (GTDB): domain Bacteria; phylum Chloroflexota; class UBA6077; order UBA6077; family JACCZL01; genus DASPXK01. Next base: position 13,365 of record DASPXK010000262.1, read on the forward strand.
CGCGCCAGCGAGACTGTGGTCACCGTGGTACACGACCCCGTCGAGATCGATCAGGAGTCCCTTGAGGGGTGGGAGGCGCGTCAAATCCGAGCTCCCCAGATCCGCAGCCCGAGACCGAGGGCGCCGGCCGCGAGCGCCTCGATCCCTGTCAGAAGCGCGATGCGGATCGTCGCGTCGAACCAGAAGCCCTCAGGAAACAGCATGATCAGGTAGTCTTTGCTGGGGTCGAGCATCCACAGGTCATTGCTGAAAGAGAGCTGGTGAAAACGTACGAACAGCTCGCCGAAGTCCAAGAGCAAGAGCGCGGCCACGACGACCAGCAAGCCGACTGTGAGCCCACCACCGGCCATCGCCTGCAAGCCGAGCTGTGACGTGAAAGCGCTGCCCCCAAGAGCCAGACCCAAGAGCGCGACGCCAGCCAGCGTGACACCGGCTGCGAGCTGAATCCATCCCACTCCCGACATCAAGCGCCGAACGTCCTCCATGTGGGCGAGCTCACGCTGATTGAACAACGCGCGCCGACCGCTAGCCAGCTCCACCTGGACGTCCAGGTTGTCACGGCGCCCGTCGAAGTAGTCGATGAACGCCTCGGCAACCTGGCGCAGCTGGGCTGAGCTGAGTCCGGTCTGCGTGGCGACACCGTATCTCGCGAAGCCGCGCTCGTAGAAGGATAGATCTCGAGCGATCTGGAGGACGTTGGTCGTGATCAGAAAGGCCGGGACCGCCACGACGAACAGGACTGCCCCGAGCCAGCGAACAGCGGCCGGCAGGGTCGCGAGAGCGGTGCTGCCAATCGCCGAGGTGGCGGCCATCGCCCTCACCCACTCCCCCTCTCCCACGCTTGGGGGAGGGGGAGTGCTCCCCCTCCTCCAAACGTGGGAGAGGGGGAGTGGGGTGAGGGCACGACCGCGTCGATCCGCGGATAGACCAGCCACACGCTCGCCAGCCCAAACAGCCCACCGGTGACGGTGCGCAGCAAGACCGTGCTTTCACGCAGCCCGAACAGCTGCGTGAAGCCGTCCAGCGCCATCGGAGCGATGAGCGCCAGGTAGCCGATCAGACTGAGTGGCCCCACGCGCGGGCGGAGCATGGCGTAGGCGAGCCCACCCAGGAGGACCGCCAGATAGATCGCGACGTCTCGCTCGCAGAAAGCGACCTTGTACCCCAGCTCTGGAGTCCCGAGCAGTGAGAAGGCTTGCTGGGCCCCGAGCAGCTGGGTTAGATCATCCCGCGCGTAGGTCGACTGCGCGCCAAGCAGGAAGTACGAGCGGAACGCCCACTGGTGGCAGACCGCGCGGTAGGCGGTGTAGATCAGGTTGGCTGGGCCAGGCTGGCCAGCCGCCAGGAGCAGCGGCGCCAGGAATGGGAGGCCGATGAAGAGCCCAGCCAGAAGGTTGGTGAAGACGAGCCAGTGGGCCGTGAGCGCCCTCATGCTCCTGCCCCCACCTCCGCGAGCGCTCGCCGCACCCGCTCGCGCGTCGTCGGCCACTTCAGCTCGGCGCCGCCCTCGATCTGGATGACGGGGATCTCATACCGGAAGCGCTCGAACAGTTCGGGCTCGGACTCGATGTCGACCCGGCGCCAGTCGAAGGAAATCTCGCGCGCCAGGCTGGCCAGGATGCTAGCGGCCTCGTCACACAGGTGGCAATCGGTCTTGCCGTACAGGATGAGGCCCGGCACGGCCGCGACAGCTGCCCTGGGTCGACGGGGAAGGCGGGCTGCGCCGCTAGTTGGTCGCGTCGCGAGCCTGGCTGAGGATGCCGGCCTTGGTGGCGGGCGGGGCGGGTCTGCTTGGCAGCAGGCTCAACAGCTCGACGGTCTTGCGAAGCGTAGTCAGATAGGCCGAGCAGTTGGCGCACTGGTCGAGATGCCGATCGACGCGCTCTCGATCGGCCAGGTCCAATGAGCCATCCACATATTCGGAGAGCAGGCCTCGAACGATCCCATGGGTCAGCTCCGCGACCCCAACCCTGCCGCCTGCCTGAGGCGGACTAGCCGATCGCGCCGCCCGCTCGACAGCTTCGTCGACGTGGCTCACCGCGCACCTCCCGGGCAATTCAACCAAAGTTCGGACTGGCTGGGATGGTCGTGAACGCGCCCCGAGTTGGGTCGCCCGGGAGCGACAGCATCCGCGACGGAGACTTTCATTATACCCCACATCGCTCGCCCCGTCTAACTCCGCACCGCCTCTGACTGCCCGCTCTGGCCGTCATACGCCAGGACGGTCGGCTCCCCATCTACGACCGTTTCCAGACGCACCGCCCGTCCCCACAGCCGGTAGAGGTAACGGAGAGTCTTGTCCGCGTAGTCGACGTCAAGCTCCTGCCCCTCGAAGGCGTGCTTGAGGTACAGCTCGCGGCTGCGCCGATAGTCGCCGTCCTCGACGACGATGTACGGCTGGCCGAAGTTCGTCATGCTCGATAGGATCGTATTGCGAACGACCTCCCAGTCCTTTTCGACGATCACCCACTGATCGTCCTCGAGCCGATACAGGTAGAGGTCTAGCTCCTCCACTAGCTCTTTGGTGAGGTAGTTCCGCAGGAACGAGGCGTCGTTCTCCAGCTCGCGGACTTCGAAGATCTTGGTGCGCCCCTCTCCGCCCGGCCGAGCCAGCTCTTCACGTTCTTTTTCGCTGGGCTCGTCCCACCGCCGCTCGATGTCCTCGAAGATCTTCATGCCGACGTAATAGGGGTTGATGCTCCGCTTCGAGGGCGAGAGGACCCCACTGTGAAGCCTGGCGAACTCCACGTAGTCATTCTCAGGCAGGTTTAGCTCACGCATGATCCGCGAGTGCCAGAGGCTGGCCCAGCCCTCATTCATGATCTTCGTCTGCATCTGGGGCACGAAGTACAGCTGCTCCGAGCGGACGATATGGAGCACGTCGCGCTGCCACGGCTCGAGGTCTGGGGCGTGTTCGGCGATGAACAGTAGAAGGTCCTTCTGTGGCTCGGCCGGGAACTTGTGCTCCGGCGGGAGCGCCTCTGGTCGCTTGTTGCTGCCGATGTAGATCAGATCGTCGAAGGGCCCCTCGCGACTCGCGACTCGCGACTTGCGACCTGGTTCGGACTCGCGACTCGCGACTCGTGACCCGAGACTCGTCTCGACGTGCTCCTGGATCGAGAGCACGGCGTCCAGGAAACGTTCGACCTCGTCGCGCCCGTGTTCGAACTCGTACTTGTGGATCCGCTCGGCGTTGACGCTTGCCGCCTCGAGCATGCCGCGATTGGTCCGCCGGAAGTAGGCGTTGTGCTTGAAGAAATCGACGTGCGCCAGGACGTGAGCGACCACGAGCGTGTTCTGCAGTAGCGTGTTGTTCTCGAGCAGGAAGGCGTGGGCTGGGTCGGCATTGATGACCAGCTCGTAGATCTTGCTGAGGCCGTAGTCGTACATCGTCTTGATCTGCTGGTAGGCTCGCCCGTGAGTCCAGTGCGAGAAGCGGCCCGGTATCCCGTACGCCCCGAACTCGTACATGATCGTGGGCGGCACCAGCTCGAAGTGGACCGGGAACGGGTCCAGCCCCATCTTCTGGGTAAGCGCCCAGATCTCCGCCGTCGAGCGCTCGATGTCGCGGACCTCGTCCGGAGTCATTGCCCCGACGCCTCGACCGACGCTGGGTCGGCCCTAGTCTCGATCGGCTCTCGAGTCGAGAAGAAGCGCTTGAGGGCCGGGTAGACGTCTTCTTTGCCGGTGATGGTCACACCGATGAAATGCGGGTCCTGGATGGCGGAGAAGGTCGACATCAACGTCGACATCGATCGCCGCCCGCCCTCCTGGATCTCCCCGTACCCGAAGGCGTTGCAGGACTCCAGCATGTTGTTCACTAGATCGAGGCAGCGCTGGTTATCCACTTCGCCCCAGTTGTCACCATCGGAGAAATGGAACGGGTAGATGTTCCACTCAGAGGGCGGATACCGCTCCGCGATGACCTCGAGCGCGAGCTGGTAGGCCGAGGAGACCTTCGTCCCGCCGCTCTCACCCAGATTGAAGAACGCCTCCTCGTCGACCTCTTTGGCCTCGGTGTGATGGGTCATGAAGACGATCTCGACCTGGCTGTAACGACTTCTGAGGAAGCGGACCATCCAGAAGTAAAAGCTTCGGCTGATGTATTTCTCGAACTCGCCCATGGAGCCAGACACGTCGCGCATGGCCAGCACGACCGCGTTCGACTCCTCTCGGACGTGGCGTTCCCAGGTCTTGAAACGCAGGTCGTCGGTCGAGATGCCCCCGAAGCGGGCCAGACCGACCCGCGCGTTGCGCAGCAGGTTCTCCTTGATCGTGCGCCGCTTGTCGAGGTTGTTTAGGACCCCATGGCGGCGTACCTCGTTGAAGCGCACGTCGTCCGAGGGTACCAGCGCACGACCCTTTGGTTGCAGGAACGGCAGCCCGAGGTCCTCGAAGACGAGCGCGGCGAGCTCGTCGACGGTGATCTCGGCCTCGTAGTAGTCGACCCCAGGCTGATCGCCAGCCTGCTTGCCGCCGCCCTGACCTTGGCCAGGCGACTCTTGCCCGAGCACGTCGCCCACCTTCGAGTCACCCTGCCCCTGGCCGACGTGCGCCTTGCGTCCGCGGTCAAAACGAAAGTGGGGCAGCTCCAAGGACTTGATCGGCACCTTGACGATCTTCTTGCCGTCGGAGGTGATGATCGCTTCCTGGGCGACGATCTCGCCCAGGTTGCCCCGGATCGCCTCCTTGACCTTGTCGTTGTGGCGGGCCTGATCGATCGGCCCCTTGCGGTGCAGCGACCAGTCGTTGTGTGAGAGCGAGACCGACGCAACCATCGGGCCTCCTTATCGGGAGAGCAGCGCGCCCACGTACTTGACCAGCTCGTTAGCGCAGACCGGACAGTAGCACTGCTCTGCGATCAGCCGGTCGACCACCTCGTTGATGCGCCGCAGCTGCTCGGCGTCCGGCGTCTTGGTGCTGGTCGTGATCTTGACGACGTCTTTCAGGTCGGCGAAGAGCTTCTTCTCGATCGCCTCGCGCAGGCGCTCGTGGGAGGTGTAGGCGAACGACTGGCCGCGCCGAGCGAGCGACGAGAGGCGGATCAGGATCTCCTCTCGGAACGCCTTCTTGGCGTTCTCTGAGATCCCAATCTGCTCCTCGACCGAGCGCATGAGCTGCTCGTCAGGGTCGACCTCCTCGTCGGTGATCGGGTCACGCAGCTTCGACTTGTTGCAGAACGCCTCGACGTTGTCCAGGTAGTTGTCCAGCAGCGTCTTGGCCGACTGCTCGAACGAGTAGACGAAGGCCTTCTGGACCTCTTTCTTGGCCAGCTCGTCGTACTCGCGGCGCGTCTCGCCGATCAGGTTGAGCAGCTGCTCACGCCGCTCGCGGTCGTAGCCGGGGTGGCGCTCGAGCCCGTCGCGCAGGGCTCGCAAACCGTCGATCGGGTTGATGCAGGTGGTGTTTTCACGGACCAGCGCCGCCGACAGCGCGTTGATCACATAGCGCGGCGAGATGCCCTCCATCCCCTCGCGCGGCGACTCTTCCTGAACCTCCCGAAGGTCCTTCTGGCCAAAGTCGTCGACCTCCTCACCGTCGTACAGCTTGAGCTTCTTGAGCAGATTCATGCCCGCCTTCTTGGACTGCTCGAGGCGGGAGAGGACGGCGAAAGTGCTGGCCACTCGCAGCGTGTTGGGGGCGATGTGGACGCCGGCCAGATTCCCCTGGTTGATCAGCTTTTCATAGATCTTGATCTCGTCCGAGACGCGCAAGTTGTAGGGGACTTTGATCAGGATGATTCGATCGTGGAGCGCTTCGGACTTCTTGTTGGCGATGAAGGAGCTGTATTCGTGCTCGTTGGTGTGCGAGACGATCACCTCGTCCGCGTAGATCATCGCGAAGCGGCCCGTCTTGATGCTTTGCTCCTGCGAAAGGGTCAGCAGGTTGTAGAGGAACTTCTCGTCGCACTTGAGCATCTCCACGAATTCCATGACCCCTCGATTGGCGACGTTGAGCTCGCCATCGAAGCGGTACGCCCGTGGATCGCTCTCGACTCCGTACTCGCCGATGGTTGCCAGATCGATCGAGCCCGTCAGTTCGCTAATGTCCTGCGACTTGGGGTCTGAGGGTGAGAAGGTCCCGATCCCAACCCGCTTCTTCTCCGAGAACGCGACTCGACGGATCTCGACGTCTTCGATCCGCCCGCCGTAACGATCGTCCACGCCCACGCGGCAGGCCGGACACAGGTCGCCCTCGATGTACAGCCCATGCTCCTGCTTGACCTCTTCGCGCAGGCGCTCCGGCAGCAGGTGAAGCGGCTCCTCGTGCATCGGGCAGCTGGCGATCGCGTAGATCGCTCCCTCCTCGGAGCACGTGTGCTCCTCCAGGCCTCGCTTCAACAGTGCTACGATCGTGGACTTGCCGCCCCCGACGGGGCCCATCAGGAGCAGGATTCGCTTGCGCACCTCGAGCCGCCGAGCCGCCGACGCGAAGTAGTCGACCAGGTGCTCGAGCGGCCTGTCGATGCCGAACAGCTCGGCTGTGAAGAAGCCGTAGGAGCGTTCGCCGCTCGGGACCGTCGTGGACCCTTTGGCCATGATCGTGTCGTAGAGCCGAGCGTGGGAGAGACGGGCGAGGTCGGGGTTGGCCAGGACCATCTCGAAATACTCTTTGAAGGTGCCGCGCCACGTGAGCTGCTGCTCCTCCGCGCGATAGGCCTCCAAACGCTCGACCAGGTTCATGCTGCCTCCTTGGCGAGCAGCCGTACGGCTCTCCCCGCCACTCGCCACGAATCCCGCTCGATCTACTTAGATGCAGAAACGAAGAAAAGGATTCACCGGAGGTTCGTAGTGCGCACTTCAGTGCGCCCTCTAAGGCGCTAAAGCGCCCACCCCGTAAGCAGGCCCGGCCCTAGCTCAGGTAATCCTGGAGAGACCGCCGGAGCAGCGACCGGGCGCGGTGCAGGCGTGACTTGACGCTGGCCTCGCTGAGGTCCAGCACGGCCGCCGTCTCCGCGGTCGACAGGCCTTCGACGTCGCGCAGGACCAGCGCGACGGCGAGGTCGGACGGCAGTTGGCGGATCTGGCGCTCGATCTCGGCGTACAGCTCGGAGCGCATCGCCACCTGCGGAACGTCGACGCTCCAGTCACGAATCGGCGCGTCCTCATCCTCGACCGAGTGCTCGGCCACCGGTCGGCCACGGACGCGCTGGAGGGCCGCGTTGACGGCGATCCGATACAGCCAGGTTGTCGGCGAGGACTCGAAGCGGAACTCCGGCCAGGATCGGAAGGCCGACAGGAAGGCGTCTTGCATGGCGTCTTCGGCGTCGGCGGGCGAGCCGGTTATCCGGAGGGCGATTCCGTAGACCCGGTCTCCGTACTCCTCGACCAGGCGCTCGAAGGCTACCAGGTTCGGCGTCCCCTCGGACGAGAGGCTCATCACCATAGTCCTTGGCTAAGGCCGACCGACGGGCGCATTTTCACAGGCCTGCCTCGTACGGGGCAAGGTACGTGCCGGCCCATTCATATGGCAATAATCTCCGTCTGCGAGTCGACCAGCTCGGCATCCAGCCGTGTGTTCTCGATGTGCGCGACCACGCGCGCAACCTGCTGGTCGGCATGCGCGGACTCGTTGCTGACGACGGCGATGCCCAGCACTGCCGTCCGCCACGAGTCCTGGCTGTCCACCTCGGCGACGGCGACATTGAACTGGTGCCGCAGGCGCTCGACGAGCGAGCGGACCACGCGCCGCTTGTCCTTGAGCGAGTTACCCTCGGCCAGTCGAAGGGTGATGCGGCAGACGCCGACGTGCATGGTTGGTGTTGGGTGTTCGGTGTTGGCTGTCGGATGCTGGGTGATGGCCTCTCAGCACCGCACATCCGGCACCCTCTACCCTATATACGTAGACGGCCTGGCGATGGACCCGGTTCCTCTGAGCGTTGTGCTGCCGACCAGGGTTGATATACTCCGGATCGGCGGCCATCGGCTGGTCGCCTGGGGGTGGAAGGGTCCCGGTGGGCCTCGCGGTCTTCAAAACCGTTGCGCGGCCGTGAGCGCGGTCGCGGGTGGGTTCGACTCCCATGCACCTCCGCCAAATATCACCAGATAGGGATCGTCGCGAAAGAGCGAAAAGGAGGCCCGGACCGTGAATGACGGCTCCGGGCCTTCTTTCGGTTACTGACCCGACAGGTGACCCAACCGGCAACAGGCCACCGTGAGGCAAGGGGTGCGGCTGGCACGCCGGCGGGGGCGGCCGGGCTCGACGGGGTGCTGCCCGAACGTCCGAAGACCTCGCCGAGCTTCTCGGCCGCGTCGGCGTCCAGCTCGCGCATCGCATGTGTGTAGAGGTCCATCGTGATCCCGATCATACTCTGCCCGCGTCGGGCGGATGCCGCCCTTCGGGTGGATGCCCGCCGCCAGCATCGCGGTCGCCGATGCGTGGCGCAGGTCGTGAAAGCGGATGTCCGAACGGAGGCCGGCGCGAGCGAGTGCGCGCTTAAACTTGTGGGAGACATCGGCGACTAAGAACGCCGTCCCGATCTCGGTTGCGAAGACCAACCCGTAGTCGGCATAAGCGTCGCCAGGGCTTGGCGGTCCCAGATCTGGCGGGCCCGGCGCTCGCCGCAGTTCCACCGATCTAAAATGATGACGATGATAGGCCGTCGGCCATCAATTGGGACGTCCAAATAGCGACGCTACAGGACTTGTCTTTGACGGCAGGTCGGAGTCACGTCGTTGCGGCCCTGGCACTTTTCAATGAGTTCAAGGCGGCAGCTGACCGGAAGGACCCTTCCATCGACCAGAAGATCCTGCTGGGGAAGCTGGCGGGGGAATTCGTGTCCTCGCTGGAGGATCTGGCCGCGCTCGGCTGGGCGATCCGGCGTCGGCGGCTAGGCGGTGTCCTCCGCCACTACGTCGGCTACGGGCAAGCACGTCCGGGACTCCTAACTAATGCGCCCGGCAGATGCCCCGAGACAAACCGGAGCGTCTTGAGCAGCAGCACGCCTGGTCGAGCGACTGGACGCTCATCGAACGGCGGACGCGAGGGATGCGCGACACCAGCGACTACATGCCGGGCCACCAGCCCGCCGGGTCACGTCTCCGTGCACCTAATAGCCGAGCAGCTGGCGGCGGTCCGGGCCTACGCCGAGAGGCGCGGCGTCAGTGTCTCCAGGCTGATCGTCAAGGCGCTGGAAGAGGTCGGGTCATATGATCAGCCAAGTCCGCCGAGCTGGCACAGACACTGCGGAAAGTGGTATGGGTTTGTTAGGCTCGCGTACACTAGCCCGCGTTGCTCGCTAGCGTAGACTGAGCGCAGCTTCCGGCGGGGGCGACAGGGTCCTCTCCATGACGATCGCGCACGGTCTCACCCTCTTCGAAGTCGGACGCACCTTCGCGCAGGCGGTGCGTGACGAGCCAGCGGTGAAGAGCCTTTGGGCTTCGGCCCACCGCGACTACTTTGAGCTGTGGCTCGTAACGGCACCGGTCGACGCAGACACCGAGCGGCGTCTCTATGGCCTGATCGAGCTGCTGTTTGAGGCTTTTCCTGACGCACGGATCCGCCTCCACGTCATCAATCGCGAGGCTTTCGAGGACTTCGAACTGACCTCCATCGTCCCCCGGGGTGCCGAGAATTATTCCGCTGCGCTCGTCCTAGACGATGGATGCGCGGACGAGCGCTCATCTGCGCAGGGCTGAACGGAATCGGGACATCGCTCGGGAGATCATCGAGTCCTCGTGGTCGGTCCAGCCGGCCCCATATGAGTGGGCCGTGGTCGCTGGCTTCTACGCCGCGGTGCACGACGTCAACGCCTACCTCTGGGAAAAGCACCAGTATGAGCCGCGTGATCACGACGACAGACAGCGCGCCGTGGCCCGGCACGCGGACCTCAAGCCAGTCCTGGGGGCCTACACGCGGCTCCGGGATCTCGCCTTCCAGGCCAGGTACATGGCCACCTTCCGGGTTACCGAGGCTGCCGCACGTGCTGCCGTCAGCAGCGATTTGGCAGACGTCGAGCGAGCCGTGATGTCGGCTCTGGGCGCCGGGCCCGCCGGCTCACCTGACTGACAAGTTACACCCTAGTAAGATGATAAACCGGGGCCGGGTCACGACCCGGCCCCGGTAAACGGAGGCCCGCGCCCGGGTCGGGCGAAGGAGCGCGCCTAACCTGGACCCGAGTGGTTCCCTCAATGACCCTCGCCTCGACCGACTCGCTCACGTAATACCGCCAAATATCACCAGATAGCGGCTCCCGCGAAAGAGGGCCGGCGCTGGACACCACCCGTATCGCGAGCAACCCATTGGGTTCAACCCCTTCTTGAGCGACTTCTGCTCCGCGCGCCAAGAGATCGCTGGTTCAGGTGTTGGGCTCGGGGGTGGGCGCCGGAGGCGCAGGCGGGGCTGTCTGCCTGAACACCAGGTTCTCCAGAGAGTCTGGCCCTCGCTTCGCAAGTCCACCTCCAGAAGCACCGCAGCCGTTCGCCCAGTTCCGATGAATCGCGTGATGGTAATTTGCGATCAGCGTGCCCTGGGCCGCCATCTCCGTGAGCTGCTGCCGCACCCAATCGGCATACTGAGGAGTGTCGAACAGGGCTTGGGCTGAAGGATTCCAGTAGGTGATATCCCACTCGGTTACCCCAATCGGTCGCCCATGTAATGCCGCCTTCTGCGCTGCTTGACCAGAGACCCAATGAGGGAAGATGCTATCCGGGTATGAGTGGATCGCGACCCAGTCGAAGTCTCGCGATACCGCCCTGATCGCCGGTGTCCAATTCTCGTCATCGAAAAGCGCATTGTCAATGATCCCTATCTTCGCACCAGGGCGCACAGCCTTGATGGCATCCCGCATCCTGTACGCGAAAGCCACGTACTCCGAAACGTTCCATTCCGACATGTAAAACTCATTGCCGAGCTCGAAGTAGGCGATCTCAGGATGAGCGCGCGCTACATCCACCCCGTGCTGGATGTCGGCGTCCTGGCTCGTCCCAATAACTAGCCCGTTGTTCGAATGGCCGGGATAGGTCATGTCGAGCATCCACAGGATCTCAGCATTGATGCTGTGGGCCGCGACGAACCAGTCGTCAACGCTCGCGTTGGGCGCGAACGGCTGGTGCAGGCAGTCATCCAATCGTAACAAGCGGATGCCCTGTGTCCTCAGGTCGATGCCCTGAGCCTCGATCTGATACAGATCGCCGACAGCACGCCCCCAGACCAAATGACTTTCTGCTGTCGCAGGCAAGACTGAAACGGCGAACCACACGAGGATGAGGCTGACGAGAACGGGGGAGATTCTACGGAACATGCTTTTTGAGAGTGGCATGAGTTAGAAGCACATCGATTATATCGACCGTGATGGGACACCAACGTACAACGAGATGGGCATTCCGGCCGTCAAGATCGGGCCGCGGGGGAGCAGGATCGGGCCCAGGGCGGAGGAGATCGCCGTCGACGACATGGTCAAGGCGGCTCAGATCTACGCCCTCGTCGCGCTCGATATCTGCAGTCGCGAGGCCCCCTGACGCCACGCGTGAGGGGGCCTTGCGCGCCAACCCTGTTGCGGGCCGCCGGCAAAGTCCCGCTCAGCGCAGCCCGGCCTCACGCAGGAGCGGCATGACCCGCTCCGCGAAGAAGTCCAGCTCGTCGAAGTCGAGGAAGCCGAGGTGCAGCCCGTCGAGGCCCGCCCGCTGGACCTCGATCAGCCGCTCGGCGGTGGTTCGCGGGGAGCCCACCAGGACGACCCCGCTGACGAAGATCCGCCCCTCGCCGCGGGCCCGCTCGCTGTCGAAGCGGCTGGTGTCCTGCGTCAGGCCGCCGGCCACCGCCCGCCGGTTCATATCCTGCCAGGAGCCCACGACCTCGTCGTCGGCGTTGTCGAGGATCCACTGGTAGTAGGCCTGGGCCTCGTCGTCGGTCTCCTTGCAGATGATCTGCCCCTGGGTGACGAGGCGGAGGCGGCGTCCCGCGCGGCGGGCCCGCCCTCTAAGGTCGTCGCAGAGGGGCCGAGTCGACCCGAGGTCGCTGACGTTCGGCGGGTTGATGAAGGACCAGTCACAGAGGCGCGCGGCAAAGTCCCGCCCAGCGTCCGAGAGGCCGGCGTTGACGAGCAGCGGGTAAGGGCGCTGGACCGGCTTTGGGGAGACCCAGGCGTCCTTCGTACGGTAGTAGGCGCCGTCGAAATCGAACGGCCGGTCCTCGGTCCACGCGCGCTTCATGATCGTGACGAACTCGTCAGCGGCCCGGTACCGATCGTCGTGTTTCAGGGGCGGCGCGTCGAGGAGCGCCTGATCGTGGGGCGACATGCCCGCGACGAGATTGAGCCCCAGCCGGCCGTCCCCGACGTGGTCGACCGTCGTGGCGAGCTGGGCCAGGAAAATCGGGGCGACGTGGTACAGGATGTGGACGGTCGGGCAGACGAAGATCCGTTGGGTGATGCTCGTCACGGCGGCGGCGGTGGAGATCGACTCCATGCGGAAAGCGCGGAAGTCGAAGTCGGTCCTCGCGAAGGCCTCGTAGGTCGGGTAGGCCATGCCCATGAAAAGGTAGTCGAGCCCGGCCTCGTCGGCCCGTCGCGCCAGGCTGCTCAGGTATGCCCAGCGCCACTGCTCGCGGCGCTTGTGCCAGGCAGCGCGCGACATGATCCAGCCGCCGCTCATCGTCGGAAAGAACAGGCCGAGCAGGAATGGGCGCTGGTCGAGGCGCTGTCGATGGCTGATGCCGGGCTCCGCGGACACGTCAGCGCGTACTGCTGGCGATAACGCGTGGTGCGGGTAGCGGTTCGTCGTGCTGCCGCGCTCAGGCGACGAGCGCGGCGAGCGCCTCGTGCGCCTGCCTGATCGCATCCTCGTAGGTGTCTCCGTGGGTGATTGGATTGAAGACGTGGCCCTCCCACTCGGGTAGCGACACGACATAGGCCTGATCGTCATCCGACCACTGGATCATCATCGAGTAGTACAGTCGCTCGGTCACCGTTGCTGCCTTTCGTCCATCTCACGCAGCGCCTGGAGTATCCTGCGCAGCTGGCTCTCTTGGTACGGTCTGGCGTCAGCGCCATCGCTTCCCGCGAGGACTGCGCTGATTCCAGGAAGGAGCGGGTGCTTCCAGATCTGGTGGCCGCCTGTCTGATGGTCGATGGCTGATCCTGCGTTCCATGCGCTGCAATCCAGCACCAGATGGTAGCGCGGATGGGGCCGGGCCCGGCGTCCCGAGTGAGCGAGCCCCATGCCCGGCGGGCTTCCGGCGCATGCCCGGGCCCGGAAACCGGCCGAGGCGGGTGTGAAGTTGCCTCACGGCCAATAACCGACCCCGTACTGGTTGGGCGGACGGCGTTGACTACCCGCCCGTCCGCTGCCATAGTAGGGAAGTGACAAGGACAGCCTGCGCCGGTGCCCTGTCCTAGGGTTCCGTGAACCGAAGAGACCTACAACGGCTCGCGACCATGCGTCTCGATGACACTCGCGTCCTGCTCACGAACCGCAGGTACGCCGCAGCGTATTATCTGTGCGGCTACGCGGTCGAGTGCAGTCTCAAGGCCTGCATCGCCAAGCAGGTCAGAAGGCACGACTTCCCGCCAGATCGGCGCTTCATCGAGGATATCTATACGCACGACCTCGTGAGGCTCGTCGCCCGCGCCGGCTTGAGCGACCCTCTGGAGAACCAGATCAAAGCAGACGCTGCAATCGGGACCAACTGGGGCATCGTGAAGGATTGGTCCGAGCGAGCTCGGTATGAGAACAAGCGGAGGCAGGAGGCCGAGGCCCTGTTCGACGCGGTCTCCGATGAGAATCATGGGGTCATGCCATGGCTACGACAATACTGGTAGGCAGCCAAGTCGACGCGGGGCGCGCGATCATCGGCCGTCTCGAGAGCGCCGGGATCGTCGTCGATTCGGCCCTGTGGCTCCAGGACGAAGATACCGACGAGTGGCGGCTCGTTATCGCCTCCCCATGCGTTGATCGCAAGGGGCCACGGTACGTCTATGAACGCCTATCGGAGATCCTCGCGACGATGGAGGAGCCTGGAGTGGGGGTCGGGAATATCTCCGTTCTCGCCGTCGCCGACCGATTCGTCAGGGACCTTAAGCGACTCGTCGGCACGAACGACAGCCTCCACAACATTCGGGTAGATTACCCGGCCATCGGAGGGAGGACATTCAGGTCAACTCGCATTTACCGCGTCTCGGGCGGATCGCTGGAAAAGGACGCTCGAGTTCGGGTCAAGGAAGACGGTCGCCTTGGCACCGTTCGGGGGGTCGTCGACGCGCCGGGCGGTACGCGCTATCTGGTGCTGTACGACCTGCGGCCCGAGGATATACAATCGCTGGGCACGAGCCCGCGTCCCCCTGTTCGGCTAGACTTCGGGGCGCAGGATCTCGAATTCCTGTACGTCGTCCGAGCTGGAGCCTGACCGCGGGTCAGCGGACGGGCGTGTCGCCGACCCGACGAGCCGCGTGTCCTATGGCACCCGGTGCATCAAGCCGTCGCCCTTCTCCTCGGTCGTCTCCCCCCGCTCGATCAGGTAGATTTTGCTTGCCAGCAGCCGCGGCCACTTGAACTCGGACTCGCAGATCAGGACGGAAAGCCCTTGCTCGGCCGCGGCCAGCTCCCTGACCGCGCGCACCAGACGTTGCGCCAGGGCCGGCGCCACGCCCTCGAATGGCTCGTCCAGCAGCAGCACCTTGCTACCGCTCATGAAGCACCGCGCCAGCGCCACCAGCTTCTGTTGGCCGCCGCTGAGCTGGGTGGCCGGCCGGCCCGCCAGCGCTTTGACTTCAGGCATCCGCTCGTAGATCGTCCGTAGCCGACTCTCCGCGCCAGGAACCCGCCGTGCCCAGGCTGGGACCAGGATGTTCTCCTCCACCCTCAGGGTCGGGATGAGCCGCCGATCCTCGGGCATGTAGCCAATGCCATGCCCGGCCCGGACGTGGGCTGCCACATGCGTCAGGTCCTGCCCGTCGAGCTCAACCGCGCCAGACTCGAGCGCCACGAGCCCCATGATGCAGCGTACGGTCGTCGTCTTGCCGGCCCCGTTGCGGCCGATCAGTCCGACGACTGCGCCGGTCGGCACCTCGAGGCTCAGCCCACGAAGGATGGTGAAGCCGCTGATCTTGACCGTCGCCTGGTCGACCTTGAGCATCAGACACCCTCGCCGAGGACGTGCCGCCGCACCTCCGGGTTGGCGAAGACCGCGTCCGGCTGGCCGTCGGCCAGAATGCTGCCTTCGGCAAACACGATCACCCGATCGGCGTAGCGCGCCACGACGTCCATGTCGTGCTCGATGAAGACCGTAGTGATCCCGCTGTCCTTGACCACGCCGACGAGCGTGTCCATCAGGCCGAACTTCTCGTCCACGCTGACGCCGCTGGTCGGCTCGTCGAGCAGCAGGAGCTTTGGCCGGAGCGCAAACGAGAGCGCGACGTCCAGCAGCTTGCGGCCGCCTTCGGGCAGGGTCGATACCCTGTGGTGTGTGCCGTCCTGGAAACCGAACTGGCCGAGCACCCGCAGCGCCTGATTGATCCGCTCCCCAGTCTTGAGCGGTCGCCAGAACTGCCAGTGCCGCTCGGAGTGGGCTGAGAGCGCGATGAGCATGTTCTCCAGGATCGACAGGCGCGTGTAGAGCTGTGGGACCTGGAACGACCGCGTGATCCCGAGCTTCGTCAGCTCGCGAGGGTCCAGCCCGGAAACGTCCCCTCCCTTGAAGAAGACCTGGCCCTGAGTGGGCTTGACGTACCCGGTGACGATGTTGACGAAGGTCGTCTTACCTGACCCGTTCGGGCCGACGATACCGACTATCTCCCCTTCCTGGAGCTGGACGCTCAGGTGGTCGGCTGCCTTGACCGCTCCAAAGTATCGGGTGACGTCTCGCGTCTCGAGCACGACTGTCATCGCGCCACCCCCCGCTGGACGCCCGAGCCCGATGCCGACCTCACCGCCCCTCCGCCGGCACGCGCTGTACCTCCATCCTCTCCGTCGGCGCCTGCGCCGGCTCGCGCTTGCGTCGCGCCGCCAAGTTCTCGAACATGCTCCACAGCCCGCCAGGCGCGAATAAGATGATCACGAGCAGCACACCGCCCAGCAGCATCTGCCAGGTGTACGGGGAGAACTTGAAGGCGTAGTTGCGGACGAACTCGAACACCACCGAGCCGATCATGGGCGCGAACACGCTACCGAGACCTCCGAAGAGCGCCACGAACACGAACTCGCCGGAGACGGTCCAGTAGGCCATATCCGGCGAGATGTGGCCGACCGTCACGGCCGTCAGCGCTCCGCCCAGTCCACCCAGCGCGCCAGCCAGGACGTAGGTGCGATAGATCGCGCGGTGCACCGACGCGCCCATGTATTCGACCCGGATCTCGTTGTCGTAGATCGCGCGCATCAGGTAGCCCAGCGGCGACGCCGCCACGCGGTAGGCGACGTACACGGCCGCCGCTGCCAGCACCAGCACGAAGTAGTACTGGATCAGCCGCACCGTGTCAGCCGACGTCTCCAGGCCAACGTACGTGGTCGCTCGGACGGGGATGCCGTCGGTCCCCCCGGAGAGCCAGCGCAGCTTGAGCAGGAGCGAGTACAGGATCATGGTGAACGCCACGCTGAGCATGCCGAAAAAGATGCCCCGGTAGCGCGCAATGAAGAGCCCGACGACGGCCGCCAGCACCGTTGTGAAGGCCGTACCCAGCGCGACGAGCGCGAGCGCTTCACGGACCGGGAAGCCGTCCTTGAGCGCGATGCCGATCGCGTAGGCCCCGCCCGCGTAGTACAGCCCGTGTCCGAACGAGACCAGGTCTCCCCGCAGCAGCAGCACCACGCCGAGGACCACCAGACCTTTCGCGAACGCGACGGTCAGCAGGAAGAGCAGCCAGCCCGGCAGAAACGGCGGGATCAGCAGGAGCAGCGCCAGACCGAGCAGGAGCGTCCTCCGATCCCGCAAGCGTCTCATATCCTGCGGACCTCCAGGCCGCCGAAGAGGCCGCGCGGCCTGATCAGCAGGATGAGCGCCATCAGTGCGTAGACCACGAACAAGTCGAACTCGGGCCAACGCTGGATGGCGACGGCCCGCAGCAGGCCGACCAGGACCGCCCCGATCGCCGCTCCCGGCACGCTCCCCAGGCCACCGATTGTCGTGACCGCGAACGCCAGGATGATCACCTCGATCGAAATGCCCGGCACGACCGCGCTCATCGGGGCGATGAAGGCCCCGCTGACCGCTGCGAGGACAGCGCCGAGGGCGAACGCGAAGGTGAATATGCGCGGCACGTTGACGCCCATCGCAGCGCTGACTTCCCGGTCCGCGATGACCGAGATGACGAGCTTCCCGAACAGCGTGCGGTTGATGACAAACCACATCAGTCCTGCCGCCACCAGGGCCACGAGCGGCAGCAGGAGCTGGTAAACCGGGTAGCTGACCTCGGCCAGGCTGATCGAGCCGAGCATCGAGTACGGCATGTCGGCCAGGTACGAGTTGACCCCCCAGAGCAGCTTCATGACGTCCTCGAGAATCAGGAAGAGCGCGAAGGTCAGGACCAGCGGGATGACCTCACCCCGATCAACAACCCGTCGGATGAAGACTCGCTCCAGGAGAGGACCGACCGTGACGCCGACGAAGATGCCGCCCAGCAGCAGGACCACGTAGCTCCAGGCCGGCGGCAGCGCGCCAGAGCCGCCTGGCCACAGCGTCAGCACCAGCCAGGCTCCCATATAGGCCCCCAGCCCGTACAGGCTTCCGTGCGCCACATTCAGGATCCGCATGACGCCGTAGATGAACGTCAGACCGGCCGACACCAGGAAGAGGTACGAGGCGAAGAGCACCCCGTTGAGCACCACGATGGTGAGCTCATCCATGCTGTCTTCCTACCGGCAGGTCGAAGATCAGGACGGCGAACGACGAACGACGAACGACCAACGCGCCTTCGTCGTTTGTCGTTCGTCGTTTGTCAGGTTGTTCGGATGCCGCAGGCCTCAGGAGGGCTTCTTGAACTCGGTGTCGATCCAATCGAGGGTCTTCTTGCCCGGCGGCGGGTTGACGACCTGAGCCGGCCAGGCTTGGACACGTTCGAGCAGCGGGAAGCCGTACTTGGGATCGGGCCGGCCGGACGTGATCCCGTAGACCGCCTGCTGGTTCCCATCCTGGGCCGAGGTGACCTTGATCGGCCCCGTCGGCGTCTCGAAGTCGAGGTCCTTGAACGCCGCGATGACCTCCTCCTGCGTTGGCCAGGCGCCGTTCTTGGCCTTCATCGCCTTCTCGACCGCGCTCTTGTAGCCGTCGATCGCCTGGACCATCCGATACGCGGGGTAAACGGGGATCTCGTTGAACTTGGCGGTGTAATCGGCGATGAACTTCCTATTCAGCTCGTACTTGTCGGGCTCCGGGTAATACAGGTACTGGCCACGGCCGGTGAGCGCGATCCCCTGCGGGACGTCCTTGCTCAGGGTGAGCAGGGCGGTCTCGCCGGTTGTCATGAGCACCAGGCTCTTCTGGAATAGCCCGCGCGCCTGGGCCTGCTTGATGAAGCTGTCCATGTGGCCGCCCCAGAGGCTGGTGTGGATGATGTCCGGCTTGGCTGCCTCGAGCTTAGTCAGCTCCGCGGAGTACTCGCCGATAAACGCCTTCGGCCAGAGCACCGCGTCATCTAGGATCTGGACGTCAGGCTTGATCCTTTTCAGCGCGTGGCTGAACAGGTCCCAGGAGTCCCGCCCCCAGGCATAGTCGTCGTTGATGGCCGCGACGGTCTTGATGTCCGGCTTGACGCTGACTGCGTACAGCGCGGAGGCGATGTTGTCGGTGACCCCCTGCGACGAGGCGCGGACGACGTACTTGCGCGGCTCTTTCTCGAACAGCTGGTACGTGCCGCAAATGTGGATGATCGTCAGCTTCTTTAGCTCGTCAGCGACTGGCGCGACGGCCAGGCAGTTCGCGCTCGACGTGTAGCCGATAACCGCGTCAACCTTCTCGTCGGTCACGAGCCGCCGGTAGTTAGTGACCACCTGGTCGACCGGTCCGTTCTCGTCGACCTTCTGGTAACTGACCTTGACGCCGCCGATGCCGCCCTGGGCGTTGATCTGGTCGAAGACCATCTCCCCGGCATTGAGGGCGACCGTTCCAAACTTGGCCGCACCGCCGGACATGAAGTCGACCATGGCGATCTTCAGCTCGGACGGCTTCTGCCCCCCGGCGAGTGGCGAGCCAGGGATGCAGGCGCTCGCCAGCAGACCCAGTGCGAGGACAGCGGAGAGCGATATCGACAACCGACTGCCCGTTCCCATCTTCTTCTTCTCCTTTCGCGCGGCTAGATCTTCCATCGACCTCGAAGCGGTGCCGCGAACTTACCGGACGAACCACCAAGTTGACCCATTCTACGACCGCCATTCGCACAAGGCAAGCTTTGCTGGCGCCAGCCGCCGCGTGTTGCTGAGCGCGAGTGCTGCCCGCTGCGTCCTCGCCAGCGGACAAGGCCAGTTGGCCAGGCTTCGGCGCCCGGCCGCGATGAGGTTTGACATGCCTACCCCTCTTTCCGATTCGGCCTGACGGCCGTCCCGTCACCCTGGAGTTGGTTAACCAGCTCCGAGACGAGCGGGCATGACCACCTTATCTGCTGGATGTGAACCTGCTGCTCGCTCTGACCGACCCGATGAATGTCCACCACGAGACCGCTCACATCTGGTTCGCGCAAACCGGTCGGCTTTCCTGGGCCACCTGCCCAATCACGGAGAACGGCTTCGTCCGGATCGCCAGCCATCCTCGCTACCCGAACCGACCGGGCAGCGTCGGCGCGGTGCTGGAGATCCTCAGCCAACTCTGTGCCGCCGAAGGACATCAGTTCTGGAGCGAGAACGTCAGCATCCGCGATCTCATCGGACCCGACCAGCTCATTTCGCACGCTCAGGTCACCGACGCCTTCCTGCTGGGGCTCGCCGTACACCAGGCCGGCAAGCTGGCGACACTCGACCAACGCCTTCCCGTCGCCGCGGTTCGGGGCGGGGCGGACCGTGTGGAGCTGATCACATAGCAAGGGACGTCCCCATCCTTCGAAGCGGACGCTGCGCCCCTGGAGGCGAGGGCCATGTGACGCCCGTCGGGCATTCGTGGCGGTTAGTCCCCTCTCCCTCTGGGAGAGGCCAGCGTGAGGGCTAGAATGCCGACCGGCCCTCTCGATTCTCGAAGCGGCGGCACCTGGTCCAATCTCAGCCGCTATTTGCGACGCGGCCCGACCGGTGCCCGGCGAGCGCTCCGGCTCGCAAGCGTCAACGACTCGACGTCCCTGCTGACAAAATCTCGGAGCAGCTAACCACTGACAAAGTCTGTGAGCGATAACGTGCCTCGGCCTCCCCATTGACGCCGCTCGAGGAGACTCCGCGGCCGGAGCGAGACCGCCGCTAAACTGAACACGCGGCTCGGCGGCGCACGCAGGGCCGAATCAGGGCGCGCACGGATGCGCTCGGCCGAGGCAG
>DASPXK010000263.1:0-3211 GCA_035637315.1 Chloroflexota bacterium
GAGGCGCTCCATTCGGCGATCCGTGAAGTCCTGGCCGAGGGTATCTGCCACGCGTTGAAGGACAACTACCTGGAGAAGCTGGCGCCCGACAAGCGGGCCTACTTGCGGATCCATAAACGCCAGGGACAGCCGTGTTTCGTCTGCCAGACCCGCCTGGCGGCCATCCATTACGGCGAGCGGGTGACGACGTACTGCCCGAGCTGCCAGTCTGACGGCCGGGTCTACGCCGATCGCCGCCTGTCAAGACTCCTGCGGTAGCGCTCACAACGACGGCTTCGGGCGCAGGGGCACGTGTCTCCCCCCTCTCCCGAGCTTGGGGGGGGCCCGGGGATGACGGCGTCCCCCCTCTCCCAAGCTTGGGAGAGGGGGCGAGGGGGTGAGGGCTCCTTGTATCATGTCTGCGAGCGCGTGTTGGAGCGCTCCCAAGTCGTGTCGTCGCAACAGCAGTTCATGACACACGGTTCCTCACTCCTGACGACTGATCTTCAACCGATTCATCAGACGATCGGGGTTACCTTTCGCTACCCAGTGCTGTTTACCCACGCTCTGTTTTCCACCAGCAATCCACTGCTCATCGAGACGTTGCGGGCGAGCAGCGACGAGCCGCCGGCCGAGTGCATCTGTGTCGTCGACAAAGGCGTCGCGCGACACCATCCCGATCTACTCAGCGCTATCGAAGCCTACGCCCAGCATTACCGCTCGGACGTGAGGCTGGCCGCGCCACCGCTGCTGGTGGAGGGCGGCGAGCGGGCGAAAAACGACCCAGCCACCGTCGCTCGGGTCCATGACGCCATAAACCGAGCCGGCATCTGTCGACACTCCTACGTCATCGCCGTGGGGGGCGGGGCCGTCATCGACGCGGTCGGCTACGCCGCCGCGACCGCGCATCGCGGCGTGCGCCTGATCCGAGTGCCCACGACCGTGCTCGCGCAGAACGACTCCGCGGTGGGCGTCAAGAACAGCATCAATGCCTTCGGCAAGAAGAATTTCCTGGGCACGTTTGCGCCGCCGGCGGCAGTGCTGAACGATGCTCGTTTCCTCACGACGCTGTCCGACCGCGACTGGCGGAGTGGGATCGCCGAGGCGATCAAGGTGGCGCTGCTCAAGGACGGCGCGTTCTTTTGTGACATCGAGGAGCACGCCGCCGTCCTGGTCGGGCGCGACCTGGCCGCTATGAGCCGGCTCATCCACCGCTGCGCGCAGCTCCATCTTCAGCACATGGCCGCGAGCGGCGACCCATTCGAGCTGGGCTCGTCGCGGCCGCTGGACCTGGGCCACTGGGCCGCGCACAAGCTCGAGCAAGTGTCGGGCTACTCCCTGCGCCATGGTGAGGCGGTCGCGATTGGTCTGGCAGTCGACTCGACTTACGCGCACCTGTCAGGCCTGCTCGCAGCGGAGTCCTGGAGGCGGATCCTCGACCTGCTGCTGGCCGCTGGCCTGCCGATCTATGCCCCCGAGCTGAGCGATTTCCTGCATGACCGCAGCGATCGCCGCTGCATCCTGCGGGGCCTGTCCGAATTTCGAGAACATCTTGGCGGCCAGCTCACGATCATGCTGCCGCGCTGCATCGGCCAGGGGGTCGAGGTGCACCAGGTCGACGAGCCGACCATGATGGCGAGCATCGCGCGTCTCGAGAGCTACCCGGGCCGTTAAGTCAAACGGAGGGCCAAACATGAACGCGCGCCCGGGCACCTGCCCGCTCACCCAGCGGGAGCTGGTCGAGGAGTATTTCATCGAGAATCGCACCAAGCTCCTGGACATAGCCGCCTTCCTGGACCGCCTGGATCGGTCGAGCGAGATGAATGCTGAGGACGACTTCCGCCTCGCAGCCTTTCGCCAGGCGTTAAGAGTATTGAGTGCGGATGCGCCTGCACGGGTCGAGAGTATCCAGATGATCTTCAGCGATCCGACGACCGAGCTGCTGCCCGAGCTCGACCGAAAGAGTGCCTTTGGGGCCTACGCGGGCCCGCGGACCGAGGTGCAGTGATGGATTACGTCGAGATGCATGCCCACATGGCCTCCCGCACGACCGACGATTACGAGCAGATGGCTTTGACGGGCTGCGTGGCGCTCTCCGAGCCGGCGTTCTGGGCCGGCTACGACCGCCTCTCCGCGGCCGCGTTCGCGGCCTACTTCGAGCAGTTGACCGATTTCGAGCCGAAGCGGGCCGCGAAATACGGAATTCAGCACTACACCTGGCTGTGTCTGAACCCCAAGGAAGCGGACGATCGCGAGCTAGCCCCTCAGGTCCTCGCGCTGATCCCGGGCTATCTCGATCGGCCAAACGTGATCGGGATCGGCGAGATCGGCCTCAACAGGGTCACTCGAAACGAGCTGGCCACCTTCGTCGACCACGTCAACCTGGCGATGGAGCACGACCAGCTCATTCTCATCCACACCCCGCACCTCGAGGACAAGTACAGAGGGACGAAGGTGATCGTCGAGGCGCTTGGGGGTGATGCGCGAGTGAAGCCCGAACGCGTGATGGTCGATCACGCCGAGGAGCACACCATGCCCATGATCCTCGAGCGCGGCTACTGGGGGGGCATCACCCTCTACCCGCAGACCAAGGTCTCGCCCGGCCGTGCCGCCGACATGATCGAGGTCTTCGGCAGCGAGCGGGTGTGCGTGGCCTCGGCCTGCGATTGGGGCCCGAGCATCCCGATTGCCATTCCTCAGTTCGTTATGGAGATGCGGCGGCGCCGCCACCCCGAGCGGCTGATTCGCAAGATCGTCTACGACAACCCCGTCCAGTTCTTGGGCCAGTCGCCCAAGTTCCGCCTGCCCAGGGCCGAGCTGGCGGCGGTGGCTCGCTGAGAGGGCGCCGGGGAAGGACCGCCGCCCCATGCGGATCGGTACCGACGGCCTCTCCCATCTCACCTACTGCACCAACATCCATCCGGCCAACGGCTGGGACGAGGTCTCGGCCAACCTCCAGCGCTACGCGCCGGCGCTGAAGGGCCGTTTCGCGCCAGATCGCCCGTTTGGTATCGGGCTAAGGCTGTCAGGTCAGGAGAGTCGGGAGCTGCTGGAGGATGACCGCCTGAAGCGCTTTCAGGCCTTCCTCGACCAGCACGGACTGTACGTCTTCACGCTCAACGGCTTTCCTCACGGCCCGTTCCATAAACAGCCGGTCAAGGCGGGCGTACATGCGCCGGATTGGCGCGAGGAGGAGCGAGTGCGGTACACGCTCCGCCTGATCGACATCCTC
>DASPXK010000264.1:0-10668 GCA_035637315.1 Chloroflexota bacterium
TATCAAGGTGACCAAACTACGAGCGCAGACAATCGCCGCCCCAGACGCAGTCGGCTATGAGGTGGCCGCTCATCAGGGCGAAGAGCACTAACCCGGCCAGCAGCACCAAGGCCGCAAGGAGTTGGGCTCGACGCGAAGACGATGCCGCGAGCCGGAGGCGGCCGCTGATTTCGCCCCTCCCGGCGCGGACTTCCACATCGACATACGCCAGGAAACTCAGCATGGCCGCGAGCGCCGGAGCGACCAAGGTCAGGCTCCACCCGACAGCGCGCCGCACCGCGAGGGCCGCGTCCGGCGGCGGCATCAGCGTTGCTATGGCGGCGAACGGCCGCCCCAGGCCCAGAGCCTGCATGAGGGCTGTGCTCCATATGGTGAGCTCAGGCAGGAGGGCGGCCACGCCGAGTGCCAGAAGCCACGGCCTGGCCTGCCAGCGAAGGGACGCGAACGGCGGTTCCCCGTCCATCAGCGCTGTTTGTCCGCGCGGTGTGATACCCATGGGGGCTGTCCTCCGGTTGTCAAGCTGGGGGCTCAGGTGCGCGTCGAGGGCGCCGAGCAGCAGGTCGACGATCACCGACAGATTGCTAGGACATTCGTCCAGCAGCGCGCAGAATTCCTCCTCGTATCGCTCGCGCCAGGCCGCCGGGTAGAGACGTAACAGCCATCTCATGACAGCACCGCCAAGCGTTCCAGTCCGAGAAGAGCCAGATCCCGCAGGCTCACAAGTTGCCGTCCCAGGGCCTGCGCGCCGGCTGTCGTCAGACGGTAAGGCCGACGACGGTCCTGGGCCGGCAGCGGCTCGATAAGGCCGCCCCGTTCCAGCCGCGACAGCGCGCCGTATAGTGTGCCGGGACCCAGTTGCACCCCAAAGGCTTCGGCGACGTCCTGCATCAGCGCGTAGCCGTGCTTCGGCCCCCCAGCCAGACTTGCCAGGATGAAGAGCCCGGGCTGGGAGAACCGCCCCAGGTCGAAAAGGTCAGCCGGCAATTTGCACACCCCAGCTAATACATTGTGCGATATATCGTACGACGTTATATTGCGCGGAAAGGGGAGCGCGTGTCAAGGAGCGGGTGCTTGGAAACGCCAGCCTCCACGCGATCACACCGGCGGATGGTGGGAAAAGGAGTCGCCTCCGGGGTACTAGTCCAGTCCCAGGGAGTGGTTGCCCAGCAGACCCAACGGCCGCGT
Organism: Chloroflexota bacterium; assembly: GCA_035637315.1. Taxonomy (GTDB): domain Bacteria; phylum Chloroflexota; class UBA6077; order UBA6077; family JACCZL01; genus DASPXK01. The sequence continues at coordinate 1,186 of DASPXK010000264.1, forward strand.
CCGCTCGTGGCCCCCGCCAACGAGCTGATGCCCTACAGCTGACAGCGCCGTCAGGCGCCGCGATCTCGCAGGACGGCTCGTACCTGCCCGTCGTCGACCGTACCAAAGCGCCGATCCTGGCGATAGGTGGTCGTTACCCAGTCCATGAAGCGGGGGAGGCGATTGAGTTTGCCGTTCCAGAGCACGACGACTTTGGGCCGGTACGCCACGGCCAGAGCCAGGACTCTCTCGTCTGTCAAATCGCCCGCGCGCAGGCGCGTCTCCGACGGGTCCACGAGCTCGGGTGGCACGCGCCGCCCGGCGAGGAACGCGAGGTAGGGGTGGTCAGTGAGAACGAAATCATCCGGGCCGCTCAGACGACGGATGCGCTCGACCGCGGTGTCCGCGTCGTCGGTGGTGTCGGACCCACTCCCGGCCGCATCGACATTCTCCAGCAAGAGGAGATCGCGCCGGACCAGCTCCGGCAGGCCACCCGCGTAGACCAGTAGGGCCGCGCCACACAGCGCCGCCAGTATGCGCGCCATCGGTCGCGGGCCGCGGACAAAGCGTGGGATGGACGCGACGGCCGCGCCACCGAGGATAGCCAGCGGGGGCACGAGGATAACCATTTGGTGGTAGCGGAGCGGGCTGTGCGCGAGCAACACGCCTAGGCTGGTCACGGCCCAGACGATAACCGCCCGGGCCGCCCACCGCCGGCGGCCGGGGGCCAGGAGACCCCCGCCCAGCGACGCGAGCAGGAAGAAGCCGAGCTGCTCCTGGTCTAGCTTATCCGCGATCAGGTCCCAATTCTGTCGCAAGTCCCAGCCGTACGCGGCACGCGCGCCCTCCCGGAAGCCCAGCACCTGCTCCAGAACCGGCCACGGCCCGAGGGCGAGGAGCACGAGAAATGGCGTCAGCGCGACTATCCCCCCGAGCAGCAGCAGGTCGTGCCAGCCGGCACGGCCTGGTCGCCAGATGAGCAGCGCCACCGTCAAAACGGCGCCAACCACCAACGGCTTCATGAGCAGGCCGAGGGCCAGGAGCACGCCGCTGAGCACAACCCACCGGCGCCGTCCGACCCGCCGGTGCAGCAGGGCGACCCCGATGGCCAGGGTGACCGGAGCCAGCGCAGGGAGATCCGCGAGCGCTTGGCGCGAAAATCGCAGGTAGGTCGGGCTGAGCACGACGAGGAGCGTGGCCGCCAGCCCGGCCCAGCGGCCGGCCAACTGGCGGCCGATCCACCACACCCCGGCCAGCCCCACCAGAGAGTACACGACCGAGGCTGCCCGCCCGGCGGCGACCGTCTGGCCGAACGCCAGGAAGAACGGGAGCTGGGCGTGCAGATGCAGGGGACCCTGCGAGGCCGCGATCTCCGTGAAGGGCCGGTAGCCGAGCGCCATCAGGAAGAGTGACTCGAGATAGACGCCCTCGTCGAAGTTGTTCGCGGGCTCGCCGAGCGACGGCAGGCGCATGGCCAGCGCGACCACGAGCAGCACGGCGAGCGTCGCCACGTCGACAGAGAGATCGCCGTGCCGAAGGCGGTCCGAGGGCGGTGTCGCGCGCAGGGGCCTCGACACCGGTGATGTGGTAGGAACTGGCAACGATACAGTCTACGCCAACCGCGCGGCCCGCAGGAACGGTTTGGCGCTTCTCGGGCAGCCGGAGTCCGCCCGCTTCCGCGGTTACCGACGGCCCCCAGTCGGCGCTCCTGGCGAATCGGAACGCGACGGCCCACAGGACGATCGGAAGCCGATACATCCCCTGCACTTCACGAGAAACAACGCATCCTCCGCCTGGCCTGGGTCAGTCCAGTCCGAGCATGATCCGGGCGATGGTAAAGTAGAGGAACAGGCCAGTCCCGTCGACGAGCGTGGTGATGAACGGCGCCGATACGACGGCCGGGTCCACCCTCAAGCGGCGCAGGACCAGTGGCAGGATGGCCGCCACCATGGCCGCCCAGACGACGATGAAGAGGGCCGCCACCGCGACGGCCGGACCGACCTCCAGGCCCACCCCGAGCGTCCAGGCCCGCACGTAGGTGGCCAGACCCATCACAGCCCCCAGCAGCGAGCCGACCGCCATCTCCCGCCCGAACACGCGGAACAGGTCACGGAACTGGACCTCACCCACCCCCATCGCGCGAACGAGGGTCGTCACCGTCTGCGAGCCGACGTTGCCGCCCGTCCCGATCAGGAGCGGGATGAAGAAGGCCAGCGAGACCATCTCCGACAGCGTGTCCTCGAAATGGCGCAGGACCGTGCCGGTGTACGCCTCTGCCACAAACAGCACCAGCAGCCAGACGATCCGCTTGCGGAACAGGTGGAAGACGCTGGCCCGCAGGTATGGCTCCTCCAGCGGCTGTGAGCCGCCGAGCCGCTCGATGTCCTCGGTCGCCTCCTGGAAGAGCACGTCCGCGGCGTCGTCGGCGGTGATGATGCCCAGCAGGCGGTCCTCGTCGTCCACGACCGGCAAGGCGATCAGGCTGCGCTGGTCGAGCAGCCGGGCCGCCTCCTCCTGGTCGGCTGAGGCCCGAACCTTGGCAACGTCCGTGATCATCAAGTCGCGGACCGGCGTCGAGCGTGGCGACAGGACCAGGTTACGCAGTGAGAGCACACCGAGCAGGCGGCGGGTGCGCGGGTCGGTCACGTACACGTAGTAGATCGTCTCGGCCTCTTCTGCCAGCCGGCCGAGCGCCGCCAGCGCCTCGGCCGCGGTCAGGTCCGGGGCAACCGCGACGTAGTCCGGAGTCATGATCCCAGCCGCGCTCTCGGGTGGATAGCTCAGCAGGTCGCGGACGTCCTCGGCCTCCTCATGCTCCATCTCGACGAGGATCGCCTCGGCCTCTTCGACGGCCAGCTCGCCCACGACGTCGGCGGCGTCGTCAGGGTCCATCTCCTCGAGGACATCGGCCGCCTGAGCGCGCCCGAGCTTGCCCAGTAGGCGGGCCGCGTCGAACGGATCGAGCTCGGCGATAAGCTCGGCGAGCGACTCGTCGCCGAGGCGGGTGACGAGTCGGCCAAGCTCGTGCGGAGTCAGCTCGGCCAGCGCCCTGGCCAGCTCTTCTGGAGGCGCGGCCCGCAGGTCGGCCACGGACGGGGCGTGGTCGTTGGACAACGCGGCGCGAAGCACCTCGCGCACGTCGACGGTGCGGATGTCCATACTGCACCTCCGGCTTGGGGCAACAAAACGCCCTCCCGTTCGGGAGGGCCACCGGAGGCTCAGCGCTGACTCGGTCCGTCTACACGGACCGAGTCTAGCCGTGCCCGGCGGGCGTCTCCTTAGCGGGACTGGCGTGAGGCCCGGTCTGGCGACTACTAGCAGGCTCGTCGGTACTCATAGCCGCACTAAGGATACCCTGTGCCGCGTGATTCCGCAAAGGCTACTTCATGTATTTGCGAGCGTAGCGGTCGACGCAGGCAGACTCCAGCTCGGACGGGTCCGCGAAGCGGCCGGCGAAACGTTCCACCGAGAGCGGCGCCAGGTCTGGCTCGCAGCGTCCGTCGAGGATCAGGTCCGCCAGGGCGCGGCCGGCAGCCGGGGAGAGGCTCAGGCCACCAACACAACACCCTGACGCGACGTAGAAGCCCTTCAGGCCAGGGACTCGTCCGAGGATCGGGCAGCCATCAGGCGTCATGGTCGGCAGTCCGCCGCGATGCACGGCCACGGGAGCATCACGAAGGGCCGGGAAATGCTCCGCTACCTCGTCAACCAGCGCCCGCAGCACGCTCAGGTCGAGCTCCAGGTCGGCCATCTGGAAGCCCGGCGGTAAGGTCGCGCCGTCCACTGCGCGTGGCGCGTCCTCGTAGCCTCCGACCAACAGCCCGCCGCGCTCGTACCGTACGTAAACGCTCGCCTCGAGCAGCCGCACGATCGGCTGCAGCGGCTCTACGCCGGGGATCGGCTCCGTGATGAAGAGCTGATGCCGCATGGGTACCAGCGGCACGTCGATGCCAGCCTCGGCCGCCACGACCCGAGTCCACGCGCCGGCCGCGTCGACGACGGACTCGGCCGCGATCGGCCCTCGGGTCGTGTTCACACCGGTCGCTGACCCGTTGTCGCGAAGCACCCCGGTGACTCGCGTGAACGGCAGCGTTCGGGCGCCCAGCTCGGCGGCCCGCGCGGCGAAGCCGGCGGCCAGCTGCGAGGGCTCCAGCCAGCCGTCGCTTGGCACATAGCCGATCGCGCGGGCATCGCCTGGCTTGAAAAAGGGCGCCAACCGCTCGGCGTCGACGGACGAGATCAGGCGTGCCTCGATCCCCAGACCGTGGGCCCGCTCCAGATCAGCCTCGAGGCGGGCCCGACCGGTCTCGCTGTACGCCGCCTTCAGGCTGCCCGAGCGGTGAAAGTCGATCGAGCGCCCCACGTCGTGCTCGAAGCTGGCCAGTGCCTCGGTGGCCTCGTCCATCAGCCTGGCCATGACGTCATGCGAGGCGGCTTTGCTGGTCAGCCCGGCCGCTCTGGGCGAAGTCTGTGACCCGAGGGCGTGCTGGTCGATCAGGACCACGTCCGCCCGGCGGCGCGCGAGATGGTAGGCCGTGCTGGCGCCCAGCGCACCCGCCCCGATCACGACCACGTCCATCGTCTTTAGTCTCCCCCCGACTCGCGACTCGCCGTTATCGGCCCGACGACGTAGTCCGAACCAAACTCGACCTTACTCACTCCTCATTCCTCATTCCTGACCCCTCGCCTCGTCAGGCCGATCAGGACACCGCTCGCGAGCAGGTGGACCAGCGCAAAGAGAAGCCACGGCGAAATATAGGTCACGTCCTGGCCGCCGAGCCGCTCGACGAACACGGGGCCGCGTCCCTGGGCCAGGACGAAGGCGGTGAACACCCCGGTCAACAGGGGATTAGTCGCCGCCATCAACTGGCCGGCGGCGGCCGCGAGCTGCGCCTCGAGAGGACTCGCGAGCGTCCCGCCGCTGACGAAGGCCTGCCCGAGGAGGCTTGCCGGAAGGCCGAAGATCTGGACTAGCAACAGCCCCAGGAAGAGCACGGCCGGCTGGCCGAGGATGCCGAGCGCGGTCATCCCGTACGCCATGGCCATCGCGGACCGGGTCGTCCTGAGACGAGTCGACCAGAAGAGCCCGACGCAGCCGTAGGTGAGCGCGGTCAGGACCAGGATCGCGAAGGCGACCCCAAGCTCCTCCAGACCGACGCCGCCCAGCACGATGCCGATCGCCTGGAGCGGCAACGCCAGGATCAGGAGCACCAGCAGCGATCCGAGCCCGGCGACCAGCTTGCCGACGACAATCTGGCCACTGCTCAGCGGGGTGACCAGCAGCAGGTCGTAGGTTCTTCGCTCCCGCTCGCCGGAGATCAGGTCGGCCGTCAGGGCGGGCGCGAGCAAACAGATCAACGCCAGCTCGAAGCCGCTCACGGTCGCGAAGTAAAGCTTGCCGACGGGTGTACCGGTGGCCACGCTGCCGGTGGTCGAGGCCGCCACGACGCCGTACAGGGCGACCGCGAGCGCACACAACGGCGCGAGATACACGGTCGCCACGATGAACGGCCGCGCGCCCCGCATCCGCGCCCGCAGCTCCTTGGCCGCCAGAGGATTGCCGAGCAATGACAGGAATGAGGAACGAGGAATGAGGAATGAGTCGCGCGTAAACTGCTCATTCCTCATTCCTCGTTCCTCATTCCTGGTTCGGTGGCTCGGAAGAACGCATCCTCGAGGCCGGTCGATTCCTGCGCGTAGCTGTAGATGGGGATGTTGGCCTCGACCAGCTCGGCCAGCAGGCACTGCAGCCCGCGCTCGTCGTCGTCCAGGACGAACCGAACCGTACCCGCTCCTTCTCGCCCCTCGCCCGCTTGCCCGGAGGGCACGGCCTGCTGTGTCCCTACCGCCCACTCGATGGGGTGGGCTTTCGGATGAGCGGCCAGGATCTGGCGCAGCCGCTCGACCTGGCCGAGCGTCTCGATGCGGACGGTCCGCCCGCCACTCAGGCGACGCGAGACCTCCTCGACCGGAGCGTCGACCAGAATACGCCCGCCGTGCATGATGGCAACGTGGGTGCACAGGTCGGCCAGCTCGGCCAGGATGTGCGACGAGATGATCACTGCTTTTCCCATCCGGCCAAGCTCACGTACCACCTCGCGGAGCTCGAGCCGGGCACGCGGGTCGAGGCCAGAGGCTGGCTCGTCTAGAAGCAGCATCGCTGGATCGTGGACCAGGGCCCGAGCCAGCCCGAGCCGCTGCTGCATCCCGCGCGAGAGCGTCTCCACGTAGGCGTCCCGCGCATCGGCTAGCTCGACCAGCTCCAGCAGGTCCGCCGATACCCGGGCCCGCTTGTGAGCGGGAACGCCATGGCAGCCGGCGTAGAAGTCGATGTACTCCCACACCCTGAGCTCCTGGTAGACGCCGAAGAAGTCCGGCATGTAGCCGAGGTGCCGGCGGACCTCTCGCTGCTCGCCGGTGACCGAGGCGCCGCAAATCCAGGCCTGGCCTGCCGTCACGGGCAGCAGCGTCGCCAGCATCCGCAGCGAGGTCGTCTTCCCGGCTCCGTTTGGCCCGATCAGACCGTACACCGCGCCAGCCGGCACCCCGAGCGTAAAGTCAGCCACCGCGGTCACGCCGCCGAACCGCTTGCAGAGACCGTCTGCCTCGAGCGCGAGCCCGTCACCGTTCACTGTTCACTCTTCACTTTTCACCAATCACTCGCTCGCTCCCTCGAGCGACAGGTCGAGCTGCTGCACGACCAGCTCGGCGACGCTCGGCTCCACTCGCACGCGGATCGCGCCGCCGTCGATGAACGAGGCGCCAAACGGGACATCCACCACGCCGCTGGACCCAATCGGCGCGTCCACCCACGTCTTGTCCGCCCAGCGCAGTAGCGACAGGCGAACCAGGCCAGGGGTAAAGGCCGCGGGGCTGGCGCTGTTCGGGCTTGCCCTGCCCTCGAGGGATAGGTGCACGCTCAGACGGTCGACGCGGGCCAGGCTGACGTTCGGCGGCAAGTCATACTGGAATACGATCGGGCCTCGAATGCCGAAGGCCGACGGCAGCGCTCCGCGGCCGAGAGCGGCCCCGTCCAGAATCGTCCGCCCCAGCAGGCCCGGCGGGATCACCGTCAACTCTTCGCCGTATTGGACCGGCAGGAGCTGCTCCACCAGCCGAGTCGCGGCGCCGGAGATCGCGACCCCGTCGGCCACGAGTCGGGGTGGCGTGGCGGCGGACCAGGCCAACAGGACCGCTCCACCCCCGGTCTCGCCGTCGCCACCACGGCCCAGAAGCGAGGCCAACAGGGCCTGTCGCTGGTCCAGCTGAGTGGACGAGCCGGGCCCGTAAGACAGGATCGATAGCCCGATCGGCAGGGCCGTGGCGCGGGTGGTGGGCAGCGCCAGCGAGACCGGGCGGCTTTCGCCCGGCCCGATGTCGCCGAGTGGCAGGGCCTGCCCAGCCGCGACCAGCACCGCGCCCTCCAGCCGATCGGGGCCGGTGTTCGTGGCCAGTCCTTCCAGTCGTCCGCTGCTGGCGCGAAGGTCGGCCGACACTGGCGTCAGGGCCGGGCCAAACGCCCGATCCTGGAAGGCCAACAGCGTGCGGCCCTCGAGCCGCACCCCGGGCAGCCGTGTAGGCCGTCCCTGCTGGATGAGCGCCTGGTCGGCTGCCAGGCCAACGGGGGACACGCCCATCGACTGGCCACCCGCCAGCGCCCGCAGGGTGACGCCGTCCACGAATGCCAGGTCGTAGGCGCGGCGGGCCGGCGCGACCAGGCCGACGTATGTGTCTGTCCAGGCTGTCTCGGAACCCGGCGTTGAGCGCACAATCGAGACCGCGCTCATGCGGACCTCGGGTCCCCGCAGCCAGCCGCCACCCACGTACACCAACAGCGCGAACCCGATACCGAGGGCTGGGAAGCCCAGCCAGGCCCATTCGCGACGGTCGATGCGGCGCAACAGGACGTATTGGACTGGGCCCACGCACAGCACGTAGGCCAGGAGCAAGGCGGCTAGCCAGCCGGACCCAGGCAGACCGAGGTCCATGAGTTGGGCGAGCGTGCCTCGGATCTGTGGTTCGAGCGTGCTGGGCGTGGGCTCGTCCAGCGGCGGCAAGAGCGGCCGCCCTCCCACCAGGATCCGCTGCCACAGCCCCTCGGATCCAGCCCAGGAACGGAACGGTTCGAGGGCCGGGTCAGCTGCCACGAACGTGATCCGTCCCAGCCCGAGCCAGCGCTCGACTATGAGCGGCATGCCATCCTGCTCCAACAGCACACGGGCGTCGGGCACCGGCAGGCCGACGGCCAACAGGACGCCTCCATCGGTCGGTCCGCCGGCGGGCGCAACCCCGGGCCCGGCCGCGTAGCGGCCGAACGCGCGCAAGCTCCTGACCTCACGCGTCCAGAGCTCCTCGACGGGGACGAGGTCATCGAGCCCCTCGATCGAGCGACGCCAGCCAGGGCCGCCGGCCAGGACGAGCTGTCCACCCGCCTCGACCCAGGTTCGCAGCGCCGCGCGCTGCTCACCGCTCAGCCGCCCCGTCGGGGCATTGTGGATGACCAGCGCGTCGAGCGCCTGAAGCGCGGCCGGGTCGGTCGGCAGGTCTCCAGGGCTGACTCGGGCTGCGCTAACCGTCTCGCCACCACGTCTGAGCGACCCCAGCCCGGCCGGCGGCGCGCTGTCGTCGGACAGCACGCCGACCAGGAAAGCGGACGGCTTGAGCAGCCGAACGGGGACGTCTCGAACGGCGATCTCGCGGCCGCCAGTGTGGAGCTCTAGCCGCAGGTCGCGTTCGCTGGCCGGAGCCGGGACCACCAGCTGGACCAGCTTGCGGGAGCGAGTCGGCAGGTCGACCGGCTGTCCGTACGCCACGCTCGGCCCACCGGCCGATAGCCTGGTGACCACCCGTACCTCGGCCTCGAATCCTGGCCCGTCGTTGCCGACGACGACCTGGACCGGCAGCCACCGCCCGGCCTTGCCGAGCCCGTCGAAGCCTGGCCGCACGTCCAGCTCTTGTGAGCCCTGGGCGAGCGCCTGTGAGGGCCCGCACGGCCAGACTCCGAGCGCACATACTGCTAGCCCGAGGGCGAGCGATCTCATCGAGGCGATTCTAACTGGATCGTCTCGAGGTTCGGAACCCGCGAAGCGCACTTGTTCCCGGTCCTTAGCGGAAGCTGTGCCCGGGGACGGCGTTGGCGGCGGGATCGTGGGGCAATGGCCACCCCTGGCGAGCCATCACGTGGGTGACCCCATCCTCGCGTTGTAAGAGGCCCTCCACCACCAGCAGCGGCTCGCCGCGGAACACCTGGCGCTGGGCCTGGTAGACGTGCGGCCGCACGATCACGTTGGCCAGGCCAGTCTCGTCCTCCAGGGTCATGAAGACGAAGTCATTGGCCGTCTCAGGCCGCTGCCGGCAGATGGCCAGCCCGCCCACCCGCACCAGGCCACCCCGCGAAGCGCACTTGTTCCGCACGTCGGCCAACTCGGCGGCTGAGCGAACTCCCGCTGCGCGCAGCTGGGGACGATAGAAGCTGAGCAAGTGGTGATGGGTGGACAGGCCCAG
>DASPXK010000265.1:0-7316 GCA_035637315.1 Chloroflexota bacterium
CCCGGTTCCCTTCGACGCGCAGAGCATGCAAGCGCCGCACGTCGTCGTCACCGTGTTCGCGCGCGGGCTGCTCAACCACGTCGTGACCCGCCTGTACTTCGAGGACGAGGCGACCAACGAGACTGACCCGATACTTCGCCGAGTCCCCAAGGAGCGACGGGACACGCTGCTTGCGAAACGTTGGCCCAGCGACAGGAAGGTCGCCTACCAGTTTGACATTGTGCTCCAAGGCAAGCGCGAGACCGTATTCTTCGACCTCTGACGAGCGCGCTGCGTCACTCAGGCTTCCACACTCGAGGGTTCCGCTAGAAGGGCGCCACCGCGAGCTCGCGCAGCCAGCATATCGCCGCGGCTAGCGCGCTTCGGCCGGGAGCTTCTGCACACGGCAGAGCGTCGAGCGGTGGGGCGTGCCCCCGCTCACCGGGTCGCGGCGGTCGTTGTGGACGAGCAGGTTCACGTTGGCGCCGTCGGCCGAGTACGGGTCGAGCGGAGGCAGGCCCAGCGCCTCACAACCTTGCCACCAGCCGTGGCTGGTGCAGACCACTCCTGGCAGGATCGCCTCGGTGAGTCGCGCCTGGACACGCACGCTGCCGCCTGGCGTCTCCAACGCCACCCACTCGCCGTCGGCAATGGCGCAGGATGCGGCTGTCTCGGGGTGCAGCTCGGCAGTCGGGTGGGGCGCCGACTTGCGCAGGCGGGGGAGGCCGCGGTGCTGGCTGTGCAGGTATTGCGGGCGCTTGGCGTTGGTCAGCACGAGCGGGAACTGTTCGGCCAGCCCCGGCTGGCTGACTGGGCTGAGGGCCGGCTCGACGTAGGTCGGGAGCGGCGGCTGGCCATATTGCGCGAACGGCACGGCGTACAGCTCCACCTTGCGGGTGGAGGTGGCGAAGCCCGTCGGGTCGCCGCTGTGCTCGTCCGGCTCGGCGTAGCTCTGGTAGTGAAGCGGCCGCCGCGGCACGGTGGCGCCATGGGGCCGCTCAGCCAGCGCCTCCCAGGTTAGGCCGCTTGGGGCGAGCACGTAGTCGTAGGCGGCGACGACGTCCCCGTTCCAGAAATGCTTGCCAAGGCCAAGCCGGCAGGCGAGCGCGAAGATGATGTCAACGTCGGAGCGTCGCTCGCCGCGCGGCGCCACGGCCGCCGGCCGCCGCTGGACGTGCGCCATCGCCTCGATCGGGTAGCGGAAACCCAGGTGCAGCGCCTCGAACTCCAGGAAGCTCGCCGCCGGCAGGAGCACGTCGGCGTAGCGGCTGGTCGGCGTATGCGTTAGCTCGACCTGGGCAAAGAACTCCAGCCGCCGCAACGCCTCGCGGCCGCCCAGCGTGTCGCCGTTGGCCAGCAGCATGTTGCCGCCGAAGGCAACCAGCGCTCGGACTGGGTAAGGGTCCTCCTCGAGCACGGCCTGGTAGAGGTCGTAGGCGGCGGCGTTGCCGGGTCGCGCCGGCGGGCCGATCGGACGCTCGGCGCGGCCCAGTCGCTGGAGGGCCATCTCGTCGGGCAGCACGCCCCTCTCGACGATCGGGTTGATGAGAGGTCCGGGCCCGAGCACGTTCCCGCCCTGGCGGTCCCAGTCGCCCAGGAGCGCGTAGAGCACGGCGATCGCCCGGCAGGCCTGGGTCGCGTTAGTGTGCTGGACCAGCCCGTTATGGAAGTAGTGTCCGACGGGCCGATTCTCGGCCAACAGGTGGGCCGCTGTGAAGATCTGCTCCGCTGCCACCCCCGTGATCGCGGCCGCGGCCGCCGGTGTGTACTGCGCGGCCTCGCCGGCGAGCCGCTCGAAGACGGGCTCGCAGTCCACGGTCCGGCCGTCGACCAGCCGCACGGGCCAGCTGCCGCGCAACACGAGCCCCGCTGTCCCACCCTCGTACACGCCCCGCCCCGCGTCGTAGACGACCAGTGCGCTCCTGGCGGCGCGCACAGCCACGTAGCGCGTCCCCGACGGCCCGCCGTCGGGAGCGGCGCGCCCTAGCGTCTGGGGCGCCACGTCGGCGGCAAGGAGTAGCTCGCCGCTGTCGCCGCGCACGAGCAGCGGGGCGTTGGTCCACTCGCGCACAAACGGCTCGTCGTAGCGCCCCTCCGCGATCAGGACGTGGATCAGGCTGAGCGCCAGCGCGCCGTCGGTGCCAGGCCGGGGCTGCAGGAATACGTCGGCGCGGGTGGCCTGGCCGACGCGGCGCGGATCGACCACCAGCAGCTTGGCGCCCCGCGCCTTAGCCGCCACCACGTCCTGGGCCAGGCTCAAGAAATTGCCGTTAGGGTTCGAGCCCCAGAGCACGATGCAGCTGCTGTGGGCGAGGTCGGGCATCGGCAGCCGGTCAGCGCCGAAGGTGTAGGACGCCGCGGCGGTATCCCGTGGCCACTGGCAGAGGTGGGTAGTGCTGACCAGGTTGGGCGTGCCGAAGTGGGCGGCCAGCCGAATCAGCCAGGGCTCGGCCTCGTTGAGGCCGGTGCCGCCGGTGGTGCCCTTGCTGAAGACCACGGCCTGCGGCCCGTCGGTGGCGCGGACTTGCAGCAGCTTTTGGGCGATGAGGTCGAGCGCCTCGTCCCACGAGATGCGCTCCCAGCCCGGATCGGGATCAGTCTTCGGGCGCGTGCGACGGACTGGGTAGTTCACGCGGTCGGGGTGGTCGAGGAACTCGGGCGCGGCCCGCCCCTTAGCGCAGATCGCGCCGCCGTAAGGATGCGCGGGGTCTGGCTCGATCGCCAGCACGCGCTCGCTGGCGACCGTCGTGACGGTCGGGCAGTGCACCGCGCAAAACCCGCAGTAGCCCTGCACCTTCCGAGGTTCCGCGCCGCCCATCACCATCGCCGGCTCTCACGCTTCACTCGTACGCCGCACAGGCGTGCGCCGCACCGGAGCGACAGCGCACCGGTCGGCTTGCCCTAAGCTTAGCCCGGGCAGCCTCCGGCGGCAACGTGGGACGCGGAAACGCCCTCACTCCCGCTTCGCTGCGATCGGCACTCCTCGCCAATTCTGGGAGAGTGATAAGCGCTGCGTCAGTCGGGCTTCCAGATGAGCGCTGCCCCCGTTACAGCGACGCGGACGCGGCCTAACTTTGGCGATTCGGGGAGCGCTGTGCTATGCTGGTCTCGCCCGAAGGGGAGTATCTTGTAACGGGCGTCGCCGTCAGCACGGCCGTTTGGCCCGGTGGCGCCGACCTGCTAGGTCGAGAGAGACCTTCGGCTGATGCCTATTTGGCTAGGCCGGAGGTCGTTGTTTTGTCCCTCGAAGCGAGCGGCCCGCCGCTGGGGCGCAACGTGGCCGCCCCGCCCGCCTTAACGGACGTAGTTGTGATCGGCGGCGGCCTGGCTGGACTGGCGGCCGCGGTCACGCTGGTGCGGGCCGGCTTGGACGTGCGCCTCCTCGAGGCCCGCGAACGGATCGGTGGCCGCGTGCTGACCCTCCGAGCACCGTTCAGCGATGGGCTGCATGCAGAGGCCGGCGGCGAATTCGTCGACGCGGCTCACGTGGTCGTTCGTCGCTTCCTGCGCTCGTACGGCATTCGCCTGCGCCAGATGCCCGCCAAGCGCGGGGTCTTTCACCTTCGCGGCGCCACTCGCCTCGGCAGGTCGTTGGTCGCGTACGGCAGACGTGTGAAGGACGACGCCAATCGAATTGCTCGGCGCAGCTGGAGGCTCGCGCGCCACGTATCCGACCCGCAGCGGCCCTGGGAGACACCGGCCGCGGCCGAGCTCGATACGCAGTCCGTCGGCGATTGGCTGGACCGGCTACGTCCCCTGCCCATCGTGCGTGCCTACTACGGCGCGACGACGACGATCGACTACGGGGTGGAACCGGAGGCGCTGTCCTTGCTGCAGTACGCCCGCGACCAACGGCTCGAAGAGCATCAGTCCGATCAGGACGTGGAGTCGCTCCGAGCTTGCGGCGAGCTGGATCGCTTGCCTCGAGCGATGGGCGCTGAGCTCAGCCGGCGCATCCACCTGGAGACGCCTGCAACCGCGCTAAGCCAGGACTCGCGCTCGGTGAGGGTGGAGTACAGCCGAGCGGGCACCACTGGCGAGATCGAGGCCGAATCTGTCGTGGTGGCCTTGCCAGCCACCGCGCTCCGTGCTCTGGAGATCACTCCTCGATTGGACGCAAGGCGCCAGCAGGCGCTGGAGGGCCTGCGCTACTGCCAGGCTGTCAAGATGCTGCTCCAGTACCGGAGGCGCTTTTGGGAGCGGCAGGGTCTCAGCGGAGAGGTCGTGGCAGACCTGCCCTTCCAGTGCGCCTGGGATGCGACCGAGGGGCAAGCCGCAGACCGAGGCATCCTGACGCTCTGCTCCGCTGGCCCCGCGGCAGCCGAGCTTGCCGCGCTCTCCGATGAGCAGCGGTTGGCTCGGTGCCTGGACCAGCTCGAGCTGATCTACCCGGGCTCGGCTGCTGACCTCGAGGTCAGCGTGTGCGTTGTCTGGGACCTCAGTGCAGGTCGTCAGGGCGCCTACTCGTACTTTGGGCCGGGCGAGCTTACCAGCTACGGGCCACTGCTCGCTTGCCCAGAGGGCCGAATCTTCTTTGCTGGCGAGCACACCGATCCCTGGCAAGCGACGATGAACGGAGCCCTGGTAAGCGGGATCCGGGCGTCACGGGAGGTGCTGGCTTGCCTGAGCCCCAGATGAGAGCCAGGTGCTCCGGGCGTGAGCCGACAGGTCGTGTCCGAATGAAGGATGGGACTGCGGCTGTAGCGGGCGGGCGGCGTAGTCCAGAGAGAGAGCGGGGTCTCAGGTTTCGCCGCCTGGACGAGGGATCTGCATGAACAATGGGGAGCTCGCCGCCATGGAGCTCATCCCCGCCGTGCTCAGCATCGTTCTCATCGACATCGTGCTAAGCGGCGACAATGCGCTGATCATTGGGCTCGCCGCCCATCGTCTTCCGCCCGCCCAGCGTCGCCTCGCCATCGTGATGGGTGGCGGCGCCGCCATTGTGCTGCGGGTCGTTCTCACCGCGGTAGCCGCGTTACTCCTTGCGCTTCCCGCCTTGAAGGCGATCGGAGGGCTACTGCTGCTCTGGATCGCGTTCAAACTGCTCAAGCAGGGACAAGCAAGCGTCGACGGGGTAAAGGCTGGCGGCGCGATGCGCGACGCGATTCTGACCATCCTGCTCGCCGACGTCATCATGAGCCTGGACAACGTGCTCGGCGTCGCGGCTGCCTCAGAGGGCAATCTCGGCCTGCTGGTCTTTGGCCTCGCGCTGAGCATGGCCATCCTGCTGGCCGGCGGAAGCCTCGTCGCCCACCTGGTCCACAGACTCCCGTGGCTGACCTATCTCGGAACGGCCGCCATTGCGTGGATCGGAGCAGGCCTGATTCTCGAGGACGACTTTCTTGCCGGTGTGATCTCCGTGCCACCTGCAGCCAACCCGTTCATCTCCGCGCTGCTGACCGTCTGCGTGCTGGCGTTGGGCCACTACAAATACCGCCGCATTTCAGCGGCCCAGCCGGCGACCAAGAGCATGGTGGCGAGCGGCATGGAAGCGATGGAACAGGCTGACCTCAAAGGATCCGCGGGTTCCCCGGCACGCGCGGTCTTTGGGCGCCTGCGTCGCTGGCTGCACGGCTTCGCCTAACCCCAGACCTTGCGGGCGGTCTCGACCACCAGCTCGAGCTTTCGGCGCTGCTCATCCCAGGTCAAGAGGTTTCCTAGCACAGTCGAGGCAAAACCACATTGCGGCGACACGGCCAGGTTCTCGATCGGCACGCACTTCGCCGCCTCGTCGATCCGACGGCGCAGCAGGTCCACCGACTCCAGGGCCGGCTCCTTTGAGCTGATCAACCCCAGCACGACCATTTTGTTGGGCATGAAACGCAGCGGCTCGAAGCCGCCTGCACGCTGCGTGTCATACTCGAGCAGGAAGCGGTCGACGTTGAGCAGATTGAACGCCTTGTCGGCGATGGCTTCGTAGCTCCCCTCCGCGTGCCAGGCACTGCGGTTGTTGCCGCGGCACATGTGCAGTCCCACCGTCACGCCCTCGCGTCTTGCGCCCTCGAGGGCGGCGTTGTCGGCGGCGATGAGCACGTCAAGATACTCGTCGGGCTCTTCGCCGTCCTCGATCATTTGCGACCGGATCGTCGTGTCTGCTACCCGCTCGACGTAGTGAAGCGAGTCCAGCTGGATGTAGGACACCCCTTCGTCGATCAGGGCTCGGATTTCCCGCTGCAGCATGCCCACGATGTCGTCCGCGAGCTCGCGGCGGGTCGGGTAGAAGGCATCGGTCAGGCCGGGTTTGAACAACTGGCCTGCGGCCGACATCGGGCCGGGCATCGTAATCTTCCATGCTCCCGGCGCGTGCTGGCGCAGAAACGCCGACTCGTCGCCGGCGAGACGGCGGACCTGGCGAAGCTTGCCGCCGGCCACCAGGGCTGCGCCGGTCGTGAAGGCGTTCGCGAGATCGCTGCTCGGTCCTTGCCAGCGTCCGAGGAAGGGACGAGTCGGACGACCAGAGTCGGGCACCAAACCCTCCACGGACTCCCGGATCGCGGCGCTCCACGACGGCCGCCGGTATTCGCCTTCCGTGAAGACATCGACCCCGACTTCGCGCTGCAGGTCCAGGGCCTTGACCACCGCGGCATCCTCGGCCTCGTGGAGCTGGGCCGCTGTGATTCGGTTCGCACTGTAGTCTGTGCGCGCCTGCAGGAGCTCTGTCGGACGCAGAAGGCTACCAACGTGGTCGGCCCGATACGGTGACGCCATTGCTTGTGCCTCCCTCGATATCCTCGACGGCCCGCAGGAGCCCCTGCAGGTAGCCGGTCTGGTAGCCCCGGGCACGAAAGGACCAGCCCTCGTCGCCGATCATGCGAGGCGCGTGGTCGTCGATGATCGGGCCGGAGAAGCCGACCTCCTTGAGCGCCCGCATCACCGCCGTCGCGTCGAGGTCCCCTTCGCCGATGAAGCACTCGGCGAATTTGTCGGCCCGGCCCTTGACGTCGCGGAAGTGGACATAGGCGATCCGCCCCTGGGGGCCGAAGTGGCGGATTCCGCGCAGGACGTTGGAGGACCCGCCCATCTCGGTCCAGCAGCCGACGCAGAGCAGCAGGCCCCAGGCGGGACTGTCGATCATGCGGGCGGCGCGCTCGAACCCCTCGAAGTTCGAGAAGATGCGCGCCACGCCGCCGATCGGCCCGTCGTTCGGATCGTCAGGGTGCAGAGCCAGGCGGACGCCGGCCTCCTCGGCGACCGGGACCGCCGCGCGGACGAAGTACTCGTAGTTGGCCCACATCTCGTCGGCCGAGATCGGGCGCCCGAACGTCAGCTCGTCCCGGAGCTGGCCGCGGTCGTAGGTCGTCACGACGGCCCCGCCACGGCCGACAGCCGTGCCGGTT
>DASPXK010000266.1:0-7302 GCA_035637315.1 Chloroflexota bacterium
GGCTGCGGTCCGAGCCCCAGGAAGCTGAGGCCCGAGGCGGTCAGGATGGCAGTCGCCAGCCGGAGCGTGGTCTGAACCAGCAGGGGCGGCGTGACGTTTGGGAGCACGTGGCGCCACATCAATCGATGGTCCGGCACGCCGAGCGCCCGGGCCGCCAAGACATAGTCCTGCTCGCGCACTGACAATGTCGAGCCGCGAGCCACTCGCGCGAAGCCGGGAATCGAGTAGATCCCGACCGCCACGATGACGTTCAGCGTCCCAGCACCAAGGGCCGCGATGATCGCGATCGCGAGCAGGAAACCGGGCATCGCGAGCAGGATGTCCATGGCGCGCATGATCAGCAGATCGCTCCAGCCACCGCGGAAGCCCGCGAAGATCCCCAGCCCGGTGCCCGCTGCCAGCGCCAGGGCGACCGCTCCGACGGTGATCAGCAGCGTGATCCGCGCGCCCCACAGCAGGCGGCTCAGGATGTCGCGGCCCAGCTCGTCGGTGCCCAGCGGGTAGGTGATGGACGGCGGCGCCAGCTGCTGCCCGAGCGAGAAGGCCACCGGATCGTGGGGGGCGATCAGGGGCGCCAGGGCAGCCGTCAACACAAACGCCAGGATCAGCGCCAGCCCGAGCACAGCTGCCCGGCTGCGGCGGAAGGAAGTTAAGAGTGAAGAGTTAAGAGTGAAGAGCTGGCGACGACGGACAGGACTCTTGAGTTGTTCTCCCGCTGCCGCCAGTTCGTCGGTCTTCACTCTTAACTCGGTAGCTCGTCACTCGTACCGGATTCGCGGATCGAGCTTGACGTAGAGCAGGTCGACGATCAGGTTGACCAGCACGAATGTCACCGAGAGGAGCATGATCGCGGTCTGGACCACGGCGATGTCGCGCCTGGCGATGCTGTCCACCAGCAGTCGGCCGAGCCCCGGGCGAGCGAAGACCGTCTCGGTTAGGACGGCCCCACCAAGCAGATAGCCGACCTGCAGTCCGACCACGGTCACGGTTGGGATCAGCGCGTTCTGGAGCGCGTGGCGCGTGACTACGAGCCGCTCCGTGAGCCCTTTGGCCCGCGCGGTCTGGACGTAGTCCTGGCGGAGCACGTCGAGCATGCTCGAGCGCGTCTGGCGGGCGATGACGGCCGTCGATGCCGAGCCAAGCGCTAGGGCCGGCAGCACGAGCTGGGCCGGCGTGCCGGCTCCACTGCTGGGCAGCCAACCCAGCTCGACCGAGAAGAGCAGCATCAGCATGAGCCCGAGCCAGAAGATCGGCATCGAGACGCCGACCAACGCCACCAGGGTGGCGAGGTTGTCCCAGATCGTGTACTGGCGCGTAGCCGAGATGATCCCGGTCGCCAGACCGAGCACGCTGGCCAGGGCAAGGGCGGCCAGCGCCAGCTCGGCCGTAGGCCGAATCCGGACCGCGATCTCCTCGACCACCGGCCGCCTCGACACAGCCGAGCGGCCGAAATCGAGCTGGATCGATCTCCAGAGGAACCGTCCGTACTGGATGTGCAGCGGCTGGTCCAGACCCAGCGAGTGGCGGATGTTCTCGACGTCCTCAGCCGTCCCATCCAGCCCCGCCATGACCTGGGCCACATCGCCGGGGACCATCTTCATGATCCCGAACACGACCAGCGAGACGCCCAGCAAGACCGGCCCCAGCCAGAGCAGCCGGACCAGGATATAGCGGGACAAACGACCTACCCCCTGCCCCCTCCCTAAAGGGAAGGGGATCTAACCTACCCCCTGCCCCCTCCCTAAAGGGAAGGGACACGATGGCTCCCCTTCCCTTTAGGGAAGGGGGTTGGGGGTTAGGTTGACTTCTGGACCTGGCCGGGCATGATCTGGTTGGTAGCGATGAACTTGAAGCCGGACACGTTCTTGCGCTGGCCCCAGATATTGACCTGGTGGAAGAGGTACACGAGCGGCTGGTCCTTCCAGATCAGCTCCTGGGCCTGCTTCAGAACGGGCAGCCGCTTGTCGGGCTCGAAGGTCTTCTGCTCCTGCTCGATCAGCTTGTCGACCTCCGGGTTGGTGTAGGCGTAGCGCTGGGCCGTCACCGTCCGCAGCGTCGCCTCGGTGTGGTACATCCGATAGAGGTGGTAGTCGACGTACTCACTGGTCTTGAGTAGGAACACCAGCGTGCCGGACAAGGTATCGGGATCGGTCTGAAGCAGCGGCCCCAGCTCGGCGCTCTGGATCTTCTTGATCGTCGCGCGGACGCCGATGTTGTTCCAGTAGCCCTGCATCGCCTCGACGACCTGGTCGTCGCCGGCCCAACGACCGCTGACGTAGGCCAGCGCGATGTCCATGCCGGCGGTGTAGCCGGCTTCACCGATGAGGCGCCTGGCCCGCTCCACGTCGTACTTGATGGGCTCGAAGTCGAACGTCCCCCAGAGGCCCGGGATGGAAGGGGTGTTGAGCGGGAGGGCCAGCCCACGCATGATCTTGTTGATGATCGCGTCCTTGTCGATCGCGTGGTTGAGGGCGTAGCGGACCCGAACGTCGCTCAGGGGCGGCTTGGATTGGCGCGGCTCGGCCTCGACGATCGTCAAGCCGGGCGTTACCTGGACCGCGACGTTGGGGTCCTGCTTCAGGTTGTCGACGTCGGCAGGCGGCAAGTTGAGGACGACGTCCGCCTCACCGGTCTTGAGGGCCACCACTCGCCCGGCGGCCTCCGGGATCGGACGGTACACGAAGCGACGGACGAGTGACTTCGGGCCCCAGTAGTCTGGGTTGACGATCGCCGAGACGTGGTCGTTGGGAACCCACTCCTCGAACTTGAACGGCCCGGTCCCCACGGGATTGCGCCCGAAGTCCCTGCCGTACTTCTGGAGCGCGGCCGGGCTGATGATCTTGACCGAGCCATCGGCCATCAGGAACGGCAGGTCGGGCGTGGGCGGGTCGGTGACGAAGCGGACGGTGGCGTCGTCCGGCGTGAGGATCTCCTTGATAAGGGTGTAGCTGGCCCGACGAGTGGAGGCGGTGTCCTTGTCCAGCAGGTGCTCGATGGTGACCTTGACCGCCTGGGAATTGAAGGGCGTGCCGTCGTGGAACTTGACTCCCTGGCGCAGCTTGAAGGTCCAGGTCTTGCCATCTGGACTGACCTCCCAGGAGGTCGCCAGGCCCGGCTCGGCCTCCATCTTGTCGCTCCAGACCACCAGACGGTCATAGATGGCGTTGAGGATGTGCTGGAACGGGCCGGTCCCGACGGGCGGGTCGAGGCTGTTTGGCTCGGTGCCGTCGACGACGACGAAGTTGACGTCTCTGACCTGGCCCGCCGCCGCGGGCGCCGCGGTCGGCTTGGCGGCTTCCGCCGCCAAGGTTGGGGCTGGTTTGGCAGCCGGCGGGGGTTGGGTTGGAACGACTTGAGGCGTGGCCACGGCCGGTGCCCGGGTGGGCGCCTGCTGAGCCGGTTGGGCGCACGCCGCGAGCAGCGCGCCTCCCGAGCCCAGGATGGCCAGCCGCAAGAACTGGCGGCGCGTGGTGGGAATCATCGGCGGCACCTCCCTACGGAACATCACCGACGCATGCACTTTAGCGATGTGTGCCCTCGGGTTGGGCCGAGCGAAGGATCCGTATCCAGTGGCCGGGGCACGCATGCTTCGCTCCGCTTTCAGGATGACCAACACAAAAATCGTAGCGCAGGTGCATGTCCCCCGCCGATCGCCCGGCAAGAGCGGGGGGACAAGCCCCCCGCCTACGATTCCTCACAAGGCGTGAGAGTAGCAGAACTTCTGGTTCGACGCTACGCGACCCCTCAGGAGGGTGCCTGTCAAAGTTTTGGCCCGGCTCCCCGACGAAGGGATCTCCCCTCTCCCCCGTGAGGGAGAGGGGTCGGGAACAAGTGCGCTGCGCGGGGTGAGGGTAGTCAAGGTCCCTACGGCACGCCGACTCCTAGCAGCCGCAGGACGTTCAGTCCCAGGATGCGATCCAGGTCCACAGACGGGATGACCCCGTCCGCCACGATCCTCAGGTACTGGAGTGACTGGCGGTAGGTGCAGTTGCGCTCGACGTTGGGCATGTCCGAGCCCCACACCAGCCGTTCCCCGCCCAGACGCGAGTAGAGGGCGCGGATGGCCGGCCGCAGCTCCAGGAATGGGTACTCGTGATCGCGCGCCCAGTGGATCGGGTACAAGATCTCGACCATGAACTGGGGCCGTTTGAAGAGTGCCTCGAGCGGGGCCGGCATGGCCTCGAGCAGCTCGGGCGAGAAGCCGTGTGTCCAGAGACCGGGAATGTCCGGCCAGCGCTGGGCCCAGCGATTGAGCCGCTCGACCTCGCGCACGAGCGCCGCCTGATCGGCCGGATTCGGGACGCCGACGATCTCCCAGAAAACAGGAATGCCCAGTGAGCGGACCTCCTCCCAGAACGGGTCGAAGGCCGGATCGTCAAACATCCGCCGGTAGCCGTCGGCGAACAGGCCGCGGTTGGCGTAGTAGAGCCCCCGCAGCCCCAGCTCGCGAACAGCTCGCCGCAGCGTCGTGATCTGCTCCTCGGTATCCGCCCGGGCCTCGTCCACGTCGGCCAGGCCGATGAACTTGTCCGGATAGCGCCTCGCCGCGTTGGCGAAAAACCGGTTGAGCCTGCCGTAGAGGCGGGCATTCTGAAGCACCGCCACGTCGACTCCGGCTCGCGCCATCTGCTGGAGCGTGAACTCGGGCGGAGCGGCCATGTCCTGGAGGCTGGGCGGGAAGAACTGGATGTAGAGGTCTTCGCCGTCGACCGTCCATTCGAGCCGGCCGTACTTGCCGGCCCGGAAGTCGACGTCGCGCAGGCTGGCCGGCCC
Organism: Chloroflexota bacterium; assembly: GCA_035637315.1. Classification (GTDB taxonomy): domain Bacteria; phylum Chloroflexota; class UBA6077; order UBA6077; family JACCZL01; genus DASPXK01. Next base: position 4,774 of record DASPXK010000266.1, read on the forward strand.
GGCCAGGCTCCCGTCGTGAAGGGTCTGCTCGACGACGCGCGCATGGTCCCTCAGGCGCCGGACGGGCTCGCCATGGGCGGCCATGTAGAGCTGCAGGAACCGGCGATGCTCAGCCGGCGACGAGAAGCCGGATGGCTCGTCCAGATAGGGGAAGATGTGGACGTGAGAATCGACGACAAGCGGCACGCTGGGTCTATCATGCCACGTTCCAACTGTCAGCTCGGATCGGGCATGGGCCAGAGAGGAGATTGCCGATGATGACCAGCCTGGAGCCGCTCACGGCGCCGGCCACGATCGAGGAGATCCGCAGCCGAGTCGCGCAGCTGCCACGAGTACCGCTCGCCCTGACCCCCACCCCGCTTCAGGAGCTGCCGCGGCTGGCGACCGAGCTGGGGATCGGGCGGCTGTTCGCCAAGCGCGATGACCTGACCGGGCTGGCGTTCGGCGGCAACAAGACCCGCAACCTCGAGTTCCGGATGGCCGAGGCGGTCGAGCAGGGCACGGATGTGATGATCGCGGGCCTGGAGGCGCAGTCCAACTCAGCCCGCCAGACGACGGCGGCGGCCAACATCCTGGGCATGCGCACGATCCTGGTGCTCCACCAGGACCGCGACTGGGACTGGCAGGGCAACCTGCTGGTCGACCGCTTGCTCGGGGCCGAGGTGCGCTTTCTGGAGAGCGACGATCCGGACGAGATGGATCGCGTGCTCGAGCAGACGGCCGACGAACAGCGCCGACTCGGCCGCCTGCCGTACGTGATGAACCACGCCGGCGCCTTCGTGCTCGGCTCGGCCGTCGCCTACGTGCTGTGCACCCTCGAGATCGTCGAGCAGACGGCCGCGCTCGGCCTGGAGCCGACTCACCTGTACATGGCCTCCGGCAACAAGGGCCACGCCGGGCTGGTGCTGGGCCGCAAGCTGCTCGGCAAGCGTTTTCGGACCATCGCCATCAGCCAGCGCTACGGGAGCGACCGCAAGTCGGGCGCCGTCAAGGCCGCCCTGGACGCGGGCCACGCGCTGGGCTGGGAGGTGGATCTGAGCGAGAACGAGATCGAGAGTTACGACGATTACGTCGGCGAGGCGTACGGCAAGTCGAGCCCGGCCGGCCTCGAGGCGATCCGACTGGCCGCGCGGACCGAGGGTCTGTTGCTAGATCCCGTCTATACCAGCAAGGCGATGGCGGGCCTGATCGACCACGCCCGCAAAGGTGAGCTGGGGAAGGACAGCGCGGTCGTCTTCATCCACACCGGCGGGCTACCAGCCCTGTTCGCCTTCAAGGACGAGGTGCTCGGCGAGCAGGCAGGAGAGACGGGATAGAGGATAGGGGGATAGCTCCCAGATTGTCATTCCGAGCTTCGGCAGGCGGCGGAACGCCGCCAGATATCGGAGATGACATGGACCTACGGTAACCTGCCGAGCAAGGTGGATTGGAGCCGTGAGAAGCGCCGAGTGGAGACCATGGCGTCGCGCCCTCGCTAGCGGAGAGCAGGGCGTACGTCGAGACTGGCCTGCCCTGGCCGCGAGCGCGATCGTCGCCAGGCCAGAAGACGTGTTCGAAAGCGGTCTGGAGGCGGCGCTGATCGGCAAAGGCAACGGTATGGCCGATCTCGTGGACGACGGTCGCCTGGAACAGGGTCAGGCCGGGAATGACGTGGGGACGATTGCCCACGCCGCGACACGTCACCAGACCGATCGCCACGCTCGTATCGACCGTCTCGCCGTAGGTCTCTAGGCCTAGATCGGCGCCCAGCGAGAGCCCTGCGATCGGCCCATTACGCACCAGGTCGGGCGGCAGATCGTCCAGCGTCTCGACGATCTGCTGGAATTTGTGTCGCGACAGACGGTCGGCACCGACGGACACCAGCCCGTACCGCCCGGCCAAGAACCGGTTACGGGCAGACCGCTTGAGGGCCTCGAGCTGCTGGATCGAGTCCATCGCGCTCCACGCGGGCCCAACCCCATGGGGGACCCGGTCGAGGACGACCACGACGCCCGGCCATAGTAGCGCAAAGCGACGGGTGGGCAAGAATGACCCCCTCTCCCCGTGGAGCGGGCAGGCGAGGGGTATTCAGCTGTTGCCCGTGTTTTGAAGGGTGCGTATAATCGACTCTAGATCGGGCGACTAGCTCAGTTGGTTAGAGCGCACGGTTCACATCCGTGAGGTCCCGGGTTCGAGTCCCAGGTCGCCCACCTGGTGGACGCTGTGCGCCCATCGATTCGCGGGCGCGATCTAGCTTGGCGGCCAGCACGAAATCGCTCTCGGTCAGGCCGCCTATCTTGTGAGTCCAGATCTCCACGCCTACCCGGCCCCAGGACAGGTGAAGGTCCGGGTGATGGCCCTCTGTCTCGGCGATCTGGCCCGCTCGATTGACGAAGTCGAGCGCCTCGGCGAAATCCCGAAAGCGCTGCCACTTCACGAGCTTCTTGTCGTCCTCGACGCACCAGCCGTCGATCTGCGCCAGGAGCGGCGCGATTTGCTTGGCTGTCAGGGGCGGTGTTCCACCCCGACACGGCACGCACGAACGGCTGG
>DASPXK010000267.1:0-4203 GCA_035637315.1 Chloroflexota bacterium
CGGCTTGGCGGCCTCGGCCGGCTTGGCCGGGGCGCTCGTGGCGCTGGGCACCTGGGTCGGTGCGCAGCTCGCCAGGAAGATCGCCCCGACGACCAGGAAGCTTGCCAGGTGCCTGCAACGAAGACCGTTCATGATGCCATCCCTCCTTCTGGCTAACCGCCGAGATACACCTGTCTGATGCCCGCGTGATCCAGCAGGTCGCGTGCTGCTCCCTCCATTCGCTGGCGACCCATCTCCAAGACCATGCCGCGGTCCGAGATCGCGAGCGCCTGCTTGGCATTCTGCTCGACCATGACCACGGTGATGCCCTTCTGCTTGACCTCCAAGATCTTGGCGAAGACCTGGTCGAGCATGGCTGGCGAAAGCCCCAGCGAGGGCTCATCGACCAGCATCAGCCGCGGCTTCTGGAGCAGCACCATGGCCATCTCCAGGATCTGCTGCTCGCCCCCGCTCAAGTTTCCGGCCAGCGTCCGCCGCTTCTCAAACAGGACCGGGAACTCGCCGTACACGACGTCGAGGTGGGCCTGCTTGTCATCGCCACGGCGGCTGTCCAGACTCACCCGCAGATTGTCCTGGACCGTCATCGCCGGAAAGTTGCAGCGCCCCTGCGGGACGAGCGCCAGGCCGTGCTGAAGTATCTTCCGGCTCGACCAGTTCGTAATGTCGGCCCCCCCAAACTCGATACTGCCCTGCTTGGCCTGTAGCATCCCAAAAATCGTCTTGAGCAGGGTCGATTTTCCCGCTCCATTGGCGCCAATCACAGTCGTGATCACGCCCTCCTCGAAGCGGGCCGACAGCCCGCGAAGCACCTCCAGCTCGCCGTACCCAGAGACGACGTCGCGGACGACTAGCATGATCTGGTCCCGACTTTCACGCGCCGATCACCTGAAGCTCACGGTCAAGCGCGGTTAGGATCCTGGCTCCGTCGTCGGTGACCAGTACGGTATCCTCGATAAACGCACCCCCGAACCCCAGCTCGTAGTACGGTGTCTCGACCTCGAAGACCATGCCCGCCTCGAGCGGGGTCTCCGTCCGCGCCGCCAGGATGGGCGGGTCGTAGTACTCGATCCCGACCCCGTGGCCGACGTGATGCCGCCGGTAGTTGGCGATGCCGCACTCCTTGACCCGCTCGACCGCGGCGTTGAACACGTCGCGGGCCGGTCGGCCCGGCTTCATCAGCTCGATCGCTCGCGTCTGGCCCTCCTTACTAGCATGGTGCAGACGACGCAGCCGCTCGCTCGGCTCGCCGAAGGCGATGATTCGGCCGATGTCCGAGCGATAGCCCTGCTTGGTGCAGCCCACGTCGAACCAGAGGTAGTCGCCCTTGCGGAGCGCCGTGTCTCCCGAGGGCACCTGCCCCAATGCCATGTTGCGGCCGAAGCGGATGAGCGCGAAGCCGGGCCGAGCGCCGGCTTCCACGATGGCGCGCTCGAACACGGTGAACAGGTCGCGCTCGGTCACTCCCTCACGCGCGGCATCGACCGCCGCGCGCAAGGCATACTCGGTCGCCCGCAGCGCGCCCACCAGCCGCTCATGTTCCTCGGAGGTCTTGACCATTCGAATCTGGCGGAAGATCTGCGAAGCGGGCTTGATCTGGAGCTGGGAGAACTGCCGGCTCAGCTCGTCCAGGAGCGCCCGGTTCGCCCCGCGCTCGTCGACGCCGAGCGCGCCGCGAGTCAGGCCGCACGCCTCGATCGCGGCTGCCAGGGCCTCCATCGCGTCGGCCTTCGGCGCCCGGTCGAGCGTGATCTCTTTGAGCCGGCGTTCGTCCTCGAGCAACTCGACACCTGGCGCCAGCTCGCGGAAGAACGAGCTATAAGTGATGACGCCGCCGATGCTCGGGTACGCCTGGAGGGTCAGGTCGGCATCGCCCATCGAGCTGACCACGACGCCGCCGTCGGGCCGCTCGTGATTGGCGACCACGTAGCACTGGTCGTCATATGGGAATAGCTCAACCCCGAGCTGCCACATTCCGCTCAGGTAGAAGATGTTCTCCAGGGTCGACGCCACCAGACCGTCCAGGCCCTCATGCTCCATAACCGCGCGGGCGCGCTCGACGTTCAACAACACGTTTCTGGCCTCCTATAGGTCGACGCGGTAGGTGTCTCGGATGGCGCGCAGGAACGCCTCGAAGTCCGGCTCGATCACCGGCACCTCGGCCAGGCCCTCGGCGGCCGTCTTGGGGTCCTTCAATCCGCCGGACGAGGAGATGCACACCACGGTGCTGTCCGGTCCGGCCGTCCCATCGCGGCCCATCTGAAGCGCCCCGGCGATCGCCGCCGCGGCCGAGGGCTCGACGAACAGCCCCTCCTGCCGAGAGAGCTGCCGGTAAGCGTGACGGATCTCTTCCTCGCTGACCGCGACATCCAGCCCATTCGTCTCGCGGATGGCGACCATGCCGCGGTAGCTTCCCACGCTCGCCCCGATCGACACCGCCACTGTCGGTCCAGCGTTGACTCTGGGGATGTGGTCCAGGCCTCGCTCGATGGCCCAGTACATCGGCGCGCCCGCGGCGGGCTCGGCGGCCACCAGGCGCGGCAGACGGTCGATCCAGCCGAAGCGCATGAACTCTGAGAACCCGCGATACAGTGAGAAGATTACCTCCGAGCCTGCCGTCGGGATGACCACGAAGTCCGGCATCTCCCAGTTGAGCTGGTGGCACAGCTCGTAGGCGATCGTCTTGTAGCCGTCGAGCGCATATGGGGTGCCGACGTAGGCCGAACGCGTCCAACTACCAAGCGGGTACCAGCCGAAGCGGCGGACCCCCTCCTCCATAAGCTTCCAGCGTCCGAACATGTCCGTCGCCACGACGAGCGCGCCGTACGACTGGATCACCGACCGAGAGATGAGCGGCGCAGTGTCCATCACGAAGATGACGCAGCCGATCCCCGCACGCGCCGCGTACGCTGCCGCCGAGATGCCGTGGTTGCCGCTCGACGACATCGTGACGACCCCGGCGCCCCACTCGAGCGCGTGTGAGATGCCCACCGCGCAGGTCCGGTCCTTGTGGGCCCAGGTGGGATTGCGCGACTCGTCTTTGACCAGCAGGCGGCCGATACCGACCTCGCCAGCCAGCTTTGGGCAGTCGACGAGCGGCGTGTTGCCTTCGTTCAGGGTAATCTTCCGATTGCCCGCGACCGGCAGCAGCGGGTCGAACCGCCAGACCCCATTCGGCTCATCGAACATAGCCTTGGAGACGGCTCGCCCCTGGGCGTCCTCGTCGTACTCGACGTACAGCGGATAGACGAAGTCCTCGCGCCGGCAGGCCGGACACCCTTCCCACATCGGGTCGAGGGGGTAGGTCGCGTCGCAATAGGTGCAGCGAAGCCGACGCGCGAAGCTGCCCAAGTCCTCTCACCTCCGACGCCCGGCGAAGCCTCGCCGAGCTGCGTGGTATATAAGACCGACCTCAATCGCGCTTGTCAAGCCGACCTGACCCTTCGCCCCCCGACTCGCCCCCTCAATAGCCCTCAATAGGAGAGGGTAGGATGCGGCACTTTGCGTGAGCCTCGATTCGGCGTCGGATTGTGGCAGGGACTGACAAGCCAACGCCTCGGCATGTTGGTTCGGTTGGCCGAGCAGGAGGGCTTCGACCAGGTCTGGTACTCCAACCACAAGCTGTACCGCGACATGTTGGTCGGGCTGGCCGTGGCGGCGCTGCACTCCGAGCGTGTCCAGCTCGGGACCTTCGTTGCCGAGCCGTACTCGCAGCACCCCGCGCTCATCGCGGCGGCCGTCGCCACGCTCGACGAGCTGTGCGCCGGGCGGGCTATTCTCGGACTCGGAACGGGCGGAGCGAACTTCAAAGAGTTGGGCATTGAGCGGGTACGGCCGGCCCTCGCGATGCGCGAGAGCATCCAGGTCATTCGGCGCCTTCTGGCCGGCGAGCGTGTCGAATTCGAGGGCGAGCTGTTCACTGCGCGTGATGTCTGGCTGCATCTACCGAGTCGCACAGAGCTCCCCATCGTCATCGCCTCGCGTGGCGACCGCGTCCTCCAGGTGGCCGGCGAATTGGCCGACGGGGCAATGATCGCCACCTACGCCACCCCGCAAGGGCTTCGCCACGGACGAGAAATGGTCCGCCTGGGGCTTGCTCGGGCCGGTCGGGGCCAGCATCAGATCGACCTTATGGCCCGCGTCGACGTCGCGATCAACGCGGACCGGCGTACCGCGCTGGACGCGGTGCGGCCGATGATCGCGGCG
>DASPXK010000268.1:0-5757 GCA_035637315.1 Chloroflexota bacterium
CGCGAAGCGCACTTGTTCCCTCCCCCAAGCCTGGGAGAGGGGGAGTCTTGTGATGCGGGCGCACCAGGGCCACGACCTCGTGCTCGGCCGACAGATGCGCGACCAGATGACGCCCGATGAAGCCGGCCGCCCCGCTGACCAGCACTCTCATGTCCCGATCCTACCGCGCTTGGCCCTTACGGTCGGCGGGCCCTTACGCTGATCCCGCTCTCGACCACGTCGAAATTGACGATCTCCAGGCCCGACTCCGCGCACCAACGCTTGACCTCGTCGGGCGTATGCCGGAACGCGTGCAGCGGATGGTACCAGTCAAAATTTGTCATGACGTTTGTTTCAAAGTCCAGAGCGTCGTTCCAGTAGCATTTGAAGACGTTCCAGTAGATGAAGCGCTGCAGATTATGGCGGCCAGCCTTGATCTCAAGAATGGGAATATCCTCCGGCACTTCGAACTCGATATTTAGGTCAGAGAGCGCCTTCCCAAGCAGCGTCATGGTGCGCGAGAATTCGTAGCATTCTTCTTCGGATGACTGGGTGTAATGGCTGCGAAGAAAATCATCGCTAAACTCGCGGATCGGACCCTTCTTCTTGTAGACGTAGACCGCGATCTGGCCGCCTGGTGTCAGATAGCGGGTCAGATATTTGAAAGACTTCTCTGTGTCCGGTGTATGGTGCAGCACCTGGTCACTGGCGACGTAATCGAAGTAGGCTTCGGGGAACGGGAGCACCGTCAGATCGGCCTGGATCACGTGGACGTTGGGCAGGCAGCCAACGTGGCGATAGACCGAGTCGATGCTGTCACTGAGGTCGATCGCGAACACCTGGCCAGGCGTATTCTGTCCGTACACCATCGCGTCGCGCCCGGCCCCGGCCCCGGCCTCGAGGACGCGTCGTTTGTCCGAGAGGAAGGCGCGCAGACCTTCTAGATCGCCAAAGCCGTACCGCGCCAGGTACCAGTTGACGTAGAAGCCGCGGCTCGCCTCGTCGTGCCCGAAGTCGGGAATGCGCCGCCACTTAGCGCTGAAGCTGGAGCGCGTCCTTTGCTTCTCCTCGTCGAGCGCGAGCAGCTCGGGCCGCAACAGACGCGGCACACCGTCTTTAATCGGATACTCGTGGCCGGACTGGCAAGCCAGCGCGCCCTCGAGCACCTCGGCCTCGGAGACCCGAGTCTCCGCCAGGCTCAGCCCCTGGCCATCGGCCGGACAGACGATGTGCTCCAGGAGCGTGCGCTTCACGCTCCGGCTCTCCCCACCAACCCTCGCGGAGATGGGGCACAGGCCTCGAGCGCAGGCGAAAATCGCAATGTATCGACGAGTTGACCGACCTGGCCGCGTCTTGAACGGCCGCGTCCGGATGGGCTACTATAGCGCATCCCTTGACAGGAGACCAGATGGTCCCCCTCTCCCAGGAGAAGAGGGCAGGGCTGAGGGCGCGGCGAGCTTGTCCAGAGGCATCGGAGTAGCGGTCGTCGGCTGCGGATACTGGGGCCCGAATCTCGTTCGCGTGCTCTCCACCCTGCCCGGCGTCGAGCTGCGAGCCCTCTGCGACCTGAACACCGCCGCCGCCCAGCAGCTGACCGCCCAGTACGCGCGCGACGCAAGAATAGAGGCCGACTTCCGGACTCTGGTCGACGATCCGAGCATCGACGCGGTGGTGATCGCAACCCCGATGTCCACGCACCGCTGGATCGCCGAGCCCTTCCTGAGCGTTGGCCAGCACGTGCTCGTCGAGAAGCCGCTGGCGACGACGTCAGAGGAGTGCGAAGGCCTGATAGAGGCCGCCACGCGCTCCGGTGCGACCCTCATGGTGGGTCACGTTTTTGAGTACAACCCGGCCGTGGTGTGGATCAAAGACTGCCTCCGAAAGGGCAGCCTTGGCGACGTGTACTACGTTCACTCGCGGCGGCTGAACCTGGGGCGCATCCAGAACGAGCTGAACGCGATGTGGAGCTTCGCCCCGCACGACGTCTCGATCCTGCTCTTCTGGCTGGAGCAGCTGCCGCTGTCGGTCAGGGCACGAGGCTTCTCCTACCTGACGCCAGGTGTCGAAGACGTCGTCTTCATGACGCTCGACTTCCCCGGCGGGATCGCCGCCAACGTCCACCTCAGCTGGCTCGACCCCAAGAAGGTGCGTGAGATGACCGTCGTCGGCAGCCAGCAGATGCTGGTCTACGACGACGTCAGCGTGGACGCCAAGATCCAGGTGTACGACAAGGGGGTCGTGCGGATGGACAATGGGGTGCCCCACGACTTCGGCGAGTTTCAGCTCCAGCTCAGGACCGGCGACCTTGTCGTGCCGAACATTCGAGGCACCGAGCCGCTGCGCGAGGAGTGCGCCCACTTTGTGGCCTGCATCGAGCAGGGCCGAACGCCCCGCAGCGACGGCCGGAGCGGCCAGCGGATTGTTCGGGTGCTCGAGGCTGCCGAACGGTCGCTTCGAGCGGACGGCCGTCCGGTCGAGCTGCTAGCGCCGGTCGGCTGATGGACCTCAGCCAGGCGACCTCCAGCCTGATCCATGCTGGCGTAAGGATTGGACCAGGGGCCGAGATCGGACCGTTCTGTATCCTGGGACAGCCTTGCCCTGGGGAGACTCCTGGCCAGCGGTCGACCGAGATCGGGCGTGGCGCGGTCATCCGATCTCACACCGTCATCTACGCTGGTAACCGCATCGGCGACAATTTCATGACCGGCCACGGCGCCCTGATCCGCGAGGATAATCGCATCGGCGACGACGTCAGCGTCGGCAGCCACTCGATCGTCGAGCACCACGTGGTCATCGGCAACGGGGTCCGCGTTCACAGTCAGGCGTTCATCCCGGAGTTCTCGGTCCTGGAGGATGAGGCCTGGATCGGCCCCAACGTCGTGCTCACCAACGTCCCGCACCCGCGCTGCCCCAAGGCCAACGAGTGCGTCAAGGGGCCGACCATTCGGCGCGGCGCTAAGATCGGCGCTAATGCTACCCTTGCGCCTGCGATCGAGATCGGGATTGGGGCGCTGGTCGGTTCCGGAGCCATGGTCGTGAAATCGGTGCCGCCCGGCGCCGTGGTGGCAGGCAACCCGGCCCGGATCGTCAAGTCGATCGACGAGCTGACCTGCCCGTATGACCTGATCGAACATCCCTATCCACCTTTGGAGAGTCTCATTCGATGAGTGTCCTGACCCAGGAATCGATCCCGCTGGTCGATCTTCGCGCCCAGTTCGCGGCTTTGCGATCCGAGGTTATGGCAGCCATCGAAGAGGTGGCGACTCGAGCCTCGTTCATCAAGGGTCCCTACGTGGCGACGTTCGAGCGAGAGTTCGCCGACTTCAGCCAGGCCCCCTTCTGCGTCGGGGTGGCCAATGGGACCGAGGCGCTCTTCCTGGCCCTCAAGGCGCTCGGCGTAAGCCCGGGCGACGAGATCATCACCGTGCCCAACACATTCACCGCCACGGCCGAGGCGATCGTGCACGCCGGGGCGATCCCCCGCTTCGTCGACGTCGAGCCCGGCGACCATCTGATCGACCCCGCGGCGGTAGAGGCCGCGATTGGGCCGCGGACGGCGGGAATCATCCCGGTTCACCTGTTCGGCCAGCCGGCCCAGATGGAGCGCCTCCAGGCGATCGCAGCTCGCCACAGCCTGTTTCTGCTCGAGGACGCCGCGCAGGCCCATGGCGCGTCCGAGGGCGGACGCCCGGTGGGGACGTTTGGGCAGTTGACCACGTTCAGCTTCTATCCAGGAAAAAACCTGGGCGCTTACGGCGACGCCGGGGCGGTGATCACCCACGACGAGCAGCTCGATCGCAAGGTCCGCATGCTGGCAGACCACGGCCGCCTCGACAAGTATCTGCATGAGATGGTCGGCTACGGCTGTCGTCTGGACGCGCTCCAGGCGGCCGTGCTCTCGGTCAAGCTCCGCTACCTGCCCGAGTGGAACGCTCGCCGCCGCGAGCTGGCCAGGCGCTACGACGAGCTGCTCGCCGCGGTACCCGCCGTCCAGCCCCTCGAGACCCGCCCCGACGCGGTGGCGGCGTACTATGTGTACGTCGTCGAGGTGGAGGCCCGCGATCGCGATTCACTCCAGCAGTGGCTCGGCGAGCGCGGGATCGCCACGGGCATCTACTACCCGATCCCGCTGCATCTTCAGCCGGCCTACGCTCACCTTGGACACCAGGCCGGCGACTTCCCAGTGGCCGAGGCAAAGGCCGAGCGGATCCTGTCCTTGCCGCTCTATCCAGAGCTGACCTCGGACCAACAAGACCGCGTCGTGCAGGCGATCCGAGATTATGTTTCGAGCTATGGGCACCCGTCGTCGTTCTGAGTCCAGCATTGTCATCCTGAACGAAGCGAAGGATCCGCTGTCCGGGCTCGGATTCTTCGCTGCGCTCAGAATGACAATCCGGCGTACAAGGCCATGTGCGGCATAGGCGGCATCTTCGCCTTCGAGGGCGGGCGTGTCTCGGCGCAAGAGATCCACGCCATGGCCGAGTGTCTGGCCCATCGTGGGCCCGATGATTCGGGCTACCTGTTCGCCGACGAGGGGGGAGCCGTCGACTTCGGAGGCGACTTCCGGCCACCGGACCTTCCCACCGACCGCGCGTCTTTCCTGGGCTTCGGGCACCGCCGGCTGAGCATCATCGATCTGAGCGGTGGCCACCAGCCGATGAGCGATCCAGAGGGCCGGGTCTGGGTCTCGTTCAATGGCGAGATCTACAATTTCAGGGAGCTTCGAAACGATCTCCAGCGGCGCGGGCACCGCTTTCGGACCAGCTCCGACACCGAGGTCATCATCCAGGCCTATCTCGCCGATGGCCTGGCGGCTTTCGAAAAGCTCGACGGCATGTTCGCCGTATCGCTGTGGGACCAGCGCGATCGACGCCTGGTCCTGGCCAGGGACCGCTTCGGCGTCAAGCCGCTCTATTACACGGTGGCCCACGGTCGGCTCGTCTTCGGCTCGGAGATCAAGGCGCTGCTGCTGGCGGATGGCGTCCGGCCAAGGCTCAACTACCGAGCCCTGGCGCAGCACTTCACGTTCCAGAACATGTTGGACGACTCCTCCTTCTTCGAAGGCGTGTCCATGCTGCCCGCTGGCCACCTTCTGGTCTGTGACGAGCATGGCATCGAGCGAAAGGGGTTCTACCAGTGGCAGGCGGAGGCGGGCGACATGCCCGCTCTTCCTGAGGCGGCCGGCGAGCTGCGAATGCTGTTCGAGGCGGCCGTAACGCGGCAGCTCGTTAGCGACGTCCCGGTCGGCTCCTTCCTAAGCGGTGGCATGGATACCGGGGCGATCAGCACGGTCGCCGCCCGCCACATCAAGCCACTCCACACGTTCACGTGCGGCTTCCAGGTCGACGACGTGTCCGCGCCGGAGCAGGCCTTCGACGAGTCCCAGGCGGCGCGTGAGCTGGCGGCCGAGCTGGGGACCCGGCACCACGAGATCACGCTGGGGCCAGGGGACATCTGGCCGGTCCTGCCACGAATCGTGTGGCACCTGGACGAGCCGCGGGTGGGCATCAGCTACCAGGTCTACCACGTCGCGCGCCTGGTCCGACAGGCACGAATCAAAGTGGTCCTGTCCGGTGTGGGTGGGGACGAGCTGTTCGGCGGCTACCCGTGGCGTTATCGACAGGTGCCCGCGTGGGACTCGGAAGAGGAGTTCGTGCGGGGCTACTACGCGGCCTGGCATCGGATGGTGCCGGCCGGGGAGCTGACCCAGTTCTTCTCGGACGACACTCTCAAGGCGCTCGGCGACTACTCGACCTTCGACACGTTCCGCGACGTGTT
>DASPXK010000269.1:0-2650 GCA_035637315.1 Chloroflexota bacterium
CTGCTGCCCGATATTCAACTGCCTGAGCGCGTCGCTCAGGGCGCTGCCAACCGTGCCGGCGGCAGCCCGTACCGCCGAGTCCTCATCCTCGGTCTGACCATCGGAGCCACGTTCGGCATCATCTGCAACAGGCCGCTGTACGTGGTGCTGCTGCTGTACGTGGCCCTCGCCGGCGGCATGGCCTACGGTGCTCTGGCCCTGGGCGCGTACGGCTTCGGTCTCTCGAGCTCGATTGCGCTTGCGGGCCTGGTGCTGCTTCCGACGAGCCGCTCAGCGCGCCTGGTGAGCTGGCTGGGGGAGCGGCAGGAAGCCTTCCACATCGTGCAGGGCATCGCGTTCGCGGTCATGGGCGCGCTCTCGCTGGCGTTCTTCTGGCTCCGTTACGGTCCCCTCATCCCGCCGGCGTGATCGCCATCCTTGGACGCGGTGGCTGCATCGGGGCGCTCGCCATCCTGGCGACGACCGTCTTTCTGACACGTGGGGCGCTGAGCCGGTGAACCGTCAGCCGAGCGACCGGAGGCAGAAGCAGGGTGGCGTTTGTTCCTAAGCGCCAGGGCCGCCTCTTCCGAAAGTACGTCGTCATATTCGCGGCCCTCTTCAGCGGGGCACTCCTGACGAGCGGCCTGGTCCAGCTGTATTTCTCGTACCAGGAGAATCAGACGGCTGTCGTCAGCCTGGAGCGCGGGCAGGCCGTGGCCGCCGCCTCGACGATCGAGCAGTTCATCCGGGAGACGGAGCGCCAGATCGGCTGGGTCACCGCCCCGCCGTCGCCCACCGCCGCGGTGTCGACGGAGCAGCGCCGCGGCGATTACCGCAAGCTTCTGGACCAGGCGCCGGCCGTGAGCGAGGTCAGCTATCTCGACGCCGCGGGGGACGAGCAGCTCCGAGTCGCTCGCTCTCCGTCTGAGGGAGCGGCAAGCCAGGCCGACCGCGCGGTCGAGACGGCGTTCCGGGAGGCGAGGTCCGGCAAGACTTACTTCGGCCCGGTGTACTTCCGCGATAGGTCCAAGCCGTACATGACCATCGCCCGTGGCGACAGCGGCGAAAACGCGGGGGTCACGCTGGCCGAGGTCGCATTGCAGTCCATTTGGGACGTGGTCTCGCAGATCAAGGTCGGGCAAACCGGGCATGCCTACGTCGTCGATGCTGCTGGGCAGCTCATCGCCCACCCGGACACGGGCCTAGTTCTGCAGAAGACCGATCTCTCCTCGTCGCTCGAGGTCCAGGCGGCTCGCGCCGGTCCGCTGCAGGAGCGGCAGCGACGCGGCGACTCGGAGGCCGTCGACCCGCTGGGGCCGTCGGTCATGGTAGTTTCGCAGTTCGAGGGCCAGCGCTTCGCGAGCGATCCCGGGCGGTTCAGTGAGCGTCTGGTGACCTACGAAGCCATCGATCCACCGGGCTGGGTCCTCTTCGTGGAGCAGCCGCTGGAGGAGGCCTTCGCGCCAGTCCGCGCCGCGATCGTGCGGACGGTCCTGCTGTTGCTCATGGGTCTGATGGTAGCGGTGCTGGCGAGCCTCTACTTCGTTCGAAGGATGGTGACGCCAATTCAGGCGCTCCAAGCGGGGGCGGCTCGAATCGGCGCGGGCGCGTTGGACCAGCGGATCGAAGTGCGGACGGGCGACGAGCTCGAAGCGCTCGTCGACGAATTCAACGCCATGGCTAGCCAGCTTCAGGAGTCGTACACCAACCTCGAGCGAAAGGTTGAAGAGCGGACGCGGGATCTGGCCGAAGCCCTCAAGCAGCTGAAGGCGCTGGGCGAGGTCGGCCAGGTGGTCAGCTCCAGCCTGGACCTGCAGCGGGTGCTCAGCACTGTCGTCTCGCACGCCGACCTGCTCTCCGGTACCGACGGCGGGGCGATCTACGAGTTCGACGAGCCCACCGAGGAGTTCCACCTGCGTGCCACACGGCAGTTCGATGCCCAGATCATCGAAGTGCTGCAAGCCACGCCTTTTCGCCTCGGCGAAGGGGCTGTCGGACGGGCGGCGGTCGTTCGCCAGCCGCTCCAGATCCCCGACATCCTGGTAGAGGGCGCCTACGAGGGGCGGCCGCGCGAAGCTATGGCCCGCGCCGGCTATCGCGCGGTGCTGGCCGTTCCGCTGCTGCGCGAGGACCGCATCGTCGGCGGCCTGGTGGTGGCCCGCAAGTCGCCGGGCGAGTTCCCGCCGCCTGTGGTCGAGCTGGTGAAGACCTTCGCCAGCCAGTCATCTCTGGCCATCCAGAACGCCCGCCTGTTCCGCGAGGTCGAGGAAAAACGGCTCCAACTGGAGGAGATCAGCCAGCACAAGTCGGAGTTCCTGGCCAACATGTCCCACGAGCTGCGGACGCCGCTCAACGCCATCATCGGCTTCTCCGAGGTGCTCGTCGAGCGGATGTTCGGCGAGCTCAACGAGAAACAGGAGGAGTACCTGCGCGACATCCTCGATTCCGGCAAGCACCTGCTCTCGCTGATCAACGACATCCTCGACCTCTCCAAGGTCGAGGCCGGGCGGATGGAGCTGGAGCTGGGCACCTTCTCGCTGCGCGAGGCGCTGGAGAACGGCCTGACGATGCTCAGGGAGCGGGCCAGCCGCCACGGGATCGGCCTCGGCCTGGAGGTGGATCCGGCCGTCGACTTGATCGAGGCGGACGAGCGGAAGGTTAAGCAGGTGAT
>DASPXK010000270.1:0-3292 GCA_035637315.1 Chloroflexota bacterium
GTCGACGTTCAGAACGACTTCTGCGATCCGGCCCGCACCCCCGAGGCCGGAGCCATGCTGCCCAGACTAAGGCAAGTGATCGAGGAAGCGCGGCGGGCCGACGTGCTGATCATCTACACCAAGGCCAGCCACAGCGATAAGACGAACAGCCCGGTCTGGCTCACTCGATTCGCCAGCCGGCCGGCGCAGGCCACGACGTGTCAGGAGGGGACGCCCGGCGAGGCGATGCACCCAGACTTTCAGCCTCAGCCCGGCGAGCTGGTCGTGGTCAAGCATCGCTATTCCGCTTTCATCGGCACCAACTTCGAGATCATGCTGCGGGCCCACCATGTGGAGACGCTGGTCTTCGCCGGGATCGCCACGAACGTCTGCGTCGAGAGCACAGCCCGAGACGCCTTCCAGCGCGACTACTGGACCGTTGTGCTCTCCGACTGCACCGCGACCGGCTCGGAAGCCGAACACCAGGCCAGCCTGGCGGTGATCGGGAAGCACTTCGGCCTGGTGGCCGAATCGAGGGAGATCGTCGACGCCTGGCGACGAGCGGCGGATGCTCCGCCACTCCTGGTGCCGCAGCCCGCGGTGGCTGCCGATCGGCGTCGCTGAGCGCCGCACGGCGGAACGCGACGCGTGACCGCGTCGCGGCTAAAGTTTGTTGGCGCTGCCCTCTTCGCGATAGTGTCTTATTGAGTTGCGTGAACAGCGTGGCACGCGGCGTGCGACATCCCGCGCTCGGCCGCCGCAAACGGCAACGCGGCAGCGCGATCTCATATCTGGTCAGCCGCACTATTCGGCACGTCCCGGTTGCCGCAGAGCGGTTCCGGGACCTCATGCCCACACACGGAGTACGCCATCTCCGAGCGCATCTCCCGACGCCAGCTTGTCCAGGCGCTGGGCGCGACGTTAGCGCTCAGCGTGTTCTCACCCGGCGCCTCACTCGTCCAGGGCGCGAGCTCAGCCCCGGTTGGGTCCAGCACGCCGAGTGGTGAGACATCGAGCCAGGTCGGGCCCGCGGCTTCCCCCACCCCTGGCCCCACGCCGCCGCCCACCGAGACCGCAACATCGGCCGCCGCTGCGCAGACGACCAACGTATGGGCGGCGACGACTGGCGGGCTCTCAGCCGCGGTGGCCGACCTCCCGCCGCGGGTCTACGTGCCGAACGAGCTCGGGGGCGACATCGCCGTCATCGATCCGGCCTCCATGCAGGTCGTCGACCGCTTTTGGGTCGGCCGGACGCCCCATCACGTCACTCCCGCCCACGACCTTGATCGCCTGTATGTCAACGTCATGGACTCGAACCGCCTGGTGGCGATCGATCCCCGCTCCGGGCGGCCGGTCGACTCGATTCCCGTGGCTGTGCCCTACAACCTCTACTTCACGCCCGATGGCACAAAGGCGGTCGTGGCGGCCGAGCGGTTCAACCGCCTGGACTTCTACGACCCGACGACCTGGCAGCCCATCGCGCGCCTGCCCATCCCTGGGTCGGGGGTCGACCACCTGGACTTCTCGGCCGACGGCTCGTTTCTGCTCGTCAGCTGCGAGTTCGGCGGACAGGTGGTGAAGGTCGACCTCGATCAGCTGGCGGTGGCCGGGGTGCTGCGGGTTGGGGGGCTGCCGATAGACGTGAAGCTCGCCCCGGACGGAACCGTCTTCTACGTCGCCAACCAGGGCCGCCACGGCGTCTCGATCGTCGACCCGGTTGCGATGCAGGAGCTGGCTTTCCTGCCCACCGGTCGGGGGGCTCACGGGCTGGCCCTCAGCCGGGATACCCAGGTCCTCTTCGTGTCCAACCGACTGGCGGGCACGATCTCGGTGGTCGACTTCGCGGCCTGGGGCGTCGCCACCAGTTGGCTCGTCGGCGGCAGCCCCGATATGCTGCAGGTCTCGCCCGATGGGCAGCAGCTCTGGGCTTCCGGCCGCTTCTTCGGCGTCGTGAACGTCATCGACACCAACACCGGGCGACTCCTGTACCGCATCCCGACCGGAGGCGGTCCGCACGGGCTGACCTATTTCCCCCAACCCGGGCGCTACAGCATCGGCCACAACGGCGTTTATCGCTGACCGGCGGGCGACCAGGCTGGGTAGCCGCCCACCTGACTCCGCGCCGCGAGGGAGCTGTACACTGGCCAGTGGCGCCGACGCAAACACGGCCCCAGCAAGCGGAACAGGTAGTGGTCGAGACAGATCGGTCGGAAATCGGCCTGACGCCCGAGCAGCGGGCTCTCAGACGCGCCGTCCGTGAGTTCGCGCGCACGGAGATCGCTCCGAGCGTGGACGAGCACGAGCGCGACGGGCGTTATCCGCTGGCCTTGGTCCAGGCCCTGGGGAGGCTGGGCTATCTCGGCGCGCTCACCCCACCGGAGTACGAGGGGGCCGGCCTGGACTATGTCAGCTACGGCATCCTCTGCGAAGAGGTCGCCTGGGCCGACTGGGTCTGCGCCTCGGCCATCTCGGTCCAGAACTCGCTGGTCGGGTCGTCGCTGCTGCGATTCGGCACCGAGCAGCAGCGACGCCGCTATCTGGTACCGCTGGCTCGTGGCGATTGGCTGGCGTCGGCGTGTCTGACCGAGCCAAACGCCGGCTCCGACCTGGCCTCACTGGAGACGACAGCGCGCCGGGACGGAGACGGGTACGTGCTGAGGGGCGAGAAGGTGTTCATCTCGCACGCCAACCATGCGAACCTGTACTTCGTCCTGGCCACGCTCGACCGGTCTCTGCGGCACAGGGGCATCTGCGTATTCCTGGTGGAACGTGGCACCCCGGGCCTCACCACCCGTCCGCTGGCGATGCACACGCTGCGGCGGGGGGATACCGCCCAGGTCGTCTTCGACGACGTGCGCGTCGCTCGTGAGAACCTGCTTGCCGCCGAGGGCGCGGGATTCAAGGTGGTTGGCGCCGCGCTGGACGCGGGCCGCTTCTCGGTGGCCTCACGAGCGGTTGGACAGGCGCAGGCGTGCGTGGACGCTTCGCTCCGCTACGCTCGCCAACGTCGCCAGTTCGGCCAGGAGCTGGGCCGATTCCAGATGGTCCAGGCGCTGCTGGCGGACATGCTGACCAGCGTCGAGGCCGCCCGCCTGCTCTGCCGGCGCGTCGGGCAGCTCAAGGACGCGGGCGTGGCCCGCGCCAGCTACGAGGCCAGCATGGCCAAGCTGTTCGCCACCGACGTGTGCATGAAAGTCGCCGAGGATGCTGTCCAGATTCACGGCGCCTACGGGCTGGCGGCCGAGTGCCCGGTTGGCCGCTATTTTCAGGAGGCCAAGGTGCTCCAGATCGGCGAGGGGAGCAACCAGCTCCA
>DASPXK010000271.1:0-24671 GCA_035637315.1 Chloroflexota bacterium
CCCAAGCTTGGGGGAGGGGTTGGGGTGGGGGGCGACCTCACCATGACAATAGCGAATCCTCGATTCTCGATTCCGTACAATTGCCTCCGTGGACGTCGAGATCTCTCACTACGCTCGTGCGATGCGTGGGGTATTGTGGGCCGTCGTCGCGGTGATCGCAGCCACCTGGCTGCTGCTCGGTGGTGCGCTAACGGCGGTCGAGGGCCTGTTTCGCCCGGGCCCGAGCGCGCCGTCGACCACGGCGGACGTCGGTCAGGCCGCCCCACAGCTGAGGCTGCCTCTCGCGGGGGGCGGTGAGATCGATCTCGACCGCCATCGCGGCAAGATACTGCTCGTCAACTTCTGGGCGACCTGGTGCGCACCCTGCCGGGCCGAGATGCCGGCCATCGATCGGGTCTACCGGGCGCAGCGCGAGCGCGGCTTCGAGGTCCTGGGCGTCGACGTCCAGGAGTCCGACGCCGACGTCCTGGCCTTCCTGGGTGAGGTAGGGGTGAGCTTCCCCTCGGCGATCGACCGGAGCGGCGATGTCACCCGTCGATTCCGAGCCAACGCGCTGCCCACTACGTTCCTGATCGATCAGCAGGGCACCATCAGGGACGTCCGCGTCGGCCCACTGACCGAGTCGATGCTGGAGGAACGCCTGGCGAGACTGTTGGGACCGTAGATTCACCCCAGGGGCACGGAAGAACAGTTTGTACCTCTCCTATGCGCCCGCTGCGCCTCTGGGGTGCAATTCCGAACTAATGCGCGGGGCGGGGGAGGGACGCGGTCAGGGTTGTGGCTGGGAACGTATCGCGGACGAGGGCCCGGATCGGCTCCCAACGCGGCAACAAGACGGCTGCCCCGCCCGAGGCGTACGCATCGACGACCATGCTCTCGTCGATGGCGCGCAGCGACACGTCGCCGTCGCCTAACTGGCGCACCGCGTCGGGCATGCCGAGGTAATCGAAGAACCCAAGGTCGCTGCGCAAGTTGCGGCAGCCCGCCATGATGGTCGGGATGGCCGGCAAGCTGCGCAGCTGGAGGAGCTGCTGGCGAAGGGCGGCCACGACCTGCTGTTGGCGGCGCATTCGGTTGAAGTCGCTGTCGGCGTGCCGGGTCCGCACGTATTCCAGAGCCCTCTCACCATCCATCCGCTGCGGGCCCGCGTCGAAGCGCACCGTCTTGAAGCCATAGTCATCGGTCGGGTACTGAGTGTCTACGATCGGGCGCGGCACGTCCACCGTGAGCGGTCCGACGGCCTCGACGGCGGTCCGGAAGCACTGAAAGTCGATCAGGCCATAATGCTGGACGGTGATCCCGAAATTCCTCTCGATCGTGCGTCGCAGCAAGCCGATCCCGCCGTCGCGCTCCTTGAACTGCTCACCGTAGACGTACGCGGCGTTGATTCGGTCCTGGCCGTGGCCAGGGATCTCCACCAGAAGATCGCGCGGGACGGAGACCAGGCTCAGCCGACGGCGACCGAGGTCCACGCTGCCGAGCATGATCGTGTCGGTACGCGGGATCTCATTCGCCAACCGCTGGTCCACCCCCAGCGCCATGAAATTGAAGCTCGACTCACGGCTCCATGCCGCGCGCGCGTCCGGCGTCCGCGTGGGCGCTGGCGGGGCCGGCCGACCCGGTAGGGCAGGACTTGCCTGAGGCGTCGGCGCCGCGACGACGCTCTGGCCGCGCGTGTCCTGCAGCGCCGCAGCCGGGCCCGGCCCAGCGACGGCCGGCTCGCCGGGCGGCAGGGTGCTGGCCGAAGGGCTAGCCCGCAGCGACGGCCAGCCGGCCACGCCAACGGCTAGCGCCAGGGTGAGGAGAACGGCCGGCAGCGCCCACCAGGCCCGACCGGCGCCGCTGCCCACCACGATTCTCCTCCCAGCAGGACTGCGCTCACTGCCACCCAGGGTCGTCACAGTCATCGAGGGTCCATATTGTCATCCTTCGCTTCGCTCAGGATGACAATATGGTCAGGGTGACAATATGGTCAGGGTGACCAATATGGTCATGGTGACAATATGGTCATGGTGACAAGACAGTCAGGATGACAGGCTCCGACAAGTTACATATACGGGCGCGGCGCGAGAGTTCGCAAGAATTATGCCGTCGTTCGCGCTCCCTTGATCGCGCGGCAGAGCAGCCTGGTGCCCTCCCGGATCTCCGCCGGCGCCTCGAAACTGTACGCCAGCCGAATGTACTCCTCGCCGCCTCCGTTCGCCATGAAGATCGGGCCCGGGTTGTAGCCGACGCCCGCCGCCGCCGCTAGCTGCGACAGGCGCTGAAGATCGGTCCGGCTCGGCAGCTTCAGCCAGATGAAGAAGCCGCCCTCCGGCCGGCTCCACGACGCGTCGGTGTCAGCCAGGCCGCGCTCGAGCTCGTCGAGCATCGCGTCGCGCTTGGCGCGGTAGATATCGACCAGCTCCGCGACGTGCGGCTGGAGATGGGCGCGCAGGTAGAACGTGCAGACGCGGCTGGTCAGCGGTGCGACGCCGCCCCCGAAGTTGAACGCCGACAGGTACGGCACGAGCGCGGGCGGCGCCACAACCCAGCCGATCCGCACGCCCGGCCCGAGGATTTTGGAGAGCGTGCCGGTCCGACTCACCAGTCCGTCCGGGTCGAGCGAGAAGATCGAGGGCGGCGCCTGGCCCTCGTAGCGCAGCTCGCCGTAGGCGTCGTCCTCCAGGATCATGACGTTGTGTTCACGCGCCAGCTCGACCAGCTCTCGACGGCGGCGCTCGCTCAGCGTCGGACCGGCCGGGTTCTGGAACTGGGCGATCGTGTAGATCAGCTTGCACTGGCGCCCAGACCGCTTTAGCTCGCCGAGCCGTTCGGCCACGAGGTCGGTCCGCATGCCCTCCCCATCGACCTCGATGCCGATCAGGTCCGCACCGTGGCGACGCAGGGTCTGGATCGACGCCATGTAGGTCGGCGCCTCGCAGATGACCGGGTCACCTTCATCCACAAAGGCTCCGACTACCAGCGCGATCGCTTGGTTGGAGCCGTTGGCGATCAGGATGTTGTCGCGGCTGGTCTGGAGACCCTCCAGGAGGCGGTACTTTTCCACTACGAGGTCCCGGAGACCATCGTAGCCGTAGGCGGCACCGTAGCTCAGCGCGTCCGCCCCGTCCAGCTCCATCACGTCGGCCATCGCCTGGACCAGCTCCTGGTACGGGAACGAGCCCGGGTCGGGATTGCCCGCCCCGAACTTGTAGATGGTTGGGCCACTGCGCGGCATCGCGCGTGGGCCCATGCGAGCGCCCCGCGAGAGCAGCGCCTGAAACCGCTGCGCGGCGGTCGTCGTCATCGGCATGCCTCCTCGGCGTAGCATGCCTGCCGCCGGCCGTGGCGGTCAAGCGCCGTGCTAGGATTTGGTCCGCGGGTGGGAGGGTGTAGGGGCGCTAGGTTCTCCGCACGGAGGGAACGGTCAGATGCCAGTTGCCTCGATCAACGGCGTCGAGCTGTACTACGAGGAGGTCGGCGAGGGGCTGGCGCTCCTCTTCTGCCACGAGTTCGCGGGCGACTATCGAAGCTGGGCCCCTCAGGTCCGATTCTTTGCCCGCCGTTACCGAACGATCGTCTTCAACGCCCGCGGCTATCCGCCGTCCTCGGTCCCGACCGACCCCGCCGCTTATTCCGAGGAGTTGTCCGTCGAGGACGCCTATGGCCTCATTCGCCACCTCGGCATCGATCGAGCCCATGTGTGCGGGCTGTCGATGGGCGGGGCGGTCGCGCTGAAGCTTGGGATCGCCCATCCCGAGGTCAGCCGAAGCCTGGTCGTGGCAGGCGCCGGCTACGGCAGTACCAATCACGAACAGTTCGTCCGAGAGGCGAACGCGACGGCCGAGATGTTCGAGCGCGAGGGGGCCAAGCGGGCGACCGAGGTGTACGCCCGCGGGCCGTCGCGACAGCGTTTTCTCGCGAAGGACCCCCAGGGCTGGGGCGAGTTCCTCGACCTGCTCAAGACTCATTCGGCGGTCGGCTCGGCCCACACCCTGCGCCGAGTCCAGGCCAGGCGGCGCACCATCTACGAGGTCGGCGACGAGCTGCCCGCCATGGCTATCCCGACGCTGGTGATCGTCGGCGATGAGGACGAGCTGTGCCTGGAGCCCGGCCTGTTCATGAAGAGGCGCCTGCCGAACGCCGGGCTGGCGATCTTTCCCAAAACGGGCCATACCATGAACCTGGAGGAGCCGGCCCTGTTCAACCAGACCGTGCTGGACTTCCTGACCGCGGTCGAGCAGGACCGCTGGACGCCCCGCACCGACGCGGCCAGCACCTCAATCCTGCCTGAGATGTAGGGGCGGCACCAAGGTGACAATGGCCGGCCCGCTCTCTGATCTCAGGGTCGTCGACCTGACCCGTGTGCTGGCCGGGCCGTACCTGGGGATGATGCTGGGCGACATGGGCGGGGACGTGATCAAGATCGAGCAGCCGGGCTCCGGCGACGACACGCGCAGCTGGGGGCCACCCTACGTCGAAGGCGAGAGCACCTATTACCTGGCGATCAACCGCAACAAGCGCAGCGTCACCCTCAACCTGAAGCACCCGCGGGCGCGAGAGCTGCTGCTGAAGCTGGTCGAGCAGGCCGACATCCTTGTCGAGAACTTCAAGGTTGGGACCATGGAGCGGCTCGGCCTCGGCTACGAGCAGCACCTCCAAGAGCTGAACCCACGCCTGATCTACTGCTCGATCACGGGCTACGGTCGCGACGGGCCGTACGCCGAGCGCCCGGGCTACGACTACATGGCACAGGGGATGGGTGGTATCGCGAGCGTCACGGGCGAGCCCGATGGCGAGCCGATGAAGTACGGCGTCGCGATCGCCGATCTCACGACCGCCATGAGCGGGTGCGCGGCCATCCTAGCCGCCTTACACCATCGCGACCGCACCGGCCGCGGCCAGCGAGTCGACGTGTCGCTCCTGGAGACGGTCGTCGGCTGGCTGGTCCACCTGGCGACCGACTATCTCGCGACCGGCGAGCCGCCGAAGCGGTTCGGCAACGCTCACCCGAGCATCGTGCCGTACCAGCTCTTCCGGGCGAGCGACAAGTACTTCGCGCTGGGGGCCGCCAACGACCGCCAGTTCCGCGCTTTCGCGCGCGTCCTAGGTCACCCTGAATGGGCCGAGGACCCCCGCTTCGACACCAACTCCGAACGGGTCCGAAACCGACCGATCCTGATCACGATGGTGGAGCAGATTCTGGCCCGCCGGACGGCCGCCGAATGGGTGGATGCGATGCTGGCCGCAGGCGTCCCAGCCGCGCCGATCAACACGGTCGACGAGGTGTTTCGCGATCCGCAGGTCCTGGCGCGTGACATGCTGCTCGAGATGCCGCATCCGAAGCTGGGCACGATCAAGATGGCTGGCATCCCATACAAGCTGGGCGATACCCCGGCTACTGCTCGGCGCCACCCACCGCTGCTGGGCGAGCACACCGACGAGGTCCTCGGCCAGCTAGGCCTGAGTCCAGACGAGCTGGCCCGGCTCAGACGAGAGGGAGCGATTTGAACAGGAATGAGGACCGAAGAATGAGGAATGAGGAGCGGCCGACCAGCGCCGGCCAGAGCGCCACTCAGCCCTCATCCCTCATGCCTCATGCCTCGCACCGGCACCAGATTCGGATCCGCTACGCGGAAACCGATAACATGGGCGTGGTCTATTACGCGAACTACCTAACCTTCTTCGAGGTCGGGCGGGTCGAGTACCTGCGCTCGGTCGGCAGCGACTACAAGGCGCTGGAAGACTCAGGCCTGGTCGCGGCAGTCACGGAGGCGCTGGTCCGCTACACGGCCCCGGCTCGCTTCGACGACGTACTGACCATCTGCACCCGTCTGGCCGAGCTTGGCAAGGTCAGGATCCGATTCGAATACGAGATCTGGCGCGAGTCGGACTCCACGCTCGTCGCCAGCGGTTACACGGAGCATGCGCTGCTCGAGCGCGGCACGCTCCGCCCAGTCCGCCTACCAGAAGCGATCCGCGACGGCATCCGACGGTTCGAGGCGAGGGCCCGCCAGGGATGAGCAGACGGGCGTCGGCGCCGGCCCCGGCTCCGGCGGGCCGTCGAGTCCATCTGGAGCTGAGCGGTGTGGCCTACGGTGGCGAGGCAATCGGCCGCGCCGAGGGCCAGGTCGTCTTCGTACCGTACGGCCTGCCGGGCGAGGAGGTCGAGGTCGAGCTAGTCGAGGACAAGGGCGACTACGCGCGCGGCGTGATCGTCGAGCTGATCAAGGCCTCGCCCGAGCGGGCCGAGCCGCCCTGCCCGTATTTCGGCACGTGCGGCGGCTGTCAATGGCAGCACGCGGCCTATCCGGCCCAGCTGCGCTACAAGCGGCAGATCGTCGCCGAGCAGCTGCGCCGCATCGGCGCTTTCGAGGACGCGGCCCGCTACGTGCTGCCGACGATTGGGATGCAGGAGCCGTGGCACTATCGCAACCACGCCCGCTTCACGGTCGGTCGACGCTTCGGCGAGTTGTGCTTCACCAGGGCGGGCACCCGCCGCCTGCTCCGGATCGACCACTGCCGGCTCATGCATCCGCGCATCAACGAGACGCTGGCCCAGCTCCAGGGTCGCTTCACCGGCTTCCGAGCTCACCAGATCGCGATCCGGGTCGGCGCCAACACCGGCGAGCAGCTCGTCAATCCGCGCCTCGATCCGGCTCCTGACGTGCCCTCAGGCCAGACCGAGCTTCACGAGGAGCTGCTCGGCCGCCGCTTCCGGATCGCCTCGCCCGCCTTCTTTCAGGTCAACACCCGCCGCGAGCGGCGCGACGCGCCGACCGGTGCGACCCGCTTCGCGGAGCTGATTCCCGCCGACGGCCTCTCGATCGCCGAGACCCTCATCCTGGTCGTCCTCGACCTCCTCGATCCCCAACTGGAAGACGTCTTCGTCGACGCGTACTGTGGCGTCGGCACGTTCAGTGCCCTGATGGCGCCCTACGCTCGCGAGGTGATCGGGATCGAGGAGTCGTCGGCCGCCATCGAAGACGCCAGGGCGAACTGCGCTGACCTGTCAAACGTACGCTTCATCCAGGGCAAGACGGAGGAGCTCTTGCCGAAGCTGGAGGAGCGGGTCGACAAGGTCATTCTGGACCCAGCCCGGGTCGGCTGCGAGCGGGCCGTGCTTGACGCGCTCCTCGAGGCCCGTCCCAGGCGAATCGTCTACGTCTCGTGCGACCCCTCAACCCTGGCCCGCGACCTGGCCATCCTGCGTCAGGGCGGCTTCACGCTCCACAGCGTCCAGCCGATCGACATGTTCCCCCAGACGTACCACGTCGAGAGCGTGAGCCTTCTGACCTGCTAGTCGAGACGCCTGACCACTCGTATACCGGTCACCCCCCGCGAGCAGGTGGCGACGAGTCCCCAACGGGAGGCCCATGTCGCCCGCCGAGTGAGCACTGGCATCACTCCGGCAGGCCGATGCGGGACGTGGTAGGCTGAGCGCTCGTGACGGAAGCGCCGCTCCGGTACTTCTATCGCATCGTGAAGACCGACCCGCCAGCCTTGGACGACTTCATCACCAACGCGTCGCTCGGCAGGCCTGTGCCGGACGACCCGGCCCTGGCGGAAGTCTGGGACGGTGTGTCGGTCCAAAGCACGCTTAACCAGGCGCGGCGCAAGCGTCGCGTCTCGCCGGCCCTGGGTCGTTACATCGCCATCCTTCGGCTTCCGACGGACGGCTCGGTGCGGTATAAGCGGACGCTGGGTGCCGGAGGCCACCACACCATCTGGGCCGACCCGGCCCACCTCCTGGCGGCGGTGGTGTCCGTTCTACCAGCGTAGGGGGTAGACTGTGCTATGCATTGGGAACTTTGGGCGATCCCGACCGGGAACATGATCGCCGCGCCTCGGACCGAGGCCGACGCTCTGGCGCTCGTGCGCGAACTGCTGGGCAAGGACTGGCATGCGGATGAACTGTCGCTGATCGTCGAGGACGAAGCCCGGCCGCCCGACAAGCTACCTCCAGCCCTGACCGGCGCCGAGTTGGAGGCGCGGGCGCACGCCGGGCGCCGGAAGCGCGCGCAGCGGACGGCATAGCCGCGGCGGTTTCATCCGCGCTACGTGCTCGCCACGCTGCTTCGTACAAACTCATCCTGACGCTCAAACTTGGCATGCTCAACGGGAGGCACGCTCCCTTGGGCAAAAGCCCGGCGTCGCGGCTGCTGCAAGCGGGAAGCGTGGAAACTCACCGCCGCAGACCCGGCACTGGCGCAGCGCTTCTCTAGGCGGCAAGTGACAACCGGGGCCAGACCGGGCGCTTGCCTGTCAATCGGCAGCGGGCTCGCGGGTACTGGGTCAGCGCTCGCGAGTCGCCCCTACCACGCAGCGCCTAGGCAGATCGGCAGGTCGCGCTCGTGAGCTTCGGCAGCTGGCGGGCTAGAGTCTCTGCCACCACCTGATTGCCCGGGCCACGGTAATGGCTGTTCAGAGTGAGCATCGATTGCGGATCGCCGCCGGACCGCCGCGCGGCTGCAAGCAGAGCATCGGTGGCGTCAATTGTCGGGACCATCTCACGCGCCAGCCAGTCTAACAGCGGCGCATAGAACTTGTCGCCGCGCTGGACCGCCGCCAGCTCGGCCCTTCCGCCGAACACGACCACGACAGGCGTCGCGCCATCCTGCTCGACCTCGCGAGCGAATCGGATGAGCACCTGGCCGGCCACCTGGAAGGCCTCGACCTGGCCGCCGTAGGCCCGTGCGTGCGACTCGCGCTGGTCGCTCCCCAGCTCGATTCGTCTGATGCGGCGATAGACCGCGGTGCGCCCTAACCGCACGAGCTCGAAGACATCGAACGGGTTGGCGACGAACGTGCCCGGGAAGTACCAGTGGTCATGGGGCCCCAGCGCTTCCTCGACCCACGCTGGATCGTCCAGCTGCTCCAGCCTCGTCGCTGGATTGGGCAGCAGCGACAGTCCGTCGCGATCCAACAGGAAGCGAGGCTTGCCCACCACAAGGCTGGTCTCCGGCGTGTAGAACGGGCGGAAGCGATTGACGACCCGATCGATGTCGCCGATGTAGTAGCCGATCAATACCGCGCATGGGTGGTAGGGCCGGCCGTCGCGCTCATAGCGCAGCCAGGCCTGGTCCGGGCCAAAGGCTGGCACTCCGAAATTCAGCACTTCCGTCCCCGCCCAGGCCCGCTCGAGCCGCAGTGTCCAGCAGTCGGAGTTGTTGACCTCGTCACAGTGGGCGAACGAATCGCCGAAAGCGGCCAGCCGTCGCACCCCGCTCGCTGGCTCGAGGCCGAACTCCCGGTCAGAGCGTATGCCCGCGCTGTTGGTTCGGTAGATCGCGCCCCGGTCTTCGCCCCGGGCGGAAGGCCCGGTGGACCAGCCGAGCAGCGGATCAAACCGAAGGTACGTGTCGCCCGCGGCTAGCCGGCGGAGCCCTTCGTGGTTGTAGGGCAGTGGAAGCAAGTCCTGGGCGGGCACAGGCTGAGCCAGTCGGACGCCGATTTCGGCCGCCAGCCCGCCAATGAGGAGGCTCATGACCACCACGCTGGTTGGCAGCGCGAGTCGGCGCGCGGCCCGCCCGGACTGGCCCCCACCCCCAACCCCCTCCCCCAAACTTGGGAGAGGGGGCGAGGGGGTGGGGGCTAGCCGCTCTTCACCCTTCATTCTTCATTCCATTAGCTGTTAGAGCCGGATGGGCTGGCGTGGCTGGGCTTCGGAGCCAGGGGGGGATCCCTCCAGCCCGTTGGCCCGCAGGATATAGTACGCTTCGCCGTCAATCCGAGCCGCGTCGTCACGCCGGCCCGTGTGATCATGTCGCCAGCTGAGCTCGCGAAAATGGAGCCCTGCACGGCCCTTGTCTGCCCGGCAACTGCAGCTTATCCTCCGCTGCCCCTGGCGGAGGACGAGCGCGCGTCGGGAGGCTAGCGTGAGCGGCAGCATGCCGACGTCGGTAGAGGCACGGCGTGTCGTGCCCCTACCTCAACTCGCCCGCGCAGCAGATGCACGGCCAGGAGATGCACCAACCATCGGTCGGCGCCTAGCGTCGCACGGCTTCCTGCTCGGGCTGCTCGGCGTCGTGCTGCTGGCCGCGGCGCTGCGGGTTCCGGGCTTGGCCGATTTCCCGCCCGGGCTGCTTCAGGATGAGGCTCAGATCGGCTACGACGCCTACAGTGTCTTGCGCACCGGCCGCGACCACCACGGCGACCCGCTGCCGATCAACTTCCGCTCGTTCAACGACTACCTGCCTGGGCTCTACTTCTACCTGGCCATGCCGACGATCGCCTTGTTCGGACTCGAACCCGTCGCCGTGCGCCTGCCGGCCGCCATCCTCGGGCTGATCGCGGTCGTCGCTACGGGATTCGCCGCCAGGCGGTTGGCGGGAACCGGCCCCGGGCTGGCGGCGGCGCTCTTCCTGGCCGTATCGCCGTACGCGATCGCCTACTCACGGATCGGGTGGCCGGCTGCCCTGGTCCCTGGCCTGGTCATCGTGGGCGTTGCCGCCCACCTGGGAGCGAGCGCAGCGCGGGCCGAGTCGCGGAGGCGGGCGGACTCGCTAGCGGTGCTTGCGGGCCTGGCCTTCGGGCTGGCGGTCTGGTCTTATCCGGTCGCCAAGCTGTTTGTCCCGTCCCTCGTCGCGGCCCTTGCGCTGCTCTGGTGGCGCCGCTCGGGGCGCCAGGTTTCCGTCCTGCTCGCCACGTTCGCCCTGGTAGTTTTGCCTTTTGCCGTCGCCAACATCCTCCAGTGGGAAGAGATCCAGAACCGATTCAGCCGCATCTCAGTCGTCCGCACGCCCGACCCGATCCGGGCCGCTGTGGCCAACTACCTGGTCCACTTTGCGCCAGAGCGGCTGGTTTGGGGCGGCTACGTCAGCGCCGCCCAGGTCCTGCCCCCGGGCACGGCCCAGCTCCTCCCCATCGTCGCCGCGCTGGCCGCGATGGGCGTGTTCGTAAGCCTGCGCCGAGCGCGCCAACCGGAGTACGCGCTGCTCCTGGCCTGGCTGGTGCTCTTCCCCGCGGCCGACGCCCTGACGCGTGAGAACGTACCCAACAACACGCGCTCGATCACGATGCTCCCGCTGCCCGAGCTGTTGGCGGCGGTCGGCCTTGGCTGGCTGATGTCTTGGTTGGCCATCCGCTGCCGAACGCTCGCCGGCACCACCGCCGCGTTGGCGGTCGTTGTAGCAGTCGCCAGCAGCGAGCCATTCCTGCATGCGTACTTCGTCGAGCCAGTCCAGCGCATCAAGGACGACTTCTTTCACTACCGCTTCGGGGAGGCGATTCGAGCCGCCTCCGCCATCAACCACGACGGCCGCTACGGCGAGGTCTGGGTCGAGCCGACCCACGAGACGTATATGTTCGTGCTGTTCTACACGGCCCGCGATCCGGCAGCTTTCCACCGCCAGCCAGCGGACATGCGCGTGGGCCGCGACCTCTGGGTCCACGTCTCGCAGATGCCCGGCTACCGCTTCGGCACGGCCGAGCCCGAGGACCGCGAGGTGCTGTACGTCTGCCACACTTGCCCGCGCAACGCCCCGTATCGGGTCCTGCACCGCGAGCACTACGCCGACGGAGCCATCGCCTGGCAGGTGATCGCGCTAGCCCCTCGCTAGCAGGTGGATGCGCTTGCATTACCATCTGAATCTCGTTCGTGGCGGATCCGGACGAGGCGATCGTCCGGGCCGCCATCGACGCCTTCCGAGCCGGGTCGCGAGGATGATCCATGCTTGAGGGGACGAGGGTCATAGACGTCCACCACCACCTCTTACCGCCGGCCGTGTTCGACAAGCTGAAGGCCGCGGCGGGTGGAGCGCGGCGCCTGGTGAACGACCGCATTAGCCTTACCTTGAGCGACGACCTGCACCGCGTCGACAGCCACTTGCAGACGATGGATGAGGGCGGCGTCGACGCGGCCATCCTCACCTATTCGGGCGTGAGCATTCTGGGCCTGGATACCTGCCAGTTGCTGAACGACAGGCTCGCCGAGGTGCAGCGAGACAACCCCGGGCGGCTCTACGGCGCGGCGCACGTGCCTCTCCAGGAACCCGACGCGGCGCCGTGGGAGCTGGATCGCGGGGTCCGCGAGCTGGGGTTGGTGGCGGTCGCCCTGCCTACCTCCGCGCCGGGCGTAACGCTCGACATGCCAGCGCTCCGGCCACTGTGGCGCAAGGTCGCCGAGCTGGACCGGCCCGTGATCCTGCACCCCGCGCTGCTGCCCGAGGGCGCTAGCACCGACTACAACCTGGAGCGCGCCTGCGCGCGACCGTTCGACACGACGATCGCCGCCGTGCGTCTGGCCTACGGCGTGCTTCCGGAATTTCCGGGCCTGACGTTCGTGCTGCCGCATTTGGGCGGCACGTCGGTGTTCCTGCGGGGGCGGCTGGCGATGTTCTTCGAGCCCACGACGAGGGACGGCCCGCCCACGAAACGGGAGCTTGCGAGGACGCGGTGTGACCAGCGGGCGCTGGGCCTGGACACGCTGTTCGAGGCGGCCTGGTCACGCTTCTACTACGACACCGCCGGAACCGGGGGCTGGTCGCCGGCGGTGCAGATGACGGCAGAAGTAGTCACCCCAGCCCGCATGCTGTTCGGGTCGGACTATCCTCTCGAGTCGTACTCAGGGGCAACCGTGCGCGAGCTGGTCGAGATGATCGGCGGGCTGGATCTGGCCGCGGAGAGCCGCCAGGCTATCGCCGGCCGCAACGCGGCCCGCCTCTTCCGGCTGTAGCTTGCTACGAATTCACCACCGGGAGCACAGAGACCACCGAGAACGTGATTTCAAATTTTCCTCTGTGCTCTCTGTGTTCTCTGTGGTGATCAAAACGGTGGAGCGGCGCGCATGAGTCCTGAGGTCCACGAGCGGACCGAGATTCGCGATGGTATGAAGGTCGACTTTCACGTTCCGATCCCGATGGACGACGGCATCGTCCTGCGGGCGGACGTGTATCGCCCGATCGAAGCGGGCCGCTACCCGGTCATCCTGTCCTACGGCCCTTACGCCAAGGGTCTCTCCTTCCAGGAGGCCTACGCGCCGCAGTGGGACAAGATGGTGCGGGACCACCCGGACGCGGCGGCCGGCTCGACCAACAGGTACCAGGCCTGGGAAGTGGTCGACCCGGAGAAGTGGGTGCCTCACGGCTACGTCTGCCTGCGCATCGACTCGCGCGGCGCCGGCTGGTCGCCCGGCTTCCTGAACCCCCAGTCGCCCCGCGAGACCAGAGACCTCTACGACTGCATCGAGTGGGCCGGGCTGCAACCCTGGAGCAACGGCAAGGTCGGGATGTGCGGCATCTCCTACTACGCCGTCAACGCCTGGCGCGCGGCGGGCCTGCAGCCACCCCACCTCGCGGCCATCATCCCCTGGGAAGGCTATGCCGACAACTACCGCGATGCGACCTACCACGGCGGCATCCTGAGCGAGTTGCGCCTCAAGTGGTTCCCGCTCCAGGTGCAGAGCGTGCAGTACGGCCTCGGCGAGCGGGCCAGGAAGAGCCGTGTCACCGGCGAGTCGGTGGCCGGCCCCGTGACCCTGTCCGACGAGGAGCTGGCGCGCAATCGGATCGACATGGCGGCCGAGCTTCGCGCCCATGCCCTGGCGAATGACTGGCACCGCGTCCGCTCGGCCGATCTCTCGAAGGTGGAAGTGCCCCTCCTACCGGCGGCGAACTGGGGCGGCCAGGGCCTGCATCTGCGCGGCAACCTGCACGGGTTTGCCCAGGCCGCCTCGAAGCAGAAGTGGCTCGAGGTGCACGGCGATACCCACTGGAGCCTCTTCTACACGGACTACGGCCGCGACCTCCAGAAGCGCTTCTTCGACCACTTCCTGAAGGGTATCGACAACGGCTGGGATAGGGAGCCCCGCGTCCGGCTCCAGGTCCGCTACGTCGACGGGTTCGTGGAGCGCTTCGAGGACGATTGGCCGATCCCGCGCACGGAGTGGACGAGGTTCTACCTCAACCCGACCCACCTCACCCTGGACTCGGAGCCGGTCGCGGCCGAGGGCACGGTCGAGTACGACGCGCTCGGCGATGGCGTGACGTTCTGGCTGCCGACCATCGAGCAGGAGACCGAGATCACCGGCCCCATCGCCGCCAAGCTGTTCGTCTCGTCGTCCACGCGTGATGCCGACCTCTTCCTGATCGTCCGCGTCTTCGACCCCAGCGGCGACGAGGTCGTCTTCCAGGCGCCCTGGACCCCAATACGCCCATCGCGCAAGGCTGGCTGCGGGCCTCCCACCGCAAGCTAGACCCTCAAAGGAGCCTGCCCCACCGGCCGTACCACGCCCACGACGAGGTCCAGCCGCTGACGCCGGGCGAGATTTACGAGCTGGACGTCCATATCTGGGCGACCTGCATCGTCGTGCCGGCCGGCTACCGCGTCGGGCTCACGGTCCGCGGCAAGGACTACGAGTACACCGAACCGCTCGACGAGTTCGCCAGGAGCTTCCACTACGCGTCGAAGGGCTGCGGGCCGTTCGTCCACAACGACCCATTGGACCGGCCGTCAGGCGTGTTCGGCGGCAACGTAAAGCTGCACGCGGGCGGTCCGCGGGCCTCCTACCTGCTACTGCCGATCGTCCCGCCTAAGGGTGCAGCCTGACAGGGGGAGTCAGGCGAGCGCCGACGCAGGCGAGGGACGGAATTGCGGCGCCACCTCTTCGGCGAAGAGCTGCATCGAGCGCCGGGCTTTCTCGGGCGGGATGCCGCCGAAGTTCATCCAGCACAGCAGCTCGCCCACGCCGCTCTCTTCTAGCTCCCCGACCTTGCGCCGCACCGTGGCTGGCGATCCGATGATCAGGCTGTCCTCGACGAGCTGCTCCCAGCGCAGCTCCGCCACCCTGGCGGCCGCGCCGGCGGCCTGGTTGTAGACCGCGTCGCTCAGCCCCCGCAGCCCATCCGGCCGGATCGAGCGCACATAGGCGTCCAGGAACCAGCGTTCAGGGCCTTCCGCCTCCTCGCGCGCAAGGCGGTCGGTGGGAGCCACGTAGACGTGCTTAGTAACCACCCACCGCGCGAGCAGCTCCGCGACAGCCGCCGCCGAGTGCCCGGCCGCACGCAGTGCGTCGACGTAGACCTCGCGCGACCTGAGCAGCGCGTCGAGCGGGTTGAACAGGCCGGAGCTCAGCATCGCGTGCCCACTCGTGCCGACCCACCGCAGGCTCTCCTGGCTCGTCACGGCGAACGCGATGGGCGGATGCGGGCGGCTAACGGGCTTCGGGTGGACCGGAATCCCATCGAACTGCCAGTAGCGACCGTGGAACGTCACCCGCTCCTGGGTCCAGGCTTGCCGCAGCACCGCGAGCCCCTCCTCCAGGCGGCCGCGGCTCTCGTCCTGAGAGACCACATGGCCCAGGAACTCGAGGGGTCGATTCCCCCTCCCCAACCCCACGGTCAGGCGGCCCCGACTGAGGATGTCAAGCGTGGCCGTCTCCTCAGCCAGCCGCAGCGGATGGTGGAACGGTAGGACGTAGACGGCCGTCCCCAGCTTGACGCGCTCCGTGCGGGCGGCGACGGTGGCGAGCAGGACGCTCGGCGCGGACGAGAGTCCGTAGTCGGCGTAATGGTGCTCCGTGAGCCAGACCGAGTCGAAGCCGAGCTGCTCCGAGAGGACCATCTGCTCGACTTCTTCGGCAATGATCCCGTCCGCCGGCCGACCCGGCGGGGCCTGGAGGAAGAAGTACGTCCCGAACCGCACGGTGCCCGCCCTGCCTTCCAAACAGGCCCTCTCCCATACTTGGAAGAGGGCTGGGGTGAGGGCCAGCCCAACGCTCGGAGCTTAGGGGCTCCTCGGCGTCGTGTCAAGCAGAGCCCTCACCCCAGCCCCCTCTCCCAAGCTTGGGAGAGGGGGTCAGGGGGTGAGGGCCCGTTCCAACTACAATACGCCCCGCAAGCAGTGGAGCGCCAGCCATGCCACGGCGAGTGACGTTTTTCAGCGACGGTATCGAGCTGGTCGGGCACGTGTACGAGCCGACGCGCCTCGAGGCGGGCGAGCGGCGGAGCGGCGTGGTGGTCTGCCATGGCTTCGGCGCTCACCAAGAGCGGGTATTACCCGAGGTTGCCCGCCATCTCGCCGAGCGGGGCTACGTGGCGATGACGCTGGATTACCGCGGCTTCGGCGAGAGCCAGGGGCCGCGCTGGCGGATGATCCCACAGGAGCAGGTGTCGGACATTCGCAATGCGATCACGTTCCTGCAGGGGCAGCCGACGGTGGACCCGGCCCGCATCGGGCTGTGGGGGACCAGCTTCGGTGGCGCGAACGTGGCCTATGTGGCGGGCGTGGACCGGCGGGTGAACTGCACGGTGAGCCTGGTCGGCGTCGGCTGCGGCGAGCGTTGGCTGCGCAGCCTGCGCCGGGCCTGGGAGTGGCGGGCGTTCCGAGAGGAGCTGGACGAGGACTGGCGGCGCCAGGTGGCCACGGGCGCGTCGCGCATGGTGGACCGGACGTACATCATGCTGCCCGATCCGCCGAGCCAGACGGCCATAGAGGCAACGCTGGAGCAGTTCCCCGACATGTGCCGCCAACTCCCGCTGGAGACGGCGCGGGCCGTGCTCGACTTCCACCCGGAGGAGGTAGTCGCGCGCATCGCCCCGCGCCCGATCCTGTTCATCGTCGCGGGCGAGGACGCTCTGGTCCTGAACGAGCTGACCTGGGAGCTGTTCGAGCGGGCAGGCGAGCCGAAGAAGTGGGTCGTAATTCCAGACATCCCCCACTACGACATGGACCTGCCCGAGAACCTGGACAAGGCGCTGGCGCATACCTGCGCCTGGTACGGCCTGCATCTCCCCGCCCGGGCCTCGAGCGCCTGAGCCGCGCCCCGGCGGTGCTCGTTGGGCTCCAGCCGAGGTAAACTGGACTCGGCGGGACCGGGCTGGCGCCTTGAGATCGGAGGACATCCACCGATGCCGACCTATCTTCTCCTGACCAACTGGACCGACCAGGGCATCCGCGCCGTCAAGCAATCCCCAGACCGTGTCAGGCGGGCGGAGGAGCTCTTCGAACAGCTCGGGGCCAAGCTCACGGCTTTCTACCTGACGATGGGGGCATACGATCAAGCGGCGATCGTCGAGGCGCCAGATGACGAGACGATGGCACGCGTCGCACTGACCCTCGGGAGTCAGGGCAACGTGCGCACCACGACGCTGAAGGCGTTCCCTCGCGACGAATTCGAAAAGCTCGTACGTTCACTTGGCTAAAGCCGCCAGCGCCGCCCCGGCTCCCGCCACGCCGATGGGCCTTGTGAGCACCAGCGCCTGACCGGAGTTGCCCGCGGAGTCGCGGGCGGCGCTCGACCCACGACCACGACTCGATCGAATGACTCAGCGGCTCCACTGGCAGGTCCTCGCGGAGCGAAGCGCCCGCAGCGGGGCCGTAAGCGGGCTGCTGTTCCTGGCGACGAGCGGCTGCTCGAAACCGCTCGACAGCTTCAATCCAGTCACGCCTCAGGGCCGCGCCATCTCGGCCCTGTTCATCCAGGTCATGGCCCTGTCCGCCCTGGTCCTGCTGGCGGTAACCGCGCTCATCTTCTACGTCCTGACTCGCTACCGCGCCGGCCGCGACGAGCGGGAGCCATCCGAGGTCGAGGGCCGTCGCGGACTCGAGATCGCTTGGACGATTCTCCCAGCCGTGCTGCTGGGCGGTCTGTTCGTGCTAACGCTCCAGACGATGAACGCGGTCGACGCTGCCTCTCCCTCGGCTCTGCGCGTCAAAGTGGTCGGCCACCAGTGGTGGTGGGAATACCAGTACCCCGACCTGGGAATCCGGACCGCAAACGAACTGCACCTCCCCACGGGCGCGCCGCTGAAACTTGAGATCGAGGCGGCGGACGTGATCCACAGTTTCTGGGTGCCGCAGTTCGGTTGGAAGAGGGACGCAATTCCCAGCCGGACGAATGTCATGTGGGTCCAGGTCGACCAGCCCGGTGCCTACGAGGGGGCGTGCACCGAGTACTGCGGCCTTCAGCACGCCTGGATGCGGGTGTACGTGGTGGCCGAAGGGCGCGAACAATTCGAGGCCTGGGCCGAGCGCCAGCGCGAGGCGGCGGCGCCGGCCGAAGCGGGCCCGACCACGCGCGGCCTTCAGGTCTTCTTGCAGAACACGTGCGTGAACTGCCACACGGTGCGCGGGACCCCTGCCAGCGGACAGCTCGGACCCGATCTCACCCACGTCGGCGGCCGATCCACGCTCGGCGCCGGCGTCCTGCCGAACACAGCCCAGAACATGCAGCGCTGGATCCAGGACGCGCAGGCCATTAAGCCGGGCGCGCTGATGCCAGCTTACGCCGCTCTGGCCGACGAAGAGCTGCGGGCGCTGGTCGACTATCTGGAGAGCCTGAAGTAGCGATGGCGGCGTTGGCCAGACCGTACACTGGGCCCACGAGCGCCGAACGCGTCGGCCTCACGCGCTGGGTCACGACGCTCGACCACAAAGAGATCGGCATCCTCTACCTGGTGACTACGGCCGTCTTTTTGGTCCTGGGCGGGATCGAGGCGCTCCTGATGCGGCTCCAGCTCGCCGTGCCGCGGGCTGAGGTGCTGGGACCGCAAGCCTACAACGCCCTTTTCACCATGCACGGGACCACCATGGTCTTCCTGGTCGTCATGCCGATGCTGCTTGGATTCGCCAACTATCTGGTGCCGCTGATGATCGGCGCGCGCGACATGGCATTCCCGCGCTTGAACGCCCTCAGCTACTGGCTGCTTTTGTTTGGAGGCCTGGTCCTGTATTTCGGCTTCCTGGCCGGCGATGCGCCCGACACCGGCTGGTTCAGCTACGCCCCACTGACCGAGCGTCCGTACTCGACGGGCAGCGGCGTCGACTACTGGGCGATCGGGCTCATCGTGACGAGCGTCGGCACGATCGCCACGGCGGTCAATCTCCTTACCACCGTCGTGCAGCTGCGCGCGCCGGGCATGACTATGCTCCGCCTGCCGATCTTCGTCTGGATGTCGCTGATCACCGCGTTGCTCATCCTCGGCGCGATCCCCGCCTTGACGGCCGCCCAGGTCATGTTGCTCTTCGATCGGCGTCTCGGCACCCACTTCTTCGACGTCGGCGCCGGCGGCGACCCGGTCCTCTGGCAGCACCTCTTCTGGTACTTCGGGCACCCCGAGGTCTACATCATGGTGCTGCCGGCGTTCGGGATGATCTCCGAGATCATCCCGGTCTTCTCGCGCAAGCCGCTCTTCGGCCGTCCGGTCGTCATAGCATCCGGGATGGCGATCGCCTTCCTGAGCTTCCTGGTGTGGGCACACCACATGTTCACGGTCGGGCTGGGGCAGATCTCCGACGCGTTTTTCGGCGCGACCAGCATGGTCATCGCCATCCCCACGGGGATCAAGGTCTTTAGCTGGCTGGCGACCATGTGGGGCGGCCGGCTGCGCCTCACGACGGCGATGCTGTTCGCCGTGGGATTCGTGGCGATGTTCACCATCGGCGGCCTCAGCGGCGTCCACTTCGCGATCGTACCGATCGATTGGCAGACCACGGACACCTACTACGTGGTGGCGCACATGCACTACGTGTTGTTCGGGGGGACGTTCTTCGCCATCCTGGCGGCCACCTACTACTGGTTCCCGAAGATAGCCGGCCGTCTTCTTGACGAGCGGCTGGGGAAATGGCACTTCTGGCTGACGTTCGTCGGATTCAACCTGACCTTCTTCCCCATGCACCTGCTGGGGCTGATGGGCATGCCGCGTCGGGTCTACACCTATCCAGACCTGCCAGGCTGGGGGCCCTTGAACCTCGTCGAGACGGTCGGCGCGTTCGTCATGGCCGCCTCGATGCTGGTCCTGCTGTGGAACCTGCGAGAGAGCCTGCGCCGGGGGCAGCCCGCCAGCGCCAATCCCTGGGACGCCTGGACCCTCGAGTGGGCGACCAGTTCCCCGCCTCCCGCTTACAACTTCGAGACGATCCCGCCAATCCGGAGCGCGCGGCCACTCACCCTCACCCGGCGAAGCGCACTTGTTCCCGATCCCCCTCTCCCTCAGGGGGAGACGCCCTCACCCCCAACCCCCTGTCCCTCAGGGGGAGAGGGGGCGGAGCTAGCTTCGCGGGATGAGGCCAAACTAGCCAGCCCCGTGGTGGGCATGCTGTCGTTCATCTTCTCCGAGGCGACCTTCTTCGGTGCGCTCATCGTGGCGTACCTCGATCTGGCCACCGCCAGCCCGGGCGGGCCGCGCCCGAGCGATCTGGACGTGCCGCGCACCGCCGTCTTCAGCGTGGCGCTCTTCGCCAGCAGCGCCACAATCGGCGCCGCGGGCCGACGACTGGGGCGCGATGACCGACACGGCTTTCGACTGTGGCTGGGCGCGACTGTCGTGCTCGGCGCCGCCTTTCTTCTGGGCCAGGCCAGCGAGTACGCCCGCCTGTACGCCGAGGGCATCACGATCGGCCGAAACCTGTTCACCTCGGCGTTCTTCACCCTGACCGGCTTCCACGGCGCCCACGTTTCGGTCGGCGTCCTGGCGCTCGCGGGGCTCCTGGGCCTCACGTTGAGCCAGCCTTCCTGGCTTCCCCGTCGCGCCGCGGTTGAGGCCGTCTCGCTGTACTGGCACTTCGTGGACGCGGTCTGGGTGGCGATCTTCTCGATCGTCTACCTGCGGAGCCTGCTGTGAGCGAGCCCCAGATCCAGCTTCCGGAAGCCTCCGTCTGGCCACTGGCCCTCGCCGCCGGCCTGACGCTTACGCTGTTCGGCGTGCTGACCAGCCCGGCCCTGAGCGCGGCCGGAACGCTGTTGGCGGCGGTGGCTCTAGGCGGCTGGATCCGAGAGCTGCGGCATGGATGAGCTGGCCACACGTCGGCGCTTCCTCAGTCGCTTGAGTATCGGGCTGAGCGTGCTGGCCGGCGCTGTCATGAGCGTCCCGATCGTCGCTTATTTGCTCAGCCCACTCATCCACCCAGTCCGTAACGTGTGGCGTGACGTCGGGTGGGTCGACGATTTCAAGGTCGGCGATACGGCCCAGGTCGCATTTCAGGAGCCGTCCCCGCTCCCCTGGGCCGGGCAGACGGCCAAGACGGCCATGTGGCTGCGACGGACCGGCGAGACGGGATTCACAGCCTTCGCCGTCACCTGCACGCATTTGGGCTGCCCCGTCAGCTGGCAGGCGCAAGCGCGGCTATTCCTCTGCCCGTGCCACGGAGGTGTCTACTACGCCGACGGTCGGGTCGCGGCCGGGCCGCCTCCCCGTCCGCTTCCGCAGTACGACGTCAGAATCCAGGGCGGCAGGGTGGAGATCATGACTCAGCCGCTGGCGGTTGTACGCAAGGAAGCAGGATGAGGCTGCTCAGGCAAGCGTATCGCTGGCTAGACGATCGACTTGGGATCTCGAGCACGATCCTGCCGATCGTCGAGCACCCGGTCCCGCGCACCAACTGGTGGTACGTGTTCGGCAGCGCCACCCTTGTGGCCTTCGTCGTCCAGGTCATCACGGGAGTGGCTCTGGCGTTCAGCTACGTGCCCGCGCCGAACAGTGCCGCCGATAGCCTCCAGTTCATCACCCATGAGGCAGTCCTCGGCAGCGTGGTGCGCGGCATCCACTACTGGGGCGCCTCGGCGATGGTGGTGCTGATCGCCATTCACATGGCCCGCACGTTTCTGATGGGGAGCTACAAGTTCCCACGCGAGCTCAACTGGCTCAGCGGAGCTTTGCTCTTCATCCTCACGCTGGGGATGGCCTTCAGCGGCCAGCTCCTGAGGTGGGATCAGGATGCCTACTGGGCCGTCGTCGTGGCGGCCGCCCAGGCCGCCCGTGTGCCGTTGATCGGCGAGGTCTTTGCGCAGATCCTGGTGGCCGGCCAGACGGTTGGAGGGGCCACGCTCACCCGTTTCTACGCCACCCACGTCTTCCTGTTCCCGGCCCTGATGTTCATGCTGATCGGCGTGCACTTGTATCTGGTGATTCGGCATGGCATCTCCGAGCCGCCGCAGCCGGGCGACCCAGTGGATCGGGCTAGCTACCGACAGCGCTACGCCGACCTGCTGCGCCGCGAAGGCATCCCGTTCTGGCCGGACGCGGCCTGGAAGGACGTTGTCTTTGCGCTGGCCGTCGGCTCGATCGTGCTCCTGCTGTCGATCGTGCCGGGACCGCCCGAACTGGGGAAGCCAGCCGACCCGACGATCGTCCCGGCCGACCCGCGCCCGGACTGGTACTTCCTGTGGTATTTCGCGCTGCTGGCCCTGCTACCTGCGAGCGTGGAGGACTGGTTCATCGTCGGATTTCCATTGCTCATGGGGCTGTTCCTGTTGGCCCTGCCGTTCCTGGCGCCAAGCGGCGAGCGGAGCGCCGAGCGGCGACCCTGGGCGACTGCGATCGTGGGTCTATCCGGGCTTGCGGTGGTGGTTCTCGTCTGGGAGGGCCATATGGCGCCGTGGTCTCCGGCGCTGGACGCTGGCCCGCTGCCCGAAACGGTCACCGGCCACCTGACCGGAGACACAGCCACAGGCGCCCAGCTGTTCGACGCCAAGGGCTGCCACGCGTGCCACGCCATCGCCGGCGGCGGCGGCCAGCGCGGTCCGGACCTGACCGAGGTGGGCAGCCGCTTGTCGCGAGACCAGCTCGTCTCGCGGACCCTCAACGGCGGCCGCAACATGCCCGCCTACGGCGCGGCGCTCCAGCCGGACGAAACGAACGCGCTGGTCGCCTTTCTGGAACAGCTCCGCTGACCTGGGCTGGGTGGCGATTCTGCTGGCCCAGGTATGCGCCGGCTGGCGCGCGCTGGCTGTGCGACGAACCGGCGATGGTCGTATCCTTCCGACCGACCGGCGGCCGCATGAGCTGCAAGCTCGGACCGCTATTAGAGGCCGGAGGCGGGACTGGCCGTGCGCGAAGTCGTGAATACCGTTCGGAGCCGACTGTCTGAGCACTGGCTCATCCTCCTCACGCTCTTCCTGGTAACCGTGCTCGACGATCTGCTATCCGATACGGTCAGCATCTCCAACCTGCTGCCCAACCAGGCACCGCTCCAAGGCGCCGACGACGCCGTCGTCGGCTTGCAGCGGGCCATGATCTTGTGCGCGCTGGCGCTGTCCATTCTGGGATGGCAGCGCGGCCTCTACCGGCTCTACCTTGCGAACATCACGGTTGTCACATTGAATCTCGTTGTGACGGTCGGGGCGCTGATCTTCACGGCCAAGCTGCCGCGTCCCGACACGGGGATCGCCTTACTGGGCGACGGCTTCCTGCTCTGGATAATCAACGTCCTCGTCTTCTCGGTTTGGTACTGGTTCATTGACAGTGGCGGACGAGTCCTCTGCCACAGCGAACGACCCGAGCGTGACGACTTCCTGTTCCCCCAGCGGGCGAACGACATCGCGGGCTGGAAAAGGTGGAGCCCGGAGTTCTTCGATTACCTCTTCCTGGCCTTCAACACCAGCACGGCCATCAGTCCGACCGACACGCTCCTCCTGTCCTGGCGAGGCAAGCTGCTGATGATGGCCCAGGCCGTGACCTCACTCGTCATCATCGCCGTCCTGGTCGCCCGCGCGATGAACAGCATCCAATAGCGGATGTGTGGTCTTCAGGTGCTGGGCGTTGGATCGCTCAGGCCGGCGCCGATTGGCCGACTTTGTCGATCAGCCTCACAAGGGTCCGCTCGCGGGTCTTCAAGGTCTCCTTGTAGTCGTACGCCTCGGTCTTGTTGTTCTCCTCCTTCAGCTCGCGAAAGGCCCGGTCGAGCAGGTCGGCCAGGAGCGCCCGTTCGTCATCGGTAAACCGCAAGTTCATCCTTCCTCCCTCGGGTCCCCGACGTATGTAGCTTCTCCAATCGTGCCCGCTCAGCCGCACGAACCTGCGGATTCGCGGGCGGCCCCCAGCTCGGGGTATTCTTCACTCTTCACTCTTCATTCTTCATTCTTCGCTCTTATCTCTTCACTCGTGAAGGGAGCCGCCATGCCGCGCTTGCTGGTCACTTCCCCGCGAATCAAAGAGGACGCCAAAAGCGTGCGCGCCCTCGAAGAGGCCGGGTGCGAGCTGGTCTTCGACGTCTATCGTGGCCGGCGGACCGAGGACGACATGGTTCGCCTGATCAAGGGTGTAGTCGCCGGCATCGTCGGGATGGACCCATTCACCGAGCGAGTCTTCGCGGCCGCCGACCGGCTTCGGCTTCTGGCCCGCACGGGTGTCGGCTACAACGCCATCGACGTTTCCGCGGCGACCCGGCGCGGGGTGGTTGTTACGATCGGGGCGGGGACCAACGATCGCGCGGTGGCTGATGCCACGTTCGGCCTTTTGATCGGCGCGGCCCGACGGATCCCACAGGAGGACCGTGAGGTCCGCAACGGGGTCTGGGACCGCCCGACGGGCTACGATGTCTGGCAAAAGACGCTCGGGATCGTCGGGACCGGCCGCATCGGCAAGGGCGTTGCCAAGCGGGCAGCTGGCTTCGAGATGCGCATCCTGGCGCATGACGTGGTCCAGGACACCACCTGGAGCAGCTCCGCGGGCGTGAGCTACGTGTCGCTCGAGCAACTGCTGCGCGAGTCAGACTTCGTCACCCTTCATTGCCTGCTCAACGACGAGACGCGGGGTATCATCGGCGAGGGCGAGTTGCGGCTGATGAAGCCGACCGCGTTCATTGTCAACACGGCCCGCGGCGGGCTGATCGACGAGCCAGCTTTGCACAAAGCGCTGGTTGAAGGCTGGATCGCTGGCGCGGCGCTCGACGTGGTGGAGATCGAGCCGCCTGTTCGCCAGCACCCCTTTGCCGATCTCGACAACGTAGTCATCACCCCCCACCTGGCCGGC
>DASPXK010000272.1:0-1638 GCA_035637315.1 Chloroflexota bacterium
AACCGGCGCCGAAGAA
This sequence comes from Chloroflexota bacterium, assembly GCA_035637315.1. Lineage (GTDB taxonomy): Bacteria > Chloroflexota > UBA6077 > UBA6077 > JACCZL01 > DASPXK01. Next base: position 17 of record DASPXK010000272.1, read on the forward strand.
GAGGGCGGCCGCCCACTCCCAGTCTTCACCCGCACCTCGAATGACCGCACGAATGCCTGTGAACTGCATGAGTAGGACAGCGGTGGCGACATTGGTCAGGAAGGCGTCGCCCATAAAGAGGCCGCCGTTGGAATTGATCCAGCTGGCGTACTTGTTGGCGTCTCCGAAGTCAGGAGGGTTGCCCGCCACCAGGAAAAGAATGAGGGCGGCCCCCTGCATCACCACATATACGAGTCCGAGGACACCGGTCCACCGTCGCCAGTCCCAACGGTTCACGGTTCCTCCTTAAAAAATGCAACCAATAGCGCGCAGCCAGTATGGACGCCGATGCCGTGCTGCCGATAGCCGGCGATCATGCCTGGGACTGGGCGGGGAAGACCGCGGTCGGGTCGACGCTGCCGGCGCTTACCGGCACGACGCCGTGGATCCGGGTTCCGCGTCCGTCTGATTCCACTCGCAGGGTGCCGCCAACCGCTCCCAGGCGGTCGCGCATGTTGGTGAGGCCGGCGCCGTCACCAAGCCGACCGGCTTCAAAGCCCGCGCCGTCATCGCAAACCTCGAACAGCAGACCGCCCGCGTCCTCCCAAATCCTTACTCGGGCAGTGGCCTCAGCGCCTGCGTGCTTGGCGGCGTTCTGCATGGCCTCGAGGCAGCAGAAATACACAGCCGCTTCGATCTCGGGTGCGTACCTGCCGACGCCATCAGCCTCGAGACTGGCCGGAAGCGGCGCCCGCCGGCACGCGGCACTCATCGCCACGCCGAGCCCGGCGCTGGAGAGCAGCGGTGGGTAGATTCCATGCGCCAGCGACCGGAGCTCTTCGATGGCCGACCTGACGTCATCCTGGAGCTGGTTCATCAGCGACCTGGCCCGCTCGGGATCGCGCTCGGCGAACTGCTCGAGCAACCGCACCTTGACGGATAGGGCCACCAGGTGCTGCTGTGCGCCGTCGTGAAGGTTGCGCTCGATGCGTCTGCGTTCGGCGTCGGCGGCGGCGACCAACCGCCCCCGCGACGCCTGCAGCTCGGCCGCCTGCCGGCGGAGCTGTTTGAGCGATTCCTGCAGCGACGAGTCCAGGCGCGCCTTCTTCAGCGCCACGCCCAGCTCGCGTGCCACCTCTTCGAGCGTGACGTCGACTTCGGCAGCAAGGCTTTCGCCTTTGCGTGACCGCTCGGCGACGACAAGGCCGAAGAGCTGACCGCTGTTGCTGACAGGCGCTACTCGCAGAATCGCCTGGTCCCTTCCTTCCAGGAGGGCGGGCAGCCAGACCCTGGCCCAGCTGGCGCTCGAGACGTGCGCATTGGCGGCGATGGTCTCCTCGGCGGGCGTTATCGGGATGGCCCTTAACTGCGCGCGGGGCTCTGGGGCCGCCAGTCGCAGGCTGCCCCCCTCGCAGAGCCAGAGCTCCGCTGCATCCAGCTTGAACCCATCCCGGAGCGCCTCCACCATCTGAAGGAAGAGCTCGTCCATCGGCACGCCGCGACTCAGCTGGCTGGCGAAGGAACTGCGCACGAAGTCGATGGCCGAGAGGCTGGCCACGTCCCGACGTCGTCGCGCCAAGGCCGTGGCAGCGCCGGTGGCCAGCGCGATCACCAGGATCGCCACCACCAGGGCCCCGAGAAGA
>DASPXK010000273.1:0-5146 GCA_035637315.1 Chloroflexota bacterium
ATCCGCTCGCTCGCTCCACCCCGGTCGACTCCGCTCCTTATAGCCCACTCATTCCTCATTCCTCATTCCTCATTCCTCATTCCTCGGCTCGTTGAACCGATCGAGGCGGCTGGTCATGTAATGCGCGGGGGCGATCATCGCCTCCTGGTGGACCAGGCCGTCGTCGTCGCCGATCCACCAGCAGTACCAGGCCCGATCACGAGGCACGTAGAAGGACAGGACTCGAGTCGCGCTCCCCTCGAGCCGATCCTCGCGGCCGAGACGGTGGCCGATCGCGCCCTCGTATGAAGCGCGGTACGCCGGGTAGTGGAATGGAGTGCTGCGTCGGACCGGGCGCCAGTCCTGGCCAGCGCGCCGGAACATCTGGACAGCGCCAACGGTGATCGACTCGTCCCCCTCGCGCGTGGTCAAGCGAAAGCGGTCCGGCGCGACGTACTCGGCGGTCGAGATGATCAAACCACCCGCGCCATCCGAGAGTGCTTCGCGCTGCCGCACGGCGCGCAGGGCCTCCATTCGATCGAGCGTCTGGGCGAACTGTCGCTCGGCCTGGCTATCCCCGAATGGCGGATCAACCCCACCCCGATTTGGATCCGGCACCAGCAGCTCGAAGGGTGTCCGGATGGTGCTCTGGCCGACGGTAGTGAGCACCGTGACCCGCCACCAGCCTGGTCCGTCGAACGCGGTGAAGCTGGCGGCGAGGCGGCCATCTGTGCCGGGGACCGAGACCGCAGCCGTTCGCCCACCCACGTCGAGCGGCTCGGTCTCGAGCTGGAAAGTCGCGCTTTCGGCTGGCATGACGTCCGTGGGCGACTCCAAGCGCACCTCAGCCTCGATTACTCCCACGCGCACCCTGTCGAGCACCAGATGGACTCGCAGTCCCTCGCCGCCGCGAGCCACGTCGAGCGATCGGCCGGCTGCCTCGCTCGGGGGCGGCAGTAACGCCAACCCGGCCGCCGCGAGAAGGACCGCCGCTCCGACCACGAGCTCGAACGACAGGGCCATCGGCGCTCGCGCGGGGGCCGGCGGCCAATCGGTGGTCCGAAAGCGTCGCCACACCAGCCCGGCCGCGCCGATCAGGACGGCGATAAGCCCCAGCTTGATGATCAGCGTCTGTCCGTAGCGGCTGTCGAGCAGACGCTGCCACTCCAGACCGAGCGACCACGCGTTGGCAAAGCCGGTCACCAGTGCCAGTCCAGCCGCAGCAGCCCCGAGTCGGGAAAACCGGACGACGATATCCTTCAAGAGCCCCGATCGTGCTCGAAGCAGCCTGGGTGCCAGGATCGCAAACGCGGCCGTACCGCCCAGCCAGACGGACGCGACCGCCTGATGGGCGGTGTCGAGCAGGACCGGTCCCAGACCTCCAGCCGCCGAGTGGCCAACCTGCCCCCGGGCCAGAATCAGCATGCCCGCGAACGCCAGAGCCATCGGGGCCGAGCCGCTCGGAGCGCTTGGGGCGGCCAGGTAGCCGATCATCGGCACCAGGGCGAGGCGTAGAAGGGCCAGCCCGCCGGCCTTACCGAGCGGGACGGGCTGACCCGCAAGCAGGCCCAGCGACCCGACCAACTCAGCTGCGCTCGCGGCGCCAAGAAACCAGAGCGCCCGGCGCAGCGCGACCACGGCCCAATCCAGGACGCCTGGATCCGCTCGACTGGCCAGGGCCGGGTCGAGCACCACGGTTCGAAATACCAGCCCGCCGACCACCAGCGCCGTCGCCACCAGGGCAAACCACTGGACCGCCAGCTCGAGCGCCGAAGGGAGCGGAGGAGGCACCTCGGTGGTCAGGGGCGGGATCCGCCCGACGGCGAAGCGGTACACGCCCTGCCAACGGTGGCCGTCGATCTGCGAAAGGGTCGACCAGCGGACGCTGTAGACGCCCTCACCCAGATCGACCAGGCCGACCAGCGCGACCCGATCGTTCGGCGGGCCCAGCGTGAGGTCGGCCCGGTCCACCCGAGCCCCGCGCTCGTCGACGACCTCCACTCGGGTGGCCCATGCGTCGAGCGGTTCGCTGAAGCGCAACCACAGCTCGGCGGGGGGGACCCGCACGGCCGAGCCCGGCGCCGGCTCGGCCCGCTGCAGATCGCTATGCGCCCAGGCAGTCGAGGGCATGGCGAGCGTGAGCGCGGCGACCAGGGCCAGCAGGAGACGCACTGGGTTGGGAAGCTTTGTTCTTCTAGCTCAAGACCCAGCCGGCCGGCTCGGGCCGACGAGTGTGCCACTCGGTGGCGCGCTCGTAGGCCCGCGCGACCCGCAGCACGGTCGGCTCGTCGAACGGACGGCCGACGACCTGTATCGCGACAGGTAGGCCGCCGCGGCTAAAGCCGCACGGCACGCAGATGGCGGGCAGGCCGAGCAGATTCCATGGCAGCGTATAGCGAATCGACGGCCCGATCAGCTCGGTGTACTTGACGTCGGCGAAGCGAGTCGCCGGCTCGGCCTGGCCCGGGAAGATGAGCGCGTCGACGCGCCTGAGGATGTCGGCCACCTCGCGAGCCAGGCGGGCCCTGAGGCGTTGGGCATGGAGCAGGTCCTGAGCCGTGAACAGCGCGCCCATGTAAAGCCGCGGGCGGGTCATGTCGTGGTAATCCCGCGGCCGCTCGCGAGCCGTGGGCGCGTGGTACTCGTACATCTCGGCCAGGAACGGGGACCAGATCGCCGGCGCCAGGTCGAGAGTCGGCGCATCCACATCCTCGATCCGAGCCCCCTGACGCTCGAGCTCGCCGAAAGCCGCCTCGGCGGCGCGCCGCACGTCTTCATGCAGCCCAGGCCAGTCAAGGTAGTAGCGCCGCGGCAGCCCGAGCCGCAGTCCACGTACTCCGTCTTCGAGCGAGCGGGTGTAGCTGGGCGGACGCGCGGTTGAGGTCGAGGCGTCCTCCGGGTCGTGGCCAGCGATCGCCTGGAGGACCACCGCCGTGTCCCAGACGGTCCGCGTCATCGGCCCAACGTGGTCGAGCGACCAACACATCGGCACGACGCCGCGCCGACTGACCAAACCGTAGGTCGGCTTCAGCCCGACAATGCCGCAAAAGGAAGCCGGCCCGCGGATCGAGCCGCCGGTGTCGGAGCCGAGCGCCCCGGCGCACAGGCCGGCCGCGACGGCAACGGCCGACCCGGAGCTCGACCCGGCCGGCACGCGTGAGAGGTCCCACGGGTTCCGCCCGGTCGCCAGCGGCCCATCGACAACGGGGCGTCCGAACGCGAACTCGTGCATGCTGAGCTTGCCGAGGAGAACCGCGCCTGCCGCGGCCAACCGCTCGGCGACGAAAGCGTCGCGCTCCGGAACGTGGCCCGCGAGGACCTGTGAGCCAGCCGTCATCGGCGTGCCAGCCACGGCGATCAAGTCCTTCAGACCGAGCGGCACGCCATGCAGGGGGCTCCGGCGATGGCCAGCCGCTAGCTCTTCGTCGGCGGCCCGAGCCTGGGCCAGGGCCCCCTCAGCCGTGATCGTGATGTAAGCTCGCAGCACTCCGTCGTAGCGCTCGATCCGTCTCAGGTACGCTTCGGTCGCCTCGACGGACGAGACGTCTCGACGCTGGATCGCCTGGCCGACTCCCTTGATGTCGAGGTCACACAGCTCGTCCGCGCTCACGACGAGGCTCCGGAGGTGGTGGGCTTCTCGAGGAAGGTTGGCTCCTCTTCGAGCCTTGCTGCCGCGTCGCGAAGCGCCTGGCGGTGGGGAAGATGGTCAGCCCACATCACAAACAGCCGCTCGCGGTCCTCGCCCGACAACTCCAGTCCAGCCACCCGCAGCTCGGCGTCGAATTGGGCGCGAAGGTCCTCTTCACTCTTCATTCTTCACTCTTCTTTCTCGTTGGCGGCTCCAATCGCAGTCTTCCTTCGGCGTTCGCCTCGATAGTGGCGCGGTCCATCCAGAGCTGGTGGTAGCGGCCGACCAGCCAGTCGGCGAGCTGGTCAGCGTAGTGTGGGCTGGCCGGACTGCCAGAGTTGCCGGCCGTGTTGGTGCCCTCGGCCAGGCCAGGCTCGGCGAGGTCGCACAGGAACCGGTAATGGGGACCCGAGACGGCGGCGAAGCGATCGCCGACCCGAAAGCCGTTCTGATTGAGCACGCCTTGACTGCCCGGGCAGGGCCGCGGCCCGATGTCGAACAACTCGGCGAAGACGGGGCAGCCGGCCGAGAGCGGGTGGCTGAGGGTGAGCGGGTGAAGGCGACCCCAGGTCCAGCGCCGCCAGTCAGAGCCAAGGCGCTCGTCAAGCCAGGCCAGGGCCTCAGCCATCGCCGCGCGCGCCTCTGTGGCCACCCTCTCCCCAACCCCACCCCCGTTGAGGGGGAGGGGCGGGCGAACGCTGTTCGCCCCTACACCCCTCTCCTCTTGTGGGAGAGGGGCCGGGGGTGAGGGGAACCAGCCGAAATCGCCCTCAAGCAACAGGTCGTGGGCGACGGCGCCGGCAGCCCCCGCCGCGGCGTTGGTGAGATGCTCCGGGAAGCGGGCGGCGGCGACCCGCTCGGTCCATCGCCACCAGAACACTGCGAAGATCGAGGCCGCGACGCTGTCAAGCGTGAAGCGGCAGTCCCAGCGTCGCAGCAGCCGAGCCGCGCGTGCCAGTATCGACGGGCCACGCGCGACCGTGGAGAGCGTGCTGACAGTTCCATCCGCTCTGGTGTTTTTTTCGTCGTAGACCAACAGCTCCGCCAGTCGGTCCTTCAGCTCCGCTGCCCGCTCGGAGTAAACGTCGTTCTGAAAGCGGCCCATGTCGGCCAGCACGTAGCCGCTGCCGCTCTCGATCAGCGTCCGCATTCGCCGGCCACGGTAACCGTCGCCATACGCGCCATACAACGGTAGGCTGCTGCTGGGCGGGTGTGGGCGTTGATTGGCCGAGCCGATCCAGCCGCGAGGCGGATCGGCCATCGCGGGCAGGACCTCGAACGGCAGCGGCTCGCCCCACTGGTCGGCGGGGTCGCTCGCGACGCGGTAGCCGCGGGTCACCCTGCCGCGCCGCGGGACCCGCCCGCGCATCTGGTACCCAATGTGCCCCTCGACGTCGGCGAAGCCGGGGTCCTGGCCGGAGAGCTGCCAGCCGCGATGGACACGCCTCGCCTCGTCGGCGCTCCTGGCCTCGGCCAACTCGAGCCCGGCAGTGATGCTGTCGTGCGGCTCCAGGCCCACCCAGCGCAGGGCCAGGGGCG
>DASPXK010000274.1:0-9605 GCA_035637315.1 Chloroflexota bacterium
GCCGCGTCGTATTCCGGAGGCGAGCCGAGGAGGTGATGTGTGAGCAACCCGCGAAAGGCTGAACGGCCGCAGCTTTCGATCGGGATCGCCCTGCTGCTGGTCAGCGCTCTGCTAGCCGCGTGGGCCCTCGGCGGCGCTCGCACAGCGACCGGGGCGCCCGTCGATACGAGCGTTCGACAGGCCGCGCCCGAGCCGGCGGTCGGCCTCGAGGTCGGCCAGCGCGCCCCGGACTTCACGGTGACGACGCTGGATGCCCAGGCGCTCACGAGCGCGGACCTCCTGGCGCAGGACAAGCCGTTCATCCTCTACTTCTTCACGACCTGGTGTACGACGTGTCGAGCCGAGTTTCGGCTCCTCAAGGACCTCTACCCCGGCTACGCCGAGCGGGTCAATTTCGTGGCGGTCGGGATCGATCCCACGGAGGGTCCGGATATCGTGGCGGCGTACCACCAAGCGATGGGTTATCCGTGGACGGTGACGCTGGCCGAGCGCGATGTCCTGGAACGCTATAACGTGATCTCGACCGCCATCAAGTATGCGATCGACCGCCATGGCATCATCACCTTCCAGCGAGGCTACGGGGTTAACAGCTCCGAGACCTGGACGCGGGTGTTCGAGGACCTCCTTCAGCGATGACCACGGCTGAGGCCGCGGCGGGGACAGAGCGCCGCCCCGGCATCGAGTGGCAGGGGGTTGCCTTCCTGCTGCTCGGCCTGGCTCTGGGCGGCGTTTTGATCTCGGCCGGCAACCGCGTCTACGCCCTCCAGGGCGGGATGTCGACGCTCGCCAACCTCCTGCCCCTGGGCTATGCCTTTGGGGCTGGCATGGTGGCCACCGCCAACCCGTGCGGGGTGCTGCTCTTGCCATCACTGGTGGCCTTCTATCTGGGGCGCGGCGAGGCGGCCGAGCTATCCGGTTGGCAGCGGGCTGGTAAGGCGCTGGTGCTCGGCCTGATGGCCACGCTCGGCTTCGTCGCCCTGTTCGCCGTCGTCGGCCTCATTATCGGGACCGGCGGCCGGGCGCTGGCGACCGCCTTTCCCGTTGGGGGTCTGGTGATCGGCGTGCTCTTGGCCGGACTCGGCGCATGGTTGGCGCTCTCGAACCGCCCGCTCGGGATTCTCGCCGCCAGCCGGGCGATGGGGCAGGTTCAGCTGGGCGATGACCTGCGTTCGCTCTTTCTGTTCGGCGTCGCCTACGCGGTCTGCTCGCTGGCCTGCACCCTGCCGATCTTCCTGGTCGTCGCCGGCTCCGCGCTGGCCGCCGGCGGTCTGGTCGCGGCCGTCGGGCAGTTCGTCAGCTACGCGCTGGGCATGGGCAGCGTGCTGACCGCGGTCATCCTGGCGGCGGCGTTCTTTGAGGCTGCGGTGCACCGCTCGGTCCGCCGCGTCGTGCCGTACGTCCACCGCCTGGCGGCCGCATTCCTGATCGGGGCCGGGCTGTACGTCGTCAATTACTGGCTGACGTACGGCGGCCTGCTCGGCTGAGGCTCGAACGGAGGTGCGGATAACCCCACCTCCCTCGAGCCATGTTGGGGTGTTGCTGTCGTGTCAGTGTGTCTTGGGCGTGCAGCCGCACGCGCAGGACGGCTCAGCGACCGGCTGAGCCCGCCCGGACCCACAGCCACAGCTTCCATCGCAGCCACAGCCGCACCCGGCGGTCAGCACCGGAAGCTCGTCTGCCTCGGCCGGAACGTTCTGCGTGGTGGTCGAGGTCGTAGTGGTCTTCATCGTCGTCTCCTTCTCGCACAACTGACGGCGCTGGCTGTTGACAATCGCGGTCGCTCGCCGCTTTGGGCGAGGCCGTTCATACTGATCGGGTCACCTCCTCGAGCGGTATAGGCAGGCAGGCACAGTCTGCTGGGAAGGCAGAACAGCCACAGGCTGGTTGGTCCTCACTCTGTAGGGCGAGCTGATAGCGCTCCTCCAAGCTCGCCTTGAACGCAGTCAGCTCGGCGAGCTTGGCCTCAGAGTCCTCGATCTTGCGGCGCAGCAGCTCCGCGACTTGCTTCCGCAATGGCCGACACGCACCCTCTTCGGCCAGGCCGAGCAGGCCACGGATCTCGTCAAGCGTTAGGCCGAGCTGTTTGGCGCGTCGAATGAACTGCAGCCTGCCGAGCTCGACCTGACCATACAGACGGTAACCACCCTCGCTCCGAGTAGCCGCCTCCAGGAGACCGAGCTGCTCGTAGTATCGGACCGTGTCAGCCGTGGTCCCCGCACGAGCAGCCAGCTCACCGATGCGGAACCCTCGGCCCCTGTGGTTAGCGCGCATGTGTACCATCCAGCGCCACTATAAACCTTGGAGCTAGCTTCAAGGTCAAGGTTGCCGTGGAGCAAGCAGGTGCGGGCGGAATCGCCGGATAGTGGGAACCGGAGTTCCCTGGCAGTTCGACAGGGCCGAGGCTAATGGCCCTCTGGCTCCGACTCGATGATGCGGCAGACAAGCGCGCCCTCGCCGCGCTGGCTGGTCGCCGCCGCGGCATCCCGCGCCTGCACCAAGGCACGGCGCAACGCCCGAAGGTCGGCCATCGTCCGGTCGATCTCCCGGATGTGTGACCCCAAAAGCTCGAGTACCGTGTCACAGGGCTGCGTGCCCGCCCGCTCGAGCTCGATGATCTCCTTGATCTCCTGAAGCCGAAGCCCGAGGCTTTTGGCCCGTCGGATGAAGCGCAGCACGTCAACATCGCGCTGCGAGTAGGTGCGGTAGCCCGATTCTGTTCGCTCTGCCCGTGGCAGCAACCGGCGGGACTCGTAGAGGCGGATGGCCTTCGGGGTCAACCCGCTGCGGCGGGCAGCCTGGCCAACCGTGATGGTTCTTCCCGTCCTCTCCATACCGTCCCCATCATACCTTGACATTGCCCTAAGGGCAAGGTTGTAGATTGGAGCTACCAGGAGACGTAAAGGAGGTCTCTGAGCAATGGAGCAGATCATTTTGCGGGTGGGCGGCATGACGTGCACGGCGTGTGAGAGCCGCATTCAGCGGGCGCTCGGCCAACTGGAGGGGGTCAGGCAGGCAAGGGCGGATCACCAGGCCGGCGAGGTCCGGGTGGTCTTCGATCCAGCCAAGACCCCTGAGGAGGCGGTCCGCGCCTGCATCACCCAGGCAGGCTACGAGGTGTCACCATGAGCGCAGCACTCAAGGAACCATCTGCAACCGCGCCGTACTGGGACGAGGAGCTCCCAGGAGGTCGCGCGCGCTTGCGCGCCAAGGTCGGCGGACTGCACTGCTCGCTCTGCACGGGCACCCTCGAGAAGGCTCTCGGCCGCCAGGAAGGCGTCGAGAAGGTCGCCGTCAGCCTCACCCACGAGCAGGCGCTCGTAGACTACGACCCAAAGCGGGTGCGGCCCGAGCAGCTCCTGCAGGTCCTGCGTGACATCGGCTACACGATCTGGGACCCGCGCAAGGTTCGACCTTACGAGGAGGAAGAGGCCGAGTTGGTCCGCGAAGGCAACCGCCTGGTCGCGGCGATCGGCTTCAGCCTGGTCGCCATCGGCCTGATCGCCCAGCTCGCCAACCTGTGGTCGCTCGCGATCCCGATCGTCGTGGGCGCAACCCTGATCGCCGTCGCTTTCCTGCTGCTGAAGGGCCAGGGGACGGCACTGGCAGCGGTCGGCGCGCTGGTACTAGGGGGCCTGACGGTCGCGGCGCTTTTGGTCAACGCCGAGGGGCTGCTGCAGGAGGCGCTGGCGTGGGTGCTCGGCGCGTTCGCCTTTCTGGTCGTCTTCGGCCTCGCGCGGCACATCCTGGTGATGGCCGTCCAGTCGCTGCGGCGCGGGATCCTCAATCAGCATGTCATGCTGGAGATCGGGGCCTTCGCCGGCATCGCTGGCGGGCTGATCGGCCTCATCCTGCGACCGCCCGGTTTCCCCACCGCGCCGTTCTTCGCGGTCGCGGTGCTAGTGGTCAATTACCACGTGTTCTCGGAGTTCCTCTCGCTCCTGGTCAAGACGCGCAGCTCCCAGTCGGTCAAGCGACTGCTCGACCTGCAGCCGGAGACGGCGCGGATCGTCCGCGATGGGTACGAGCGCGACTTGCCCATTACCGAGGTGTTCGTAGGTGACCTGGTCCGCATTCGACCCGGCGAGCGCATCCCGGTCGATGGTGAGGTCGTCGGCGGCCACTCCGCGGTCGACGAGTCCTTCGTCACGGGCGAGCCGATCCCGGTCGAGAAGACAGACGGCGATATGGTCATCGGCGCCTCGATCAATGGCACCGGCACGCTGCTGGTGAAAGTCAGCGTCGTCGGCGAGGGGACCTTCCTCCAGCAGGTGATCCGCCACATCGAGGACGCGCGGGCCCTCAAGCCCGGCCTGCTGCACCTGGTCGATCGCATCCTCGTCGTGTACACCCCGACCGTGCTGACCGTCGCGGTCCTGTCGCTCCTGGGCTGGAGCCTGGGCACCTGGCTGCTCACCGGCCAGGCTGACACGCAGCGGGGCGTCTTTGCCGCGCTCAGCGTCCTGGTGATGGGCTACCCCTGCGCGGTGGGGATCGCAGCGCCCCTGGCGATCGTGCGCGGGGCAGGCGCGGCCGCTGACCAGGGCATCATCATGCGCACCGGCGAGGCGTTCCAGGCGTTTGGGTCTGTGCGCTCGATCGTGCTGGATAAGACCGGCACCTTGACCGAGGGCAAGCCCACGGTCCAGGAGATCGAAGCGCTGGGCGACCCGGAGCAGCTACTCGCCACGGCGGCAGCGGCCGAAGCCTCCTCAGAGCACCCGCTCGGGCAGGCGGTGCTGAGCGCAGCGCTCGAGCGCAACCTGGACCTCCCCAAGGTCGCGGACTTCCAGTCCTTCACCGGCCGCGGCGTCGCCGCGTTGATCGAAGGGGACCGCGTCCTGGTCGGTCGGCCCCAGTTCCTCGAGGCAGAGGGCGTCGACCTGGCAACACTGGCAGCACGCATCCAGGAGCTCGAAACGGCCGGGCGAACCGTCATCGCGGTCAGCCGGGATGGGACGCTCCTCGGCGCAATTGCCCTCGGAGATCGCCTTCGGGCCGATGCGTCCGCGGCGATGGCGGCGATGCGCCAGGCCGGCCTGACTCCGATCCTGGTGACCGGGGACAACCGGCGTGCGGCGAAACTGGTCGCAAGCCAGCTTGGGATCGAGGACGTGCGGGCGGGCGTGCTGCCCGGCCAGAAGGCCGAGATCGTCCGCGAACTGCAGCTGAAAGGCCGCGTCGCCATGGTGGGCGACGGGATCAACGATGCCCCGGCGCTGATGCAGGCAGACGTGGGCGTGGCCATGGGTCGGGGCACAGATATCGCCATCGAGTCCTCCGACATCATCATCGTCCGCGAGCGCCTCGAGCTGGTGCTCACCGCCCGCGACCTCAGCATCCGCAGCTACCGCAAGACCAAGCAGAACGTCGCCCTAGCTTTCCTCTTCAACGGCATCGGCGTCCCGGCCGCGGCGACGGGGCTGGTCTATCCCGTCTGGGCCATGGCCGCGATGGCCCTGAGCGTGACCAGCATCTTCCTCAACTCCATCGGCGATCGACCCGCGATCCTGTTCGATGCGCTCCAGAGCGTCGGAAGGGGAGTGCCCAGCGAGCCCGCCCCGGTGGCGCTCGAGGCCGCCTGAGCCGTCGCCGATCCAGTCGCGCCGAACGATCAGCCGCCTTGTCGGCAGCTCTGGATCCAAAATATACTCGCATTCGTATATCCGAAACGAGAGGGCGGATGCATGGCGGTTTCGCAGTCGATGATTTCTCCAGCGGTCCGTGACCGGGCGGCCATGCTGGCGCGGTTCTTCTCCGGGCTCGACGACGCGACGCGCGTGCTCATCCTCGAGCTGTTGCTCGATGGCGAGAAGACCGTCTCCGAGCTAGTGGCCGCCATCGGCAGCCCACAGGGGCGAGTCTCGACCCACCTCGGCTGTCTGCGCCACTGCGGCTACGTCAGGACCCGGCGTGACGGACGCAACGTCTACTACCGCCTGGCCGACGATCGCGTGCGAGCCCTGCTGCGAATCGCTCAGGACCTGATGGCCGACCACGCTCGCGAGCTGCTCTCCTGCGCGCTCGTCAGCCCTGACGTGCCGGGTGCCACCCTTCACGATCTCGAGGAGGAGGCCGAACAGCCGGTCCCGGCCACCCAGGCCGGGACGGCGGAGTGAGCTGCGCATGTCCGAGCGCTTCGATCTGGTGATCCTCGGCTCTGGGTCGACCGCCTTCGCGGCCGCGTTGCGAGCCGCCGAGCTGGGCAAGACGGCTGTCATGACCGAGTCGCGGACCCTCGGCGGGACCTGCGTCAACCGTGGCTGCCTGCCCAGCAAGAACCTCATCGAGGCCGCCCGCATCGTCTGGGAAGCCCAGCACCCGCGTTACCCCGGGCTCCGTCCAGCCAGGATCGACATTGACTTCAACGAGCTCGTCCGCCAGAAAGCCCAGCTCGTCCACGACTATCGCGACCGCAAGTACAGGTCGATCGTGGAGGACGCCGACCTGATCAAGGTGTACGAAGGCCACGCCGCGTTTGTTGGAGAGCACGCTATTTCCGCCAATGGACGCGTACTGGAGGCAGACCAGTTCCTCATCGCCACTGGCGCGCGGCCAACCGTCCCGCCCATCGAGGGCCTCGCCGACGTTCCCTATCTGACGTCCGATCTCCTGACCTCCGGTGAGCCCCAGGAGCTGTTCGAGCTGCCCGGCTCACTGGTCATCGTTGGCGGCGGGTACATCGCGCTGGAGCTGGGCCAGATGTTCCACCGCTTCGGCTGTCAGGTCACCATCCTCGAGCGCAGCCACAAGATCCTCAAGGACTACGAGCCTGAGGTCTCGCTGGCCGTGACGGAGGCGCTCCGATCGGAGGGCGTCAACCTCGTCACTGGCGTCGCCGTAAGGCGCGTTCTGCAGGAAGGCGACGAGATCATCGTCGTCGCCGAACGGTCTGGGCTGGAGCAGCGCTTCCGCGCACAGCGCCTGCTGGTTGCCACGGGCCGCGCTCCGAACACCGATGGGATCGGGCTCGATAAAGTCCGCGTCGAGCTGGACGAGCGCGGCTTCGTCCCAGTCAGTGACCAGCTTCGCACCAACGTGCCATACATCTGGGCAGCCGGCGACGTCATCGGGCGATTCACTGGTAGCCAGCTGGCCACGCCGGTCGGCGCCCATGATGGCGGCATCGCGGCCAGCAACGCGCTCAACGGCGAGCGCCGCGCAGTCGACCACGCGGTAATCCCACGCACCATCTTCACCGACCCGCAGGTGGCCGTCGTCGGGCTGACCGACGCCGAAGCGATCGGCCTCGGGCACCGCTGCTGGTGCAACACGATCCCGGTCGAGCTGGTCCCGCGGGCGGGCGCTGTGCGCGACACCCGCGGCATCGCGAAGATGGTGATCGACGCAGACACGGACCAGGTCCTTGGCGTCTCGCTGGTCATGCGAGACGCGGGCGAGGTCATTCACGAGGCGGCGATGGGACTCCGACTCGGAGCGACGATCCATGACTTTATCGAACTGGTCCACGTCTATCCGACGATGGCCGAGGCGCTCAAGATCGTGGCGACCTCTCGCTACAAGGACCCGCACAAGCTCTCCTGCTGCGCTGAGTAGCGGGAGAGGCCGATCACGGCGAGGACGAGCGATGAACAAGACTGACGCGGCGGCCGGATTCGGCATGGCCGCTATCATGGCGATCTGCTGTGCAGGGCCCCTGCTCGTCCTCGCGCTCCCCGCCCTGGCGCTCGTGACCGGACAGGTGGTGCTCATCGCCGCCGCCGCGGCCGTGGCAGTCATCGTGATCGCGGTCTTCACCTGGCGACGGCGCTCGAGCGGTTGTCTCGCCGGGTCCTGTGACACCCATGCCGCCGCTCCCCCCGCTCGCTCCCAGGTCGAGGATGTCGATCCGGCCGCAGCGACCGCTCGGCACGAACAGAGCGCTGCCGGCTCGGGGCGCCGACGATGAGGTGGCTCTTTCCGATCGGCGCGGCGGGCTCGGTCATCACCGCCCTGTGCTGTGTCGGCATCCTGACTCCGCTGCTGGTGGCGCTGCTCGTCGCTGCCGGTCTCGGGGCGCTGACACGAAACCTCGACCTCATCTTGTTTCCTGCGCTGGCTGTTTTTCTGGTGCTGACCTTCGTCGGCTGGCGCAGCAGGCAGGCTCGGGCGGTAGCCCGGGACAGAGGACCGTAGGGGCACGATTCATCGCGCCCTCGATGGAGTGAGCGTGACAGATCACGTCCGATAGGCTCGGCGCGAGTAGCTGCGAACGACCGACTCGAGGCGTGGAAAAGACCATGTTCCGGACAGCTCCAGGTGGATGGCTGACACGCAGCCGAGATCATGCGGGAGCCCTCGGGGCCCTGCTGGCCCTGGCCGCGGCGATTGTCGCTGCACTCCTGGCCGGGCCCGATGGTGGTTCGCTCACGCTCGCCCTCGCCGGCTTCTCTGGCAGCTCTTCCGAACTCCTTCGAGACCTGGGCGCGGCCCTGCCGCTCGGGTTCGCTTTCGGGGCCGGTATGGTCGCGGCGGTCAATCCGTGTGGCTTCGCCCTGCTCCCGGCTTACTTCGGGCTCTACCTCGGCACCAGCGAGACTGAGGCGGGGGATCGACGCCCGCTCGCCCGAGCCTTGGTGGTGAGCGGGACGATGACCGCCAGCTTCGTGCTCTTCTTTGGAGCCGCTGGGCTGCTGCTCGGCGCGGCAAGGGTGGCCGTGGGCCAGTATTTTCCTTGGGGCAGCCTGGCGGTGGGGGTGCTGCTGATCCTGGCCGGAGGTCGGATGCTGTCTGGCAGCCCGCTCTACGCCGGCTTACCTCACCGCCTGGCGGGCAGCATGGGTGGGCTGGCTGGACGCTCGGGGATCGTGGGGTACTTCGGCTACGGCCTGGCCTTTGCCCTCACGTCTCTGTCCTGCACCCTGCCGATCTTCCTGGCCGTGGTCGGAAGCGCCTTCACCGTGCAAGGGCTTGCGGCCGGGCTCTTCCAGTTCGTCCTCTACGGTCTGGGCATGGGCCTGGTGCTGACGACTCTCACCTTGCTGGCAGCCTGGCTCAAACGAGTCGCGCTGGGTCCGACCAGGCGATTGGGCCGCTACGTTGAGTCTGCCAGCGCCCTCTTGTTGCTCATCACAGGCGCCTATGTCGTCTTCTACTGGCTGACATTGGGCGGACTGCTCAGGCGTTGAAACGGGCCTGGGCCGCGCCCTAGGATGGAGAACGACCCATGAAACTGTTCGCCAGGCTCTCGTCGCTGCTGCTGCTCGCAGCCTTCCTGTCTGGCTGCAGTCTAGCCCGAGAGCCAGCAGCGAAGCCGGCTGGCAGCCTGCGGGACCTGCAAAGCATCGGCGAGCTGCAGGCGAGGTTCAACCAGGACGTAGGCGATACCAGAGTCATCCTGCTCGTGTCCCCGACTTGACCGACCTGTCGTGCCGGCGCCCGTTGGGTGCAACAAGACATACTCGACAAGAATCCTTCCGCTCACCTGCGCGTCTACGCGATCTGGTTCAACATGCTGCTCGGCGACAGCCGAGCAGGGTGGGACGGCGGCGGCCTGACGGACCCGCGAGTAGTCCACCTCTGGGATGAGCAGAAGCTGGTGGGCGACTGGTTCGCGGGGCAGGTCACCCACTCTCCGGGCACCGTATGGGATGCCTACTTTCTCTCTG
>DASPXK010000275.1:0-4402 GCA_035637315.1 Chloroflexota bacterium
CACCACCGACTTGACCGCCGAGAGGTCCAGGTCTGCCGGCAGTTCGTAGTTCTGGTCGCCGACGTTCCCCTTGAGCCGGGCGATCTCGAACGCCCCACCCTCGTGAAGCTGTCGGCTGTCCCGCGGGGCGGGATGGCCTGACAGGTAGACGAACAGGTCGGGGCCGTTGGTGACTCTGAACCCCTCCAGGCGCAGCACGCGCCCGCCATTCGGCAGCTTGAACACCGCGGCTGTGCCCTCGCCCTTGTGGACCGCGTCGATCATGCCGAACTGTCCGCTGCCCACGGCGATCGGGCCGGCCGGGTTGGGGGCAGCCACAGCCGACTCGGCTCCCGGAGCGCTCGTCGCGGACATCGCGCCGCCCGGGAAGCTCTCCTGGACCATCGTATTCGTGAAGAGTGGTGAGCCCAGATACCAGGCCACGGGCACGGCGCTGGCGGCGACGATCGCCACCAGCGCCCAGCCCACCCTACTTCGCAGGACTGCGGCGGCCATCTAGAGCGGCCCCGCCAGCACGATCTCGCCAGCCGGCTCGTTTGACATGTTCATACCGGGCTCGATGGTGAGCGCGAACATCTTGAAGCCGCTCAGCGCCTTACCCGCCGTGTAGACGCCCGTATAGGCGCCAGCGGCGCCGACCGGCTTCAAGGCTCCGGTGTTCAGCTTCTGTCCCATATCCGGATCGACGAGCCAGCCAACGTATGCCTTGTCGCCCTCGGTCGCTGGAAGCCCCAGCACCTGTACCAGCACCACTCCCTCGGCCAGCGAGCCGAGCGCACTGCCGCTCAGGTCGCGGCCGGAATACATCCCCTGGCCGGTCAACGGCGCGTTGAACGTGCCCATCATGTCGGCAGAGGCAGGCAGCGGCCCACCAACTGCCGAGACAGCGAGCAAGCCGATCATTAGCGCCAGGTCAAGTCGTCGCAAGACCAACTTCCGCATCGAGTTCTCCTCCCGATTCCGTGTGTCTGAGCGCAGGCGCCTTCTGTTGTGGCGCCCACCTCTCGGGTCCATCTTCCCACTTGCGGGTCGCCCGGTCCTTACAAACATTAAGGCCCCCACCTAGCGCGCTTGCACAAGGGCAGGCGTAAGCTTCGTAAGGACGGCGCAGGCTCCCTGACCTATAGTGGGGGCAAGCACACGGGCGCCGAAAGAACTCACGTCGAAAGGAGTAGGTCAGTGAAGCATGCCGTTATATTGGTCCTGGCGCTCGCCCTCGTCGGTTCCTCGAGCGTGGCCAAGGCCGACGCTCCGCCGTTCGTCTTCCCCGACGGGTGTTGTTTCTACAACGGCGGCGTTGTCCGCACCGTCGTCCCGCCATCGACCACACCTCAGGAGGGCAGGGACGATTTCTATGGTTTTCCCGGCGGTGCCGCCGCAGGCCAGAAGGGGGTCGTCGCCGTCGCCCCCGGCGCCGTGGGCTATCATGGCGGCCACTGGAAGTTCTTTGCGGTGATTTTCAACGTCACGCCTTACCTGCTGACGTCAGAAGCAGCCGTCCTTGCTGCGGAGCTTGCAGGCGACGTGACCGTTACCCGCGTGGCGGCGAACGACTTCCTGTGCCCGATCCAGCCATAGGTGCACCCCAAGGCGCTGAGCGACGACAAGCCAACCATCCTGGTGGTCGACGACGAGCCGATCGTCGTCGACATGGTCCAGCGCTACCTGGTCCGTGAGGGGTTCCGCGTCGTTACGGCCGCCGACGGGATCCGCGCGTTGGCAGTCGCGCTCGATCGTGATCGCCCGCCAGACCTGATCGTCCTGGACATCATGCTGCCGGGCATGGACGGAGTCGAGGTCTGTCGTCGCTTACGTCGCGAGGCCTCGGCCACCATGCCGATCATTCTGCTGACTGCGCGAGGCGAGGAGCCGGACCGCATCGGCGGGCTAGGCGTGGGCGCTGATGACTACGTGGTCAAGCCGTTCAGCCCGGGCGAGCTGGTCGCCCGAGTCAAGGCGCAGCTTCGTCGGGTCCGAATCGACACGCAGCCGCCCCGGCCCGATGGACGGCTGCGTGGCGGGGAGATCGTGCTGGATGCACGCACCCGGACTTGCCAAGTCCGTGACGTGCCAATCGCCCTGACGCCGAAGGAGTTCGACCTTCTGCATCATCTCATGGCTCATCCCGGGCGCACCTTCACTCGCGACGAGCTGCTGGACTCCGTCTGGGACCAGAACTACTTTGGCGATTCCAGCACCGTGACAGTCCAGATTCGTCGCCTGCGCGAGAAAGTCGAGTCCGACCCGGACCGACCGGCGCACATCAAGACGGTCCGGGGCCTGGGCTACAAGTTCGATCCTTCGGTCTCGCCGTGAGCGCCCGCCCCTTGCTCGTGGGAGCGGCGCTCGTGTTGGCAGTCGGCGCTGCCCTGGTCCTTGCCGCCGTGGTCATGGGTGCGCCCCGAGCGGACATCGAGCAGCTCGGGCTGGTGTTGTCGCTCTCAGGCGCTGGCTCGCTTCTGCTCGGCGCGGCGCTCGTTCGCTGGGGCGGCGGGCGGGTCGGCACCCTGCGCCTTCGGCTCGCGCTGGCCTACGGCACGGGCCTGTTAGTGGCCCTGGCCAACGTGTCGGCCGCGGCCGCACTCATGTTCCTGAGCAGCCACGATCTGGCGCTCCTCTTACTGCTGCTCGCCTTCGCGACCGCCATCTCGCTGGTATTCGGCTACAGCGTGGCTGCCGCGCTGACGGGCGAGCTGGGCAGACTGGCGCGCGTTGCTGGACGGCTAGCCGGCGGCGATCTGGACGCCCGCGTGGAAGCGAAGGGTTCCGACGAGATCGCTCGTCTGGCCGCGACGTTTGACCACATGGCAAGCCAACTCCAGGCCGTCTTTACGCGCGAGCGCGAGCTCGAAGCCAGCCGCCGCGAGCTCATCGCCGCGGTCTCACACGACCTGCGGACCCCGCTCGCCACCACTCGAGCGATGGTCGAGGCGATCATCGATGGCGTGGTCTCGGATCCGGGCGAAGTTCAACACTATCTGCACCTGGTCCGAGGGGAAGTCCAGCATCTCAGCCGACTCATCGACGACCTCTTCGAGTTGAGCCAGATCGAGAGTGGAGCTCTCAAGCTGCGGCTGGCGCCGATCAGGCTGTCCGAGCTGGTGGGCGAGACCGTCCAAGCCTATGCGGCGCAGGCGCGCGATCGCGGTATCCTGCTCGAGCATTTGCCCGAGCCTGACATCCCACCGGTCGCGGCCGACGCAGTGCGTCTCGAGCGAGTGCTGCGCAATCTGCTCGACAACGCCCTGCGCTACACGTCGTCCGGAGGCGCTGTGCGCGTCGCCGCACGCACCGAAGGCTCGGCGGCCCGAGTATCGGTCAGCGACGGCGGTCCGGGTCTGGTGGCTGAGGAATTGGAGCAGGTCTTTGACCGCTTTTACCGCGGCGAGCGGGCTCGCTCACGTCCTGCTGGCGCGCCCGGAGCGCCAGTTGGGGCTGGCCTGGGCCTGGCTATCGCTCGTGGCCTGGTGCAGGCCCATGGCGGCCGCATCTGGGCCGAGCGGCCCGGTAACGGCGGCGCCGTGTTCCATTTCACCGTCCCGTTCGCGCGCCAGCCGGTCTCGAGCCATACCGCCTGACGGCGGGCATTTCCCGCCCCCCATGTGATCGTTCGTCCGCCTCAGGCGGACTCAGCCTGACAGTCCAAGTTGGATAAGATAGGCGTGATGGCCGAGGTACGTATTGCCAGCAGCGCCGGGCTTCGCAGGCCCGCTCACCTGGGACTGAGAGCGCCGGCCCGCGACCGCCTGCTCGGGTACGTGCTGCTCTCGCCGGCCCTGGTGCTGGTGTTCGGTCTGATCGTCTACCCCGTCCTGTACGACGTCGCGCTCGCGCTGACCGACGCGCGCGGATTCAGCGGCCCGGGCCGCTTCGTCGGGCTTGCCAACTTCGCGCGCCTGCTGGGCGGCCGAGAGTTCTGGGTGGCGGCCTGGAATTCGGCGCTCTACACTGGCTTCACCGCCACGCTGCGCCTGTTCCTGGGCACGGCCATGGCGCTGCTCCTGTGGCGTCTCAGATGGGGGCGAGCCGCCGTCTTCCTGGCGCTCTTCACCGCCTGGGTGTTCCCCGCCGCGCTGTCTGGGTTTGCCTTCTACTGGCTCTGGTCGCCGCCGTTCCACACCTTCTATACGCTGGCCCTGCTGGACCTCCGCTGGGCGCTGGCTGACCTGCTCGGCCAGGACATCTGGCACGTCGGCGCCATCGCCGCGCACGACATCTGGCGCAGCTCGGCCTTCCTGGCGATCTTCGTCCTGGCTGGCCTGAACAGCCTGCCGGCCGAGCAGGTCGAGTACGCGGCCATCGAGTGTCGGAGTGGTTGGCAGCGCTTCTGGTTCGTCATCTTGCCGATGGTCCGCAAGTTTCTCGTCCTGGCACTGCTGTTGAGCCTGGTGATCAGTTTCAT
>DASPXK010000276.1:0-4086 GCA_035637315.1 Chloroflexota bacterium
AGATTCCCTTTCCCTGTGGGCTGTTAGACGCCCTCATCCCCAAGCCCCCTCTCCCTCAAGGGGGCTCAAGGGAGAGGGCTTTGGGGGTGAGGGCGCTCCTAGAAAGCCCAGAGCAAGAGCGGAGTGTGCGCGGTCACAGGCGCCACAGGTGAACGAAGTCCGTCGCCACCACCTGGTCGTAGGGAACGGGTCCGGACAGCAGGCCGACGTCCTGGGCGAAGCGGTTCAGGCTGTCGACCGCCTCTTCTGAGATCGCCGGGTCGTAATACCGCAGGTCGCGTTCGATCAGCTCGGCGATGAGCTCCGCTTCGGTCGGGGGAAACAGGCGCCTCCCCACCTCCGTCGCCCGAGTCGGGTCCTCCCGCAGCGCCGCCTGCGTCTTGACGATTGCCCGTATGGCGCCCGCGACACGCTCAGGAGCTCGTTGGATCTGTTTGTCTGTGGTGACCAGCGCCGGAAACGTGTACCACCAGGCCGACCTGGGACCATCGCCTCGGCGGACGTCGAGGACGACGGTCCCAACGCCTCGACGCACGGCGACCTCAGCCCCCATCGCGTTGGCCCAGAAGCCGTCCAGCTTCCCCTCCTGAAGGGCCTGCGCGGCCGTCACGCCGAACGAGACGCCAGGTCCGTTCGTCCCCGGAATCGGCCCGATCTGCACCCTGTCGCGTTCGAGGTCGATGCCCGCCTCGACCAGCAAGCGCCGCAGCCCAGCGTCCGGGCCGGGAGCCGCGCCGATCCGGAGACCCTTGACGGCCTGGATCTCGCCTCGCTTCGCCCCAAGATCCGCTCGCAGCACGAGAAGCCAGTACATCCGTTGCGCGAGAGCAGCCAGCAGTTTGGCCCCCTTCCATTCGGGGAAGGCCGACAGCGTGACGTGCGCAGCGCCGGCAACGAAGTCAAGTCTCCCGTCCCGCAGGGCCTCCATCGTCTTCGTTGCGGGGAACAACAGCTCGAGCTGGGCATCGAGGCCTTCAGCCCTGAAGAAGCCGAGCTCGACTGCGGCGAGCGCTGGAAAGTAAGAGTTAGAGACCAGATCGGGAACCGCGACGCGCACCGACCATCTCCTGCTCTCGAGATTGGCACCGCCCGGGGACACCGAACGGGCACGGCCCCGCGTGCCGCGGCCAGGCCAAGCATTCCGCATTCTACTCGCCCAAAGATGTCCGTGCGCACACATGGCATCTTTGGCGCCTTTGCCATCTTTGGCATCTTTGGCGCCTCTGGCATGTTTGGCCATCTTGGGCACCTTGGCCATCTTGGCCACCTTTGGAAGCTTGGCCGCCTTTAGCGCTTCGAGCGCCGTGCGGCTCGCCCGGGTAGGCCTTGACGGGGTTCGGAGGGACCAATAGCATTCCCACTTTGAGAGATGGGAGGAAAGACGATGCTCACGATCAGCGAGGCGGCCACGAGCAAGTACATCCAGGCGGCTGGGATACGGATTCACTACAACGAGGTCGGCTCGGGCTATCCGGTCGTCATGCTGCATGGGGCTGGGCCTGGAGCGAGCAGCTGGAGCAACTTCAAGCAGAACCTCGAGCCCATCGCCGAGCGCTACCGCGCCCTGCTGGTGGACATGCCGCAGTACGGCAAATCCGAGAAAGTGGTTATCGAGGGCGGTCGCCTGACCTGCGTCTCGCGAGTGCTGCGCGACATGATGGACCAGCTCGGCATTGAGAAGGCCCACTTCGTCGGCAACTCGATGGGTGGCCAGGTGGCGATCAAGCTGGCGATCGACGCTCCTGAGCGCGTCGACAAGCTCGCCGTGATCGGCAGCAGCCCGGTCGGCCAGAGCCTGTTCTGCCCGATGCCACTCGAGGGCATCAAGCTGATCGGCAGCTATTACCGCGGCGACGGGCCTTCGATCGAGAAGATGCGTACGCTCATGCAGACGCTCCTCTACGACCACAGTTTCCTGACCGAGGAGACGCTGCGCGAGCGATACGAAGCCAGCCTCGACGACGACGTTGCCAGGATCATGACCACGACCCCGCCGGGCCGGGAGGACCTGTCGGACCAGCTGCACCTGGTCGCCTGTCCCACTCTGATAATCTGGGGCCTGGACGACCGCTTCGGCGCCCTCGACATCGGCTTGCTGATGGCCCGTAAGTTCCAGAATGCGCGGATGCACATCTTCTCGCGCTGCGGGCACTGGGCACAGGTCGAGCACGCCGACGAGTTCAACCGCCTCGTGCTGGACTTCCTGGGGAGCTGAAGGGTGGGTGCTTGCCGGGGCGCACACGCGGGTGCGCCCCTACGGAGTGCCAGCGCAACGCCCGCGCCCCAGCCGAAAACGCCACAACCGACGGGCACGGGAGACTCCGTAGGGGCGGACCCGCGTGTCCGCCCAAGCAGCCCCTGAGATTCACCTGCATCGCCGCAGGGCCTTTGACACCCTCGGCCCCCGCTCTTGGGGGGGTCGGGCCGTCCAATCCCCTATCGCCCGAGCAGCTCCGTGACCTTGGCGATGGCCGGCACGCGCTTGTTGAAGAAGTAATCCGGATCGTAGTCGTTGATCGTGTAGCTGACGCCGGGCTTCGGGATGACGTACTCCGGGACCTTGTGCGGCACGTCCGCGCGCAGGCTGGTCTCCATCATCTCGCGCTCCCAGATCTCCTGGGCCTCCTTCGACGCGAACCAGTTCAGGAAGACCGCCGCCGCGTTCGGATTCGGCCCGCCCTTGATCTTGTGGACCGTGTCGAAGCCGCCGGTCAGCGCGCCCGGCCCGTCGGCCGGAAAGACTCGCTCGAGCGGCAGCCCCTGCGCGCGGAGCGGCTCGATGTTGGCCTGAACCAGGGCGAGCCCAATCGGATAGCTGCCGCGCGCCACCCACTCCGCTAGCTGGCCATAGTCGGCCGTAATCGCGACCTCCTGTCCGACGTACAGGTCCTTGATGAACTGCTCGCCGAACAGGGTGTTCAAGTAGGCGACGGTTGTCTGGGCCGAACCGGCCCGGCGCGGATCGAACGACGCGATCTTGCCCTTGTACTCGGGCTTCAGGATGTCCTTCCAGGACTGGATGGTATCTGGCTTGACCATGTCGCGGTTGACGAACAGGTCGGTCATGACCCATTCGGCGACCTGGAGGCCACAGATGAAGTCCTTCGGCATGTTCGGCGACGGGAGGACGAGCCGGATCTGGCCGCCGCGCCAGACCGCCGGGTCGAACAGGCCCGGGTCGGCAAGGAGCTTGGAGGCCTCGTCGATCTGCCCGCGGTCGCCCATCGTCCAGCACGACGAGGTGCCGCCGATGTTGGCGTCGATGGTCACACTGCCGGCCTTGGACTCACGATCGACGCGTGTGATGACTTCGCCGGGCCCGAGCCCGAGGTACTCCAGCGTGATCCCGTGGGTCTTCTGGAAGCCCTCGGTCAGGCCGGTCCGCAGGCCAGGGAAGCCCGGCCCGGAGATGACCACCTTCCCCTCCTTCTTGGCCGCCTCCTTCACACGCTCCCAGTCGGCCGGATTCGGCTTCGCCAGCTCCGGAGCGGCCACTGCCGGCGTGAGCGCGCCAGCCGCCGGCTTGGCCGCCAGCGTCGGCGCAGCCGGCTTGCTTTCGGCCGCCGCCGTAGGCGGCGCCGCGGTCGGGCCGGGCTTGGCGGGCGGAGCGGTCGGGCTCGGCGGGGAAGCGGCCGGACCGCAGGCCGAGGACAGGACCGCGAGCATGATGAGCGAGCTGCGCCAGTTGACCCTCACTTTACCCTCCATGAGGCCGTCCGCTCCCCGCGAAGCGCACTTGTCCTGACGGTCGCGGTACTGAGGCCACTCGACATACTAGCCACTCGGTGCGCCGCTTAGACTCGGGAGGCCTGCTGTCGTTGGAGCTCCTCGACATCCGCCTCGTGCAGCGGCGCGACCAGACCCTCGCCCTCGCTCGCCTCGACGCCGCGCGGTCGCTCGCACAGCTTCCGCCACGCGATGATGGAAACGTCCGGACGGTACAGACGCTCGGGCGGGATGTCCATGGTCTCGACCATGATGGCGTCCTGGTCGTTGAACATGCCGTGGAAGATCCAGCGGATGTACGTCCAGTAACGCAGTCTGAACAGGAGCGCGTCGAGGCCGCGGGTGAACTTGACCGCTATC
>DASPXK010000277.1:0-35396 GCA_035637315.1 Chloroflexota bacterium
CCCCGCCTGGCGGCGTGGCTGTAGCCCTGACAAGGCCGGGGACGGACAGAGCTCTCCAGGGCGGTGCCTTGGTCAACTTGCTGTGCTGCCTGGCGATCCTTGTGTGCGTGGTGTTGATGGTCTACCAGCTACACTAAGAACGCCCGCACGATCACGTTCCTGCTCCAGAACAGGAACGCCACCACCAGCACGACGAACAGCAGGAGCGCCAGCTCGGCCTTCGAGATGCGCGGGCGCTCGCTCACCTGGCTCCTCCCTCGTGCCCAGCTTGCGACCGATCATAGCCGGACAAGCCAGGCTCCTATACGTATGGCCTCAGCCCTGGTATACTGGCCGTGCGACGTTGCAAGCGCGTCACAAACGTTCTCGCGAAACTCGGTCGACTGACGTCGACGCGACTCGCGCCACAGGTGCGCGGGGATTTGTGCTGGAGCCGGTTGTGGAAGCGGGTACGTATCAGGGCAACGAGCGGGTGCCGCCTCGCCCGGTCCACTGCAGGGTGTGCACGATCTTCATCGGCGAGGGGTACCAGGAGACCCAGCCGATCCCGCTGCCGAACGGCAAAGGCTATGTTTGCTGGCGCTGTTTCGAATCGCTCAAGCGCCAGGCCGAAAAGCGCGTCACGTCTGACAAGCGACCGGAGGGCGCGGCTAGGTAGGGGCGAAGCATTCCGCGCATAAGTACTGATCTCCCGAACGTTCTGCGCGAATGCTTCGCCCCTACGCCCCGATCAGGTGCGTCCGTCCTGGTCATCACGGAGGTGGCCGATCCGCGTGCTATGATCAATTTAGCCTGCTAACCCGCGCCAGCTAACTGGGAGATGTTGATGGCTGACGAGCGTGTGGCCGCGCCGGCGCCGACCGCGGACGAGGTGGTGGGCGCCCCGGCGCTGCCCGCCACGGAGATGGGCACATACGTCTACTGTGTCATCGAGTTGTCTGACCCTCACCTTTTCGGCAAAGTGGGCATCGGTGGGCGCGGCGACGAGGTCTACACGGTCCATTACAGGGACCTGGCCGCAGTGGTGAGTTCGACCCCGCTGGTCGTGTATGACCCGACCCGAGAGAATGCGCTGGCACACGAGCACGTCAACGAGGTTGTCATCGAGCAAGGCTTCACACCGGTGCCGATGAGCTTTGGGACGTTGTTCAAGACCGAGAAGGACATCATCGAGTTCCTCGAAGATACGTATGATGCGCTCCGGGATGTCCTCCAGAAGATGAAAGACAAGCTCGAGTTCGGTCTGAAGGTGAACTGGAATCGCGAGGAGGTCCTGGCCGAGCTGGAACGCGACAACGAGGACATCCGACGCTTGAAAGAGGAGATCGTCAACAACCGCCAGTCCTCCACCTACTTTGCTCGAATGCAGCTCGGCCGGTTGGTCGAGCAGGCCCTCGCGGATAAGTCGGAGGCGTATGTGCGCGACATCTACGACGATCTGCGATATGCTGCCATCGCCTCGCGCTCGAACAAGCCGATCGGCGACAAGATGATCATGAACGCCGCGTTCCTCGTCGAGCGTGACAAAGCCCAGGTGTTCGACGAGAAGGTCCAGGAGATCGCGCAGCGCTACGAGGGCAAGCTGTCGTTCCGTTACACCGGGCCGTGGCCGCCGTATAACTTCGTGACCATCCGGCTGCAACTGGAGCGCTCAGCGGTCGTGTGAGCCATGCTCCTGAAACTGCTTGGCCTGCCCGTGTCGCTTCCCGTGGACGGGCTGCGTTTCTGCCTCGAGCGGATCGCCGAGATGGCCGAGGCCGAGCTCTACGACGAGTCGGTCGTCCATGAGCAGCTGCTCTTGCTCCAACTTCAGCTCGAGGAGGGCGAGCTGAGTGAGGAAGAGTACACCGAACGGGAAGCGGTGCTGATGGAACGACTGCGCGAGATCCGGGCCTACCATGAGCAGCGCGCGCGTGAGGAAGCCGAAGTCCAGGGCGATGACGAGCGCCCGGCGGCGCGGCGGGTGATTGTGGAGAGCCAGCTTGAGGGCGGCGAGCAGTGAGCGGCCTGGTCTACGTCTACGCGCTCGTGGCGGCGGAAGCTGTCGAATCGCAGGCTGGCCAGGCAGCGGGTCTGTCCGGTATCGAGCAGGAGCCCGTGAGCTTCCTGGTTGAAGGGCCCCTGGCCGCGGCGGTGAGCGACGTGGACGCGGCTGATTTCGACGAGCGCCCGTTGAATGAGCGCGTCCGTGATCTGCAGTGGCTGGGCCCTCGTGCCGTGTCCCACCAACGGGTCAATGCGCAGCTCTTCGAGCGGTCCGAGGCCGTGCTGCCGCTTGCGTTTGGCACGGTCTTCCGTGATGACCAGGGTGTTAGGCGGCTGCTGCGTGAGCAGCGTTCCGATTTCCTGTCACGGCTGGACCACGTTCGAGGAAGCGCCGAATGGGTGCTCACGGTCCATCGGGACGACGCGGCCGCCCTCGCGAGCCTGGAGGAGTCGAGCGCGGCGGTGCGCGACCTGCGCGAGCAAGTCGCCGCGGGCTCACCGGGACGTGCCTACCTGCTGAAGAGGCGCCTCGAAGACGCGCGGCGCCAGGAGCTCATCAAGGCCGACGCCGAGATCATCCAGGACATCTTCGCGTCGCTCGACCGACACGTCGAAGACACGTTTCACGAGACCTTGCCGCCAAGTGTCGAGAATGGGCCGATGGCACGTGCCAGCGTGCTCGTTCGGCGGGCCGTCGAAGGCTCGTTCTTGCACGATCTCGAACAGGCTCGCGCCGGCTGGCAGGAGCGCGGCTACGCGGTCTCGGCAACCGGCCCGTGGCCTCCTTATCGGTTTGGCGGCCTGGAGCCCGCCAGCGCCGATGCAGCATCCTAGCCTGGCCGGTGCCTTACCCGAGGGGCGGACAGAGAGCCTCGCCAAAGCGCTCCCTGACACGAGATTCTCGCTACTCGAGTTAGCCGATCGAATGCTGAGTCGGGGCGTCGTGCTGGCCGGCGAGGCCACTATCTCCGTGGCCGGAGTCGATCTAATCTACCTCGGGCTGAACGTGGTCTTGAGCGCCGTCGAGACGATGCAGGAGCGGGCCACCCCCGTCCCCCAGCCCCTTCCCCCACAAGGGGAGAAGGGGAGCAGTGGGGGCAGTGAACAAGTGCGCTCCACTGGGTAGAGGGCAGTGCTGTTGTTGCACGTGATCGCTTCGACCAGACCACCGGCGGGTCGGGCCGGCCTGCGCGGACAGCCGCTGCGATGGGTCGGGACCGCCGACGCGGGCGGTTGGGCAACGGTCTGGAACAGCCCGGATACGCGCCTGAAGGCGGACGATCTATTGGACCATCACGCGATCGTCGAGGCTGCCTGTGCGTTG
The DNA here is from genome assembly GCA_035637315.1 of Chloroflexota bacterium. Lineage (GTDB taxonomy): Bacteria > Chloroflexota > UBA6077 > UBA6077 > JACCZL01 > DASPXK01. Next base: position 3,311 of record DASPXK010000277.1, read on the forward strand.
AGCCCTTGCCTGCCGGTCCGCTTTCCGACCTGGGTCGGCGATGACGCCACGCTGGCCGGCTTGCTCAGCCAGCGGCGGGCAGATCTCGAGGCAGCTATGCAGCGAGTCCGGGATCGCGTCGAGCTGGCTGTGACGGCGCTCTGGACCGACCCCGAGGAGACCACCCCGTCCACTCCAAGGGAGCGGACCGGGCCGGCGACTCCTGGGCGGCGGTATCTCCAGGAGCGCCAGAGTGCCTGGCGGGCTCGTGCCGAGCGGCGGCAGGTGGGGGCGGCAATGGCCCGCGCCCTTGACGAGGAGCTTAACGCGCTGGTGGCCGATGCGCGCCACGCGGTCTGCCCAACCGCCCGGGTTGCTCTGTCGAGCGCATTGCTCGTTCCGACCGGGCGGGCAGCCGACGTGCGCGAACGAATCGTCAAGCTCGGGACAGGCTGGCCTGGCGTGCAGACGATCGTGAACGGGCCCTGGCCGCCGTACACATTCGCGACCATCGGGGAGGACGATGGGCTCGCCCCCGCGCCGTAGCCTCGAATCGCAGGAACTGGCCGACCTGCGGCGGGAGCTGCGCGAGCTTCGTGGTATCCTACCCGAGCGCGTCGACGTCGATCCTGAAGGCGTCGAGCAGGGGCTCGCCAGGCTGGTGCTCAGCCTGGTTGAGCTCCTCCGCCAGCTGCTCGAACGCCAGGCCGTTCGCCGCATGGAGGGCGGCAGTCTGAGTGATGAAGAGATCGAGCGGATGGGCTTAGCTCTGATGCGGCTGGAGGAAAAGGTGCGCGAGTTGGCCGAGCAGTTTGGCCTCGAGCCGAGTGAGCTCAACATCGAGTTGGGTCCCCTGGGCGATCTACTGTGAGGCAGCGCGGCCGGCGCCCGCTGGACTGGATCGCGGCTCGCCAAGGCGAAGCGAGCTGCATGCCGTGAGCCTCGAGCGCCGCGGCGCCGCGCCGTACCAGTCGGCGAGCCTGATAGACATCCTGGATCGGGTGCTCGACAAGGGGCTAGTAGTAGCCGGAGACATTAGAATCTCACTGGCGAACGTCGAGCTTCTCACCATCCGCATTCGTCTCCTGGTCTGCTCGATCGACAAAGCCGAGCAGATCGGACTGAACTGGTGGCGATACGATCGCGACCTGGTGGCTCCAACCGAGGTGTCCGACCAGGCCGCTACGATCGCTCGGCTCGAGGGACGGATCGCGGAGCTCGAGCGCCAGATTGGGCAGGCGAGCGCGAGCGAGCAGGAGCGCCTGCCCTCTCAGCAACCGGAAAAGAGGTAGACAGAGCTTATGGCCGTTCAACGAGCCCCCGGTGGCACCAGTCTGATCGACGTCCTCGACCGCATCCTGGACAAGGGCATCGTCATCGACGCCTGGGTCCGGATCTCGCTGGTTGGCATCGACCTGATTACCGTCGAGGCCCGCGTGGTGGTGGCCTCGATCGACACGTACCTCCGCTACGCTGAGGCCATGGGCATCACCGCTCCGGTTGCGCGACCGCCGGTCGCCGTCGGCGTTCGTGAGGAGCTGGCGCCCGGCCCCGGCGAGCAGATCACGGTTACGACACGCCGTGAAGCCACCACCGAGCCAGAGGAACCGGTCGCCCGACCCCGCACTCGCACCAGGAGGTCCCAGCCACGATCGTAGTCCTCGTCCGTTTAGTCAGTTAGGGAGCACGGATCCTTCCCCCGCCGATGCAAGACCTGCTTCTTCACGAACGTCCGCCGGTCTCCCTCGAGCCGACTGACCCGCGGCAGACGCTGCTACCAATCCTGGAGGGTCTGTCCCGGGCGCTCGGCTATCGTCGGGCACTGGTCGCCCTGTACGACGCGGACCGGGCCACGCTTCGCGGAACGATCGGCCTGAATGTCCCAGATGCGTTGTCCGAAGCGCTCGAGGTCGGGCTTGCCGACGAAGCCAACCCGCTCGTCGTCGCGCTGCTCGAGGGACGGCCATTGCGAGTCGACGACGTGCGGACAGAAACGCGACTGACCGAGCACGCCATCGCCTTGCTTCTGGAGATGGACATCACCTCGTTCGTCGTGGCGCCGCTGCCCAGCAACGTCGAGCCTGCGAGCCGTTCTGACTCGCGCGCGGACCGATCCCTGGTCTCGACCTGGCTAGGAAGGGAGATCCCCGCGGTGGGCGTGGTCTTGCTGAGTCGCGACGACACCATTACGGATGCGGACATCGACCGCCTGATGCCGTTCGCAACCCAGGCTGGGACAGCCCTTGCCCGTGTGAGCGACGCGGAGCGACTGCGGGACTCCACGGAGCGATATGCGATCGAAGACGAGTGGCTGTGGTGGATGGTCAACGGGGTGGCCGACCCGATCGTCCTGACCGACGACAACAACGACATCATGCTGCACAACGTCCGGGCCGAATCGCTCTTTCGCGCCAACGCGGGCGACAGCGAGGGTAAGCGGCGCGCCATCTCGATGAACAACTTCCTCTTCACCGCCGCGCTGTCGGCCTCCAACCTCGAGCAGGGCGGAGCTCGGGTCGGGCGTGAGCTGACGCTGGTGGACCCTATCGAGGGCACCGAGCTGCTGTTCGAGATGATCTCGTCGCCGGCCACCAACTATCGCGACGGAGCCCGCGGCACGGTGTCTGTGCTCAAGAACATCACCGATCTGCGCTACGCGACTGAGGAGCTCACCCAGAACGTCCAGCTCCTGCAGACCGCCGATGAGGAGATTCGTCTGGAGCGGGATCGCCTGAACCTGGTCCTGCGTAGCGTGCCCAACCCGATCATCGTGATGGACAACGACAATCAGATCATCACGATGAACCAGGAGGCGCTCCGCTTCTTCCGGGCTGCGGCCTCCACGTCGCGCAGTCGCCAGGCCCAGATCTGCGTCAGTAACGACACCAAGTTCAGCTCGTTCGTCGCCCAGCTCTGGCTTGACACGGCGCAGGTGAAACGGGGCGAGATCGTCCTGACAGACCCCGACAGCGAGGAGGTGATTCCAATGGCGGTCACCTCTTCGGAGATCCGGGACGAGCTGGGCGCCGTGGTCGCGACCGTGTCGGTGATGCAGGACATCTCTCGTCTGCGCGAGCTGGAGCAGCGGAGGATCGAGCAGATCCTCTTCGAATCCGAGAAGCTGGCCGCCACCGGCCGCCTCGCGGCGTCAATCGCGCACGAGATAAGCAACCCCATGGAGGCGATCAAGAACTCGCTATACCTGCTCAACAGCCGAGTCCCCGAGGACGATGCCGACCACAGGTTCCTCGAGATCGCCACCAGGGAGACCGAGCGCGTGTCGCGGATCCTGCGCCAGATGCTCGGCTTCTACCGGCCGGCCAAGATGGAGCCGACCGATGTCAACGCGCTGATCGAAGAGGCTGAGTCGCTGGTGAACAAGCACCTCCGACAGCATCGCATCAGGGTCGAGAACGACCTGGGCCCGGACCTGCCGCTGGTGGTGTCCTCGGCAGACCAGCTCAAACAGGTCATTCTGAACCTGCTGCTGAACTCGCAGGAGGCGATGCCGGAAGGCGGCGTGATCCACGTCTCGACTAGCGTCTCACACGAAGCGGCGCCCGAGTTCTTGCGCGCCGAGTCGGTCCACATCCAGATTCGAGACAGCGGCATTGGCATCTCCGACGAGAATTTACCCCACATCTTCGAGCCGTTCTTCTCGACCAAATACGAGCTGAAGGGCACCGGGCTCGGGCTGTGGGTCTCCTACGGGATCGTTCAGAATCACGGTGGGACGATCAAAGTGCGCAGCCGTGCGGGACGCGGAACGACGTTCAGCATCGCGCTTCCCATTGGAGGGCCCGCCACTGATGGCGACCGATAAGATCCTGATCGTCGACGACGAAGAGAGCGTCCTGCTCACGATGCAGGCGATCCTCGAGCGTGACGGCTACGAGGTGGTGACTGCATCGAAGGGGGGCGCGGCGCTCGATCTGGTCGAGCGGGACGCGTTCGACCTGGTCTTGACCGACCTGCGCCTCGACGACCTGGACGGCCTATCGATCCTGGCTGAGGTCCGCCGGCGCTCGCCGGATACGGTCGCGATCATGCTCACTGGCTACGCTTCGATGGAGTCGGCCGTTCAGGCCCTTCGGGAGGGCGCCTATGACTACCTGATCAAGCCGTGCGATGTGGAGGATCTGCGCGCAACTGTTGCGCGCGGCCTGGAGCGTCGGCGGCTTGGCCTCCAGCTGGCTGCGCGGGTGGAGGAGCTGGAGAAGGCGAACCGGACGATCCGCGCGTTGAACGAGGAGCTCCAGCGCCGCGTCGATGAGGCGACGGGCGAGCTAAAACGGCGAATGGACGAGCTGGCTCGCGCCAATGAGGAGATCGCCGAACTCTATCGTAACTCCCAACAGCACGTCGAGCAGCTCGAGGAGCTCGACGAGCTGAAGTCGCGCTTCCTGTCGATGGCCTCACACGAGCTCAAGACGCCGCTCACGGCCATGTCCGGCTTCGCCCAGATCGTCTTGCGGCGCCTACAGACCCGGCTGGAGCGGGGCATACCGAGCGAAGCGGAGTGGGAACGGGAGCAGCGGACCAGTATCGAGCAGGTCGACATGCTCAAGGAGCAGACCACGAAACTCGTCCGATTGGTGGACGAGCTGCTCGACGTGTCCCGCATCGAGTCGGGCAAGGTCGAGTTCCGCTTCGCGCCACTTGACCTGCAACAATTCGCCGCGGACATCGTCGCCAAGATGCAGCTCACGACCAGTCAGCACCAGATCAGCCTGGCCGCCGAGCCGCCCGAACAGCTGACTCTCATGGCGGATCAGGACCATCTCGAGCAGGTGCTCAACAACTTACTGAGCAACGCGATCAAATACTCGCCGGAGGGAGGCCAGATCACGCTCGGGCTCAAGCCCGAAGGCGACTCGGTGATCATCAGCGTGCGGGACCAGGGGGTTGGGATTCCGAGGAGCGAGCTGGACGCGGTCTTCGGCCTCTTCTACCAGTCGCCAGAGCCCAGCCGGCGCAAGGGTGGGGGCATGGGGCTCGGGCTGTATATCAGCAAGGAGATCGTCACGCGTCACGGAGGCCGGATCTGGGTGGAGAGCGAGATGGGCCGCGGCAGCACCTTCTACTTGTCGCTGCCGCGTGTGCCCGTTCCCGAGCCGGCCGCGACAGGCCAGCCCTTGGTCGGCTGACGAGCCGAAGTTTCGAGTTTCGCGTTCCGAGTTTCGAGTGCGCCCGAAACCCGGAACTCGAAACTCGTGGCTAGCGGCTGGGTATGTTTGGCCCCTCGTAGATGTGGGGGTGGCCTGGCATGCCGACCGCCAGGCGCAAGGCTGGCTTGTCACCCACCACCCGAATGTGGTGTGAGACGTTTTTAGCCGCGAAGACTATGTCGCCCTGGCGGGCCCGAAAATAGTCCTGTCCGCCAAGAGACCACTCCAACTCGCCTTCGAGTACGACCCACCACTCGTCGGTCTCGTGGTAATGTTCTCGGTTGCCTTGGCCCGGAGCCTGGCAGTGCAGGTTCGCCCACATCCGTTCCGTCTCGATCAGGCGCACCGACCAGGGCGGCTCGCCCCTGGCCGCCTTGATCGCCTCTAGCGGCATGTGGCCTACGTTCGGCGCCAGGCCCGGGATGGGCTCGACTGGCATAGCTGGCCTCCTCGGCAAGTTTCGAGTTTCGGGTGTCGAGTTTACCCTTAAAGACTGAGCCGCGAAACTCGAAACTTGTGATGGACGAACCGCGACGGGCGGCGGAATGGCGGGCGGCGAAACGTCGGGCGGCCGGGCGGCTGGACGCGATCGTAGATCGGACGCTGCGCGAAGCAGCCGCGCGAGCCTGGGGGCGGGGCCTGCTTCTGCCGCCATGGCGGCTGGTGAAGGACCTCGACGATGCGAGCTGGCGGGCGTATCGCTACGTTGGCTCGGCCGCCCCCGACGATCACCGCTATCTCGAGCTGGGTGTCGTCTGCCACCTCGATCCTGACGGCAATCTGGTCGGCGTAGGGGTCGACAACGGAGTCGAGTTCATCGGACTGCACGACACCAGCGAATATGGCTTGAGGCGAGGCCTGGACTACATCCGCAAGCAACGCGCGCACGTCCGCTCACGCGCTAGCCCCGCGTACGAGCATAGGCTGAAGCGAATGAAGAATGAAGGATGAAAGTCTGTACCGCGACCGTGAGGGAGCGCCTCAGATCCTCGCACCCGCCCCCTCACGGTCGCGGTACAGGTACTCAAGTACGCTCAGCAGTTTCTCGCACTGGGCCAGCGGTCGCGCGGCCAGCCGGATGTGTTTCGGCAAGCCGAACGATGAACAGTCGCGCACGAGGATGCCGCGGACCAGAAGCTGGCGGCGCAGCTCGGCCGCGTCTCCCACCTCGACCAGCCAGAAGCTGGTGCATGAGGGCAGGCACCTCAAGCCGAGCCGCCCCAGTCCATCGACCAGATAGGCCTTGGCTCGTCGAGCGAGCTGGCGACCCGCCGCCACGTGGGCCGTGTCGCCGAGGGCGGCCAGGCCGGCCGTCTGCGCCGCCGCATTGACACTCCAGGGCGGCTGAGCCCGCTGCACGGCTTCGATCACCGACGGTTGTGCGATCGTGTAGCCAAGCCGAAGGCCGCCCAGGCCAAAGCTCTTGGTAAGCGACCGAAGCACCACAACTCGTGGATCGCTCCGAAGCTCCAACGCCGAAGCCAGCCCGTCCGCGAAATCTCGGTACGCCTCGTCGACGATGAGCAGCGTCTCGTCGCAGGCGGCCAGGAGCACTGCCAGCTCGTCCGATGTGAGGGCCTGGCCGGTGGGGTTATTGGGGTTACACACGAACACGAGCCGCGGCCGGGTCTCCTGAATGACACCGACCAGCTCCTCGAGCCGCGGCCGGAAGCCGTCCGCCGCGCTGGCTCGGACGATCACCGGCTCGGCGCGCCGGCGGCGGATGGCTGCCTCGTATTCGCCGAACGTCGGCCCGACGACGACGGCCACGTCGCCGGGGTCCAGGTAGACACTCGCCAGCAGCCAGATCAGCTCGGTCGAGCCGTTACCCGCGAGCACGTCGTCCGGGCTGACGTCGTGAGCTGCAGCCAGGCCCGCGCGGAGTCGCAGCGCCTGGCGGTCCGGGTAGCGACTGGGGTCGACTGAGCTCAGCGCCCGCATCGCCCTGGGAGAGGCGCCCAGCGGATTACAGTTGACGCTGAAGTCGATCAGGCTCTCGGCTTGGAGGCCCAGGCCTGCCAGCTCGGCGTAATCCGGGCCGCCATGCGGCACGGCCACGGGCCAAGCATGGCGCGGCGCCGGCGGCCCGCCCGAGGCGCGCCGAAGGATTGGGGGAGTCACCGCGGCCAATCATACTCGGAGGTCCGGGTTGCTAGCGAACTGTGGGCTCCGATATCGTGCCGACATGGAAAGAACGCTCATCCTGATCAAGCCGGATGGCCTCCAGCGCGGCCTGGTCGGCCAGATTCTCGCCCGATTCGAGGCGCGCGGCCTGAAGATCGTCGGGCTGAAGCTGATGGCAGTGCCCACAGAGCTGGCCGAGCGGCACTACGCCATCCATCACGGGAAACCGTTCTATGACGGTCTGGTCCGTTTCATCACGTCGAGTCCGATTGTGGCCATGGTGCTGGAGGGCACCGATGCCGTCGCGGCCGTTCGCAAGACGGTCGGGGCCACGAAGTCGTTCGAGGCGGAGGCTGGTACGATCCGCGGCGACCTGGCGCTCGACGTGGGCCAGAATCTGGTCCACGCGTCTGACGGCCCGGATACGGCTCGGCAGGAAGTGGCGCTGTGGTTCCGCGACGACGAGCTGGTCAGCTACCCGCGCGACGCGGACCGCTGGATTTTCGGCTAGTCGTCGAGCGTGATTCGACCTGGGCGCGGACCCTCCTTTGTCCAGCGCTGAGACGCTCGCGCGAAGTCGTCCACCGCCTGCTGGCCCGCCCGCTGTAGGCCCTCCTGGAACCTGGAAAAGTCGTTCCAGCGATAGCCGACCAGCTCAGCGTAGAAGGGAGCCATCCGGAGCCCCTCGCGGCGTCGCGCTCGCGAGCCCAGGACGTAGTCCAGCACGGCCTGGATCGTTGGCGGATCGGTCCAGTCGGCTCGGAATAGCAGCCGACCGCCTCGCGCGATGAGGTAGGTCATATTGGGCAACGTGCCGTACAACGTGTGTCCCGTGCCAACCAGATCGTCGACGAGGATCGGACGCTTGACACCAAAGTGCGCTTTGAAGGCCTGGGCGTGGGCGAGCTTCTGGTCCATGCTGCGGTGGGCCGGATAGTTCTCGCCGGGATGCGCCTCGCGGGTGTAGACGAAGACCGATTCGAACCCTTTCGCCTGGTACGCCGCGGCCATCGGCTCGAGCGCTGGCGCCGCCAGCGAGCAGTACGGTCAGGTCAGCGAGCCGAACTCGATCAGGACATCCCGTTCACGCCAGTAGTCGCTCAGGCGCACAGGGCCGCCGGTCTCCAGCAGCGTGGCGTCGAAGTCGGGCGCCTTGGAGCCGACCGGCAGGACGGTCCGAAAATCCAGGAAGTTCTCCCCACCGACGAACTCGGCGTAGTTGTAGACCTTGATCTCATCGCGCTCGCCCATCGGTCCTCCCGCCGAGTAATCTCCGCGCAGTGTAGCTTGGCCAGCGCGATAGGCGCGAAAATTGCCGCAGGATGGGCGGCGTTCAGCGGGGATCCGATCTTGTGAGCTGGTCGGAGCCCATGTTAGACTGCCGCCGCCTGCCCTGGCGATGCCCCGCGAGGCGCGCCGCCTAGCAGGCTCTCAACTGAGCCCATGTGGACGTCCTACGGGCGACGGGATGGGTCTCTCGCCGCGCCCGTGGCCGAGCGGGCCTTCGTCTCGCTCTCTCGCGCCGAGTGCTGGTATGGGCCCGCCGCTATCGCGGTCCTGTTTGCCTATCCCAATCCGCTCGTGCCAGTCGCGCTGGGTGCGCTGACGCTGAGCCTCGGCGCTCGCCTCGCTCGCGGCCAGAGGCTGGCCTCCGCGACGCCGCTCGACGCCGGCTTCTCGCTGTTCTTGCTGGGTGCGCTGCTCGGCCTGGGCGTGGCCGAAAACCTCGAGGCCGCGCTCCTGCGCTTCACCGGCATGCTGGCCGCCACGGCCCTGTTCTACCTGAGCCTCGACTGGCTGAGGAGCGAGCGCGCGCTGCGCCGAGGGGCGCTGCTCCTCCTGGCGAGCGTCGTCGTCGCGTCGCTGGTCGTGCTCTCCCTGCTGCGGGGACAGCTTCCGGACAGCACGGTCGCCCGCTTGATAGGCCCGGCTCTGCGAGTGTTCGGCGGCTTCGCGGGAGTCAGTGGCGACACGCTCGACGTGAATGCGCGCTTCGCCGTCCACCAGTACGGCCTGGCACACTTGCTGCTGATCGGCCTGGCCTTCGCGACTTCGGCGCTCGCGCTCGGAACCGGGCGCCGCTTGCGGGTAGGCGGGCTGCTCAGCCTCGCCCTACTAACGCCGCTGCTGCTTGCAACCCAGGCGCGTGGGGCCGTCGTCGCGCTGGCGGTCGCGGCGAGCGTGGTGGCGGGCTTGCGGACCCGCTGGGCCTGGGCCATTCTCCCGCTCGCGGGGGCGGCGTTCTATGGCCTCCTGGCTCGCGGCACGATCTCGCGGAGCATCGAGGCCGAGTGGCTCAGCCAGCGGCTCTCATATTGGAGCCGAACATTGGGTCTGCTGGGCGACTTCCCGCTGAGCGGCTCTGGACTCGGGATCCGGACATTCGCCGAGGTGTTCGCGTGGTACCACGGCCTGCCGGACCCATACGCGGTCTCGCACACCCACAATATCTTTCTGCAGGCCTACGCCGAGCAGGGCCTGTTTGGGCTGGTCGGCCTGTTCGCCATTTTTGTAGCGGGCGTCGGCCTGGGCCTGGGCTGCGTCCGGCGCTGCGTCGGATCGACCCGCTGGATCATCGGCGGGGCGACCGGCGGCGTCCTCGCCACAGCGGTCTACGGTCTGACCGACCAGGTGCCATCCACGAACCTGAGCCTCGGACTTGTCTTTGGGCTGCTCGCGCTCGTGGTCGGTGGCTCTAAATCTACCCCGCCAGCCGCCGCCGGCACCGACCTAAACCCCCAGCCCCCTTCCCTAAAGGGAAGGGGGGAACGGCTCAACAAGCGCCCCCTTCCCTTTAGGGAAGGGGGTCAGGGGGTTAGGTCACTGCTAGCGGGCGTCGGGGGGGTTGGTGTGTTCTTAGCCCTCGTGCTGGTGCTTGGCGCGGTCGCGCTGGCGCCGCGCTGGGTGAGCGGCGCTCTCTTGAACATCGGCTCGGCAGACCTTGTCGCGGCGGCCCTGGATCGCTCACGTGACGTCGAGGCTCGGCGTGCTCGGCTGGCGCGGGCAGAGTGGGAGCTGGCCCAGGCCGCTCGCTGGAATCCGACTAACGTGGCGGCATTTCGCAACCTTGGCTGGGCCCGCCTCCTCCAGCACGAAGTCGTCGAGGCGCACGCTGCAATCGAGGCCGCCTATCGCCCGGATCTGACCGCCTTCGAGCGTGCCCAGCTCGCCCGGCTGGCGCGCGAGAGCGGGCTGACCGAGCTGGCGGTGACGCTGCTCAGAGAGGGCGGCGACGAGGCTGGCTTGCGCGAGCTGGCCGGCCAGTTGTGGACCGCACGCCGCTGGCACGACGCTGCGGTCACCTACGCGGCGCTCACCGAGCTAAACCCGGATGAGGCCGAGTACGTCTCGAACACTGCTATCGCGGTGTTGAACGGGGGCGGAGACGTGCAGGAGGCGATGGGCTTGCTGCGCCAGGCGGTGGTCAGGAATCCTGGTGCGGCGCGTAATCTGGCCAGGCAGCTCGTGCTGCGCGGCGAGCCGTGTCGCAACGACGAGCGGCGAGGCGGCGGACGCTTTGACTGCGCGGCGTTCTGGTTTGGTTTGGCCAGTCGAGTCGATCCCAGCTACGATCGGCCCGAGGTCGAGCTGGGCTCGATCTTGTACTACCGCGGGCTCTACGAGGAGGCCGCCAGCCACTTCGCCGAGGCGGCGCGGCGCGACCCGCGCAATCCTTCCACTTACAACCAGCTCGGCGACACCTACCTCAAACTCGCCCGCCCGGATGAGGCGGTCCGGTTCTACGAGCAGGGTGTCCAAGCCCGCCCGGAGCGTCCGGAGCTGCACGTGAACCTGGCGCGAGCGTACTTGCTCGTGGGGCGAAGGGACGACGCGCTGCGGGAATATCGCGCGGCCGTCGAGCTGGCGCCCGGCAACCGATCCATTCGCGACGAGCTAGAGCGGGCGACAAAGAACGAGGAATGAGGCCTGAGGCATGAGGCATGAGTGGGCGATTCGTCCCTCATCCTTCATCCCTCAGGCCTGGATTGACATCGGGCTGCTGGCACCCATTCTTGGGCTTGGTCTGGCCATGCGATCGGTCAACCTGGGCGCGTACAGCGGACTATTTGACGAGGGGATCCGAACCGAGCAGCTCTTTCTGATGTCGGCCGGCTATCGGCCCTTTCGCGACATCTTCGCGGCCCAGGGCCCACTGCTGTTGGATTTGCTGCACCCGTGGTACGTGCTGTTTGGCCAGGACCTCGTGGCGGCGCGGCTCTCGGTCGCGCTGTATTCCCTGGTGGGGTTAGCGGGCACATACTGGGTTGGGCGCCTGGCGGGAGGCCGGCTCGGGGGCGCGGCCGCGGCACTCTTCCTTGCGCTGAGCCCTTTATATCTAGAAGGCTCGCGGCTGGCGCTCGCCGAGGTGCCGGCTCTGGCGCCCGCCATCCTGGCCATCGGCGCTGGTCTCATGTATATGCGACGTTGCGCTGTCGCCGGCCAGCCCCAGCGTCGAGGCTGGCTACTCGCGGCCGGCATTTTGCTGGCAGTGAGCGTCTCGATGAAGCCCATCACGCTGGCGGCGTGCGTGCCGATCGGTCTCGCTATTCTGAGCCGCGGCCGTGCCGCGCGGCGAGACTTGCTCGTAGTGGGAGGAGTCGTCGCCATATTTGTCCTCGTGGCCGTGTTCGCGGTCGGGCTGGCCGCGGTCCTCGAGCAGATCGTCGACTACCGCCTGGAAAGCCGGGCCAGTGAGGGCTGGAGTCTCGCCAAGAATCGTCTGGCCCTAGCACGCGCGCTGTCGTTCGAGCAGACGGCGCTGCTCGGTCTGGCCCTCGGCGGCGGATTGCTGCTCGTGGCCCGCCGCGGCTGGGACGGCGTATGCCTGGTGGCCTGGGCTTGCGCGAGCGTCGTCTTACTGCTGGCCTACTCGCCCCTCCACGGCAAGCACGTGGTGATCATGATCGCGCCGGTCGCGGCGATGGCTGGCGCCGGGGTGGGTCTCGCCTGGCTCGAATTCCGGGCCCCGAGCCGGCTGGTCTGGCGGGCTGGCGTGAGCGCTTCGTTCCTGGGGCTCTTGGCCTGGTACGCCGCGATGGCGCCGCCCAGCCTGGCCCAGAGCGGCCAGTTGATGCGTGTGACCGCCGACTCAGACGTGGATCCCGCGTTCGAGCAGTACGCCGATGCCGTGGCGGTGATCGGCGTGCTGAGCCGCCCGACTGACTTCGTGGTCACCGATCACCCGTACCTAACCTTCCTCGCCCGACGCCTGGTGCCACCTGCCCTGGTCGATACCTCGCGAGCGAGGATCCGCTCGCGCTCGCTGCGCGCCAGCGAAGCGGTCGCGATAGCGACGACATACGCTCCAAGCCTCGTGGTGCTGTGGACCGACCGGCTGCGCGGGCTGCGCGACTTCAAGGCCTGGGTAGAGGAGAACTACCGTCTGGTCAAGGTGTACAACCGCCGCCAGGATCTCGACCGCGGCATCTACGTCGGTCGAAGCGCGGACCTTGCCAGCGTTAGGTCCCTGCTCGACGGTGGGACCATGATGCCCACCAATGCCGACTTTGGCGGCGAGTTGAGGCTCGTGGGCTCGGCGATCGATCGGCTCCAAGTCCGCCGCGGCGACGGGACCGGACTGGCCCTCCACTGGGAGTCGCTGCGCCCGCTGGCGGCCGACTATCACGTGTTGGCAGTGCTTCGAGGCCCGGATGGCCAGGCCTGGGACCAGCAGGAGGAATCGTTGGCCGGCGGGAGCGTGGGCACGAACGAGTGGGAACCCGGCCACTGGCTCTTTCAGAACACGTTCGTCCGCGCCGACAGCCGCGCTCCGACCGGCCAGCTCAGCGTTGGCGTCAGCGTGTATGACTCGCGCGCTCGCCGGATAGTCCGGCTGGCCGACGGGCGGGAGGAGCTGATCGTGGGATACATACAGGTTCAGTAAGGGCACGGCATGCCGTGCCCAGCGCGCACGCCGTGCGTCCCTCCTGATAGAATGCGGCGCACTTCGCCAGATTGGACCGCACACTCCCTGTGACAACGAGCCAGCGTGTCGTTCCCCCAGCCGATCCGTCCCTGGGCGGCGAACCCTCCAGGGGCTCTGGGTGGTCCATCACCACGCTCACGCGGGCGCTCGTGGTGCTGCTGCTATTTGGCGGGCTGGTCGTCGCGCTCGAGGGTGGCTGGGAGAAGCTGCGCGAATACCAGTGGCAACTCGAGCCGTGGGCGGTCGGCGCATCACTGAGCGCGATGATCGTCGCCACGGTTTGGGGGGCCCTGGCCTGGTGGGTGATCGCCCGCGCGTTCGGCTCGACCGTGTCGGCTCGGCCCGCGCTGCGCGTGTACTCGACCTCGAACCTCGGCAAGTACTTGCCGGGCAAGGTCTGGCACGCCTTCGCGCGCGTGTACCTGGCGCAGCAGCAGGGCATGCCGCTGTCGCTCGCCACGACGGTCGTGGTGACCGACATCGTGCTCTACGTCGCGGCCGGCTCACTCGTGACGGTGCTGGCGCTGCCGACGGTCATCAGCTCCGTGGGGATGGTCAGCGGCCGGATCGCGGTTGGTATCGCACTGGCCGCGGTGGTGGCCGGCCTGGCGCTGCTGCATCCGGCCTCGCTCAACCTTGCGTTTCGAGTCGCTCACCGGGTGATGCCCGCTCGGACCTTCCCGCCAATCGAGGCGAGCTACAGCACGATCCTGAAGATCTTCGCTCTGTATGTGGTCCAGTGGTGCGTCTACGCCCTCGCGCTGTACGAAGCCATACAGGCCGTGTACCCGCTCGCGGCGGTCACGTTCCCGACCCTCGGCGCCATCTATGCGCTCTCCTACCTGTCGGGGTTGATCATGCCCCTGGCCCCAGCCGGCCTGGGCGTCCGTGAGGGCCTGATGGCGCTCTTGCTCTCGCAGCTTATGCCGCTGCCCGCGGCGGCCGTAGCCTCGGTCCTGGTGCGCGTCCTCCAGGTGGCCGCCGAAGGCCTATGCGCGGCCGTGTTCAGCCGCGTCTAGCCGGCCGCACGCGACGGGCCCCGATCGCCGAGGCGTATTACAATCACTACGTGTGCCCGGACCGGAGGGCCGGGTGTGAGCAGCCGACCAGTTGGCCGTTTGAGCAATGCCCGGGTTCGCCGAGCGAACCTTGGGCCAGTTAGTCTGCGGATTCCGCAGGAAGTGCGAGCCGCCATTCAGGAGACCGCCAAGCGAAGTGGCCGCGGGTTTTCCAGCGTCGCCAACGAGATGCTGACCGAGGCCGTCAAAATCCGGCGCATTCCCGGGACCACATTCACGGACTCGCCCTCGGGTCGGGTCGCATGTGTAGCTGGCACGGGCATCAAGGTCTTTTTGCTGGTACGGGCGTACCGCACGATGCACGAGAACTGGGAGCGGCTGCGTAAAGCGTACGACTGGTTGTCCGAACGACAGCTGCGAGCGGCGCTGGCATACTCGGACGCGTATCCCGCGGAGATCGAAGCGCGGATCCAGGCCGACGAGTACTGGACGCCGGAGAGGGTCTGGAGCACCTATCCGTTCCTGAAGCCGCCCTGGCGCTAGTGCGGGTTTATCTGGACGAGGGTTTGTCGCCACAGATCGCCGAGACCGCCCGGGGGCTGGGGCTCGACGTAATCAGCGCCCACGAGGCTGGCCACAGAAGCCTTACGGATGAGGACCAACTCGTATTGGCCGCCCTGGACGATCGCTGCCTCCTTACCGCCAACCGCGATCATTTCATTCAACTCACTGTCGACTTCCTAGCCGCAGAGCGCGCGCAAGCCGGCGTGTTGATCGTACCAAGCTCATGGCCCACCGACCGGTTTGCTCGGATCGCACAGGCGTTGGCGCGATATTCCCGCGCACACGAGGGCGCCTCGACCAGCTACCTGCTCGACTTCCTAATCTGACCCGGCTGCGCGACTCACACTGGCCTACTTGGTATCGGCAGAGTGTGGATTACCGCTCGCCCCGCCACTCGGGCAGGCTGGCCCAAATCGCTTCCAGGTTCGCGACGGCCCACCCGTGGCGCTGCCGCAGTCCGTCGCGGACGGCCACCATGCGCTCTTTGCCGCCTGCCTTGTGCAGGCGCCGGCCGAGCGCGCGCACTTCGTCGGCCCGGCGGCTAGTGATCGACAGGCCGCCCTCCGACTTCAGCTCCGGATCGTCGTACTCGGCGGCCAGCGTGCTCACCGCGCTCTCGACGTCGAGCCCCTCCGAGCGAGCCTCACCGCGCCTCCTGCCGAAGAGCTTGTCCAGTAAGCCCATGGGAGCCTCCAGCGCGGGCGACGGGGCCACAAGTGGGGACCTTGAACTGACCCCACCCAGCCGGCTCTGGTGCCCTCCTTGTCCCGCTCTATGGATCCTAGCAGAACCGGGCGAACTTCCCCCGTAGAAGCGGACCCTGGCCCTCCTGCGGCGGCCGCAACGTCGGTCCTGGTGCGCGTCCTCCAGGTCGCCGCGAGGGCCTGTGCGCGGCGGTGTTCAGCCGAGTCCAGTTCGCCAAGACCAAGATGGGAGAAACTGTGATCCCGCCGGAGCCGAGCGCTCACCGACTCGGTCGTCGAGATGGCGCGCAGGTGCTGTCAGGAGATCGTGGAAGGCCCGCAGCGAGGCTGCTGGCATCAGGCAAGATCGTCCACGGTCAGGCCGGTATCGCGCATGATCTGGCGTAGTGTACCCTTCGGGAGATCGCGCCCCTTGTGCATCGGACGGTGGTCCACCTGCCATCGGCATGCCTCAACACGACGTGGCTGCCACTTTGCCGTATCTGCTCAAAGCCGTGCCGGCGGAGTATCGCCAGCACCTGACTTGCTCTGAGCGCCGGAACCGTGAGCCTCACACCGCAACGCTGACTCTTTGGGCCCCGATTTCCTCGTTAATGGGTTCGCCTAGCGCCAGGCGCGCCTCGAGGTGCAGCCGGATAGCGTCCTGAATCAGGTCCAACGCCTCTTCTTCTGTGTCCGCCGCGGTGTGGCAGCCTTGAAGCGCAGGGCAGATCGCTATCACGTTCCCAGCCTCATCCCGTTCTAGGATTACCGTGAATTCGTACTTCATCTGCCCATGCTCCCTCCCTGGCTCATCGGGGTATAGCATACCGCTGGGCGTAGCCGGTGTACCCCGCCCCTCCCGACGCCATTTCGACCAGCCGAGGTCGCCTGGCAGGGAGGTATGGCGTCGGCTTGTATCGCGCATTCTACTGGCGCGCCGCTCCGAAAGGCGCGAGGGTGGCTAGACCAGCTATCTGCTCGAATTTCTCGGCTGACGGCCCCGCCGCTAGCCGCCACTCAGGCGAACCAGGAGGTCGAACGGCGATAGCTCACGCGGCTTGACTTCGAACGGGGGTAGGGCGAGGAAATCGTCTTGCGGTCGATCGACGGGGGGCAGGTTCTGAACCGGCTCAGGCTGATACATCACCACCAGGACACGATACCTGCCGGGCGCCAGGCGGTTGCCCAACGGCAGCTCGTGGTAGTCCCCGATCACGTCGCCGGGGCGCCAGCGAGACGTCGGCGAGGTGCCAAGCGCCGGGTGGCGCTCGTCGTGCTGGGCCAAGATCGCCTGCTGGTCGGCGGCGGCGAGCCGGACTGAGACGGCGTAGTCGTGCTCCACCGGCCGCTCAGCTCGCCAGAACAGGGTCAGCGGGAGCACGCTGCCTGGGCGATGCTCGGATGTTGCGTCGGCGAAGCCGACAAGCGCGATGCCGCCCTCCAGGCGGCCATCGATGGGCACGGCCTCGGCCAGGAGTCCTGCCCCCGGTGGCGGCAGAAGCTGGATCAACGGTCCGGCCGACGACGGCACGCCGCGCGAGGCTAGCTCAGGCACGCTGCGCGAGACGTACAATGGCCGCCCGTCGCGCCGAGCGGCGGCCAGGCTTTCATCCACCCTCTCGATCGGGTAGCGGACAGTAATGTCCGGCCGTTCTCCCTCGGCCTGCTGGAAGTACCAGAGGGCGGTTGCCTGTTCCCAGTCGCACACGATCACGGCACCGGGTGCAGCCGAGTCGAGCGCGAGCCGCCCGAATCGCTCGGCCAACGGTGATCGTTGAAGGTCCTGGCGATAGCCGTCCAGTGTCTCGGCGCCGAGCTGGGCACGAACCATACTCTCGGCGCTTTTTGTCCAAACTGTCGCCGCCTGCAGCGCCAGAAACGTGGCACCGGCCAGCAGCGCGGCCTGAGTACCGCGCTTTGGCCAGAGCTGTTCAATCGATCGCCGAGCGAAGTCGACCCCCGCCGCCAGCCACAGGCTCCAGACAAGGAAGGCCGGCAGGTAGAAGACCCAATGGCGCGGCAGGGCGTAGTGCGACTCGAGCAGATAGCTGGCGCCAAGGAGGGCCTGCGGCACGAAGACAAGGACCAGCACGGCGGCCGCTTTCCAGTCGCGCCAGGCCGTCCCTCCCAGCCCCATCAGGCCGAGTATGACGCCGAGCGGCCCGAACGATCGGAACAGGACTGCCGACTCCTCGGCCACGCGGCCACCCAGGCCGATATCGGGGCGTATCTGGCTGGTATAGCCGCGGTCGAGTAGGAAGTCCAGAAAGGCGCCCGGCGTGTCGACGCGCCAGGCGCCCGGCGGCAGGCCACGGCTGGCAGCCCATGGCACGTAGAGATAGAGGACGAGCGGCGCCACCGCCAGCCCGACTAGCACGAGCGACTTCCGCCAGGGCCGCGGCCGCCAGCCTTCTAGCAATAACCCGACGAGCAGGGCCGGCCCGACGAGCAGCATGCTGCGGTGGTGGGTCAGGCTGAGTCCGTAGGTGAAAGCCAGCGCCCCCAGGCTGGCGTGATCACGCCCGGACCGCCAGCGGAAGAAGAGCAACAGGACCAGCGCCAGGAAGAGCGCGTTGAGGGTGTACTTGTCGCCGCTGACGGCCTGGTCCCACCAGAGCTCGCCAAACGCGAAAGCGCTCGCTCCGAGCAATGCCGGTATCCAGCCTCCTACCAGGATTCGGCCACAGCCCGCGATCAGGCCGATCGCCACGGCCGCGAAGCCGGCGTCGAGCAGGTTGAGTCGATAGGCAACCGATCCGATTGGCGCCAGACTCCACGCTTTGTGGAGCAGGACCTGGAGCGGGTAGCCGGTTGGGTGGGGCAGCCCGAGGATCGGCGGGACGAACTGAAGCTCGCCCGCGTCGCCGCCTAACACGCCGCGAGACAGGGTCGCCAGGTAGGCGGCAAACGCCACTAGGGCCGCGAGTACGGGGGGCAGCCAGGCGGTCGGCCGCCCGTCGAGCCGCTTCGACGGACTGACCTCAGACGGGTCGGCCGCCTGGACGCTCACCGCGGGGCGACGTGGCCTCGATGAGACGAGCCGCGCTGCCGGTCTGGCAAGCCCGCTTTTCTAGCGCGCGGCGCGAGCTCGCCTCCGAGTAGGCTTCTTCGCTGTCGGCGGGGGATCAACCGCCGCCCCGGAGTCCGGCTCGGCTGGCTTAGCCGAGCCGCTCTCGGCCCCGTTGCCGGTCGAGAGCGTGCTGGCGTCCACGACGAGCGGCCGATCATCTTTGGCTGGCTCGGCGGCCGCATCACCCGCGCGCTGCTCGGCAGAACCACTCACCACCTTGCCCGTCTCGCCGGGGGTCAGAGTCGGCGGTCCGAACTCGCTGAACATGATGGGCCGCGGCTCTGGCGGTCGCGCTGGCCGGCGAGGACGCAGCTGTCGCGGGCCGGCCGGCCCATCCTGGGCGCTGGTGGTGGGTTCCCCCTCCGCGTCGGTGGGTTGCTTCTTAGCGCGAGGCTCGCCCGGTGTCGCGCCCTCGGCCTGCGCCTCGGGCGTCTCGGCCGAGCTCGCCGCGCTGCTGCCTCGTCCGCGCGAGCGGCCGCCGCGGCGCCGTCTCCGACGAGCGATCCCTTCGGCCGTGGCCGGACCAGTCACCTCCAGGCCGTCGCCAGCGATCATGGGCGCGGGCGCAGCGACGGAGGTGGCCGAAGCAGCCGCCGGGGCCGACACGGCTGGCGGCAGCGCCGGGGTCGGGGCTGGCGCAGCGCTCGCTTCGGGACGAATGGGCCCGGCTATCGCCTGTCGAGCTGTGCGGGTTGGGCGCCGCTCACGAGCCGGGGCCCGGCCAGATGGGGCATCCAGCTCAGTGGTCTTGTCGAGCTCGCGCAGCAGCTGCCGATAGGTGATGAAGACGTTCGACATCTCCACCAGCGGGATCGCCGTCAAGTCGCTGCCCAGAATCACGACGGCGGCGCCGCGCTGTTTGGCGAGGCGAGCCAGCGGGATCATGTCCTTGTCGCTGGTAACGAGCACGAAGACGTCCGGGGCGACGCTCCACATCAGGTCCACGCCATCCGCCACCATGACGGTGTCGGCCAGACTCTTTCCTTCCCGGTTTCCGCTCTCGGGCCGCATCACCGGGGCGAAGACGGGCTCGATGCCAGCCTTGTAGACGGCCAGCCGCTCGGCGGGGAGGTTCCACTCCGCGTAGGCGCGTGCCGAGACCAGCGTCCCGTAGCTCTGGGCAAGGGCTGTCACGGCGTTCAGGTCCAGTTCTGTCCCGGGCGCGTCGCGACTATGGCAAATCTGGAGATTGTCCCAGTCAATAAGCAAAACAACAGTTCTTGATCGGTCGGTCACATGAGACCTCCTTAGGTCCTGCGATATTCTACCAGAGGTTGACGTCTGTAACGGAAACGTGGCCCCGCTTGCCGTCAGCATCTCGGCGCGCTCGGGTGGGTTGGCCGGCGTGCGTGGCTGACTTGGTGCCGGCACAGAAACGGTCCCGCAGGAGGTGGATATGACTCCCGAGCGCCGCCGGCGGCTGCTTGAGCAGGTCGAGCGCGCAACTGAGCTTCCCATGGTGGTGCTCGCGACCGGATTCGTTGTCGCGAGGGCTTCCCGTCGTCATCGATCTTCCCGCTGATTTGGAAACCATGCTGGAGGGCATCGAGTGGTTCATCTGGGCTGTTTTTGCCTTCGAGCTCGTTGTGAAGACTTATCTGGCGCCGAATCGAACCCGCTACCTCGTGTCCCACTGGCCGGACGTGCTCACTGTGGCTGTGCCCTTCTTGAGGCCACTTCGCCTCCTGCGCGTAGTCGTGGTTGGCGCCCGCTTGTGGAAACAGGCCCGGGTGGTGCTTCGGGACCAAACCTTTAGCGTGATCGGGATGACCAGTCTCACCGCCGTGTGTCTTTCGGCGGCACTGGTGTACGAAGCGGAACACGGTGGCGACGGCCCGATCCAGACGTTTGCGGATGCGCTGTGGTGGGCGGTTTCCACCATCACGACCGTCGGCTACGGGGACGTTTATCCCAAGACCAACGCGGGACGGGGCGTCGCCACTCTTTTGATGCTCGTCGGAATAAGCCTCTTCGGATTGCTCACGGCTCGCGTGGCAGCGTTCTTCGTCGAGGCTGGCGAGGCCGACCAGGAGACCCCAAAGCTCAACGAGATCCTTGAACGGCTGGAGCGGATCGAGCGACAGAACGCCGAGCTGCGGGCGAGGCTAGGTTGACCCAGACGGCGCCGTGGGCGGGCCTCAAGAGCCGGCTGTCGTCTGCTGGAGCTGTTCACGCAACTCGCGTTTGACGACCTTGCCAGACAGGTTGCGCGGCAGCGACTCTCTGAAGACCACCTTGCGTGGTGCCTTGAAGACGGCGATCCGCTCGCGGCAGTAGTCGATGATCTCCTGGGGATCGATCTCGCCCGCGTCAGGCTTCGGGACGATCACCGCCATGACGCACTCACCCTGGTACGGGTCCGGATAGTCCAGGACCGCCGCTTCGGCGACCTTCGGGTGGCGATACAGCAGCTCCTCCACCTCGCGCGGATAGACGTTCATGCCGCCGACGTTGATCATGTCCTTCTTGCGATCGACGATGGTGAAGTAACCGTCCTCGTCCTGAGTGACGATATCGCCGGTGTGGAACCATCCGCCGTGCATGGCCTCCGCGGTGTCCTCAGGACGGTGCCAGTAGCCGAGCATGACGTTCTCGCCGCGCAGGATCAGCTCGCCGGGCTGGCCGCGCGGGACGTCCTCGTCGTTGTCGTCGACGACTCGGGCCTCCATGCCGGGTACCGCCAGGCCGATCGTACCCGGTTTCGGGCGAGGCCCGGCGGAGTTGCTCGTGGCGACGGGCGAGACCTCGGTCAAGCCGTATCCCTCCCAGATCGTGACCCCAGTAATCTCCTGGAACCGCTCCAGGATGCTGACCGGCAGTGCCGCCGCACCAGAGACGGCTATGCGAAGCTTCGGGAAGTGAGACTCGTCCAGCCCTGGCGTGTTGAGCCAGGCGATATACATCGGCGGAACGGCGTACAGCACCGAGACGCCGTGCTTCTCGATCGCCTGCAGCGATGCCAGCGGCTCGAACCGCTCCATCAGCACGACGCCGGCGCCTTTGTAGAGCGATAGGTTCAAGCCGACGTTCAGGGCATAGATGTGAAAGAGCGGCAGCACGAGCAGCGCCCGATCATCCGGTCCGATCTGGAGGGCTTGAAGCTGATCGCACTGTTGGCAGTTGTAGACCAGGTTGTGGTGGGTGAGGACCGCACCCTTCGCGCGCCCGGTTGTTCCGCTCGTGTAGCAGATCACGGCCGGGGCGCTCTCCTCGACCCCAACCCCAGGCAAGGCGGCGTTCGGATGGCCGGCCAGTCGGGCCCAGCTCACGGTTCCGGCCGGCGGGGTCTGGCCGACGACCACGATGTGCTCGAGGCCTGGCGCCCTCTCCCGCGCGGCCGCCACCAGCGGGTAGAAGGGCTCCAACACGATGTAGAGGCTCGCGCCCGAGTCTTCCAGAAGGTAGGCGATCTCGTCGACCTTGTACATGACGTTGACGGGAACGACGGTCCCGCCGGCCCGCAGCACGCCGTAAAAGGCCTGGATGAACTGAGGCCGATTCGTTATCTGGATCGCCACTCGGTCGCCCGGCTTGACGCCCAGCTCGATGAGCCCGTTGGCGACGCGGTTGACGGTCTGGTCCAGCTCGGCGTACGTGATCGACTCGTCGCCAAAGATGACTGCGATTCTGTCCGGCGACGTCTTCGCGGACTCCTCAACGATCTCGCCAACGTTCATGACCCTGCCTCCCCGTTCAACGTTCAACGTTCAACCGTTGAACGACTGTCTGTCACCAGGCCGTCGCTCCGCCGTCCACCGCTATGACCTGGCCGGTGATGTAGCTGCTCGCGTCCGATGCCAGGAGGACTGCCACGCCTTTCAGCTCGCTGGGCCGACCCAGCCGACCCATCGGGCTAAGGGACGCCAGGCGGCTCTCGTTCTGTTCCAGCAGCGGCCGGCTCATGCGGGTCGGAAAGAAGCCCGGCGCGATGGCGTTGACGGTAACGCCCCGCCGCGCCCATTTCACGCCCAGGTCCCGCGTGAGCGCGATGATCGCTCCTTTGCTTGCGGTGTAGCCGACCGCGTTCATCACCTCGGGCGACTGACCGACGAGTCCGGCTATCGACGCGACGTTGATGATCCGGCCACTCTCACGCGCGAGCATCAGCCGACCAACGGCCTGGCAGCAAATGAACGTCCCAGTGGCGTTCACATCCATGACCGAGCGCCAACGGTCCAGCGGCATCTCCTCTGACACCGCTCCCCAGGTCACCCCGGCCGCGTTGACCAGGATGTCGATTTTACCGTGCCGCTCGAGAGCGCTGGAGACCAGTCGCTCGACTTGGCCGGCTTCGGACACGTCGCAGGCGGCTGCCCACGCGCCGACGCCGGCCTGGCGCAGCTCCCGTTCGGCTGGCTCGAGCCATTCGGCCCGGCGGGCCGTGACGACGAGCTGAGCTCCAGCCTCCCCCAGCCCGTGGGCGATCTCCAGCCCCAGCCCCCGCGAGCCACCGGTCACCAAAGCCACCCGGCCGCTCAGGTCGAAGAGGCTCTGAACTGTGCGTGCTTCGCTCAAGCCGCCCGCCTCGCGCCAGGTGACCCGAAACCTAGGGCCCGGGCGCCACTTTGTCAACTGCCGCGGGATTATAGGCAGCGGTTACCATTCTGGGCCGACGCGGGGAACGCGTGTCGCGAGCGGAGGGAGACCGAGAATGGCGGGGGCGACGAGAAAGCTCGAGCTGGGGCTGTTGCTGCGGAACGGCGAGCAACCTGACTGGCGGGTGGTGCGCTGGGCCGAACTGCGCGAGATGGCTAAAGTGGCAGAGGCAGTGGGGATCGACACGCTGTGGGTCGCAGACCACGTGCTTGTTCGCAGCGGCCCTGGAAGTAGCGTGCCCGAGGGGAAGACGCGCGGAGTCCACGAGGCATGGACGCTCCTGAGCGCGCTGGCCGAGGCGACCAGCGCCGTTGGTCTCGGGCCCTTCGTCGCCTGCACCAGCTTCCGCAACCCGGCCATGCTGGCCAAGATGGCTGACACGCTCGAGGAGGTGAGCGGCGGTCGGCTAGTCCTCGGCCTCGGCGCCGGCTGGCACCAGCCAGAATACGACGCCTTCGGCTTCCCCTTCGACCACCTCGCGAGTCGTTTCGAGGAGGCGCTCCAGGTCATCGTGCCCCTGCTGCGCGAAGGACGTGTCGACTTCGAGGGGCAGTATTACCAGGCCCGCGACTGTGAGCTGCGACCGCGCGGCCCACGTCCAAACGGCCCGCCAATCTGGATCGGGGCAAACAAGCCCCGCATGCTGCGACTCACTGCGCGCTATGCCGACGCCTATAACACCGTCTGGCACTCCAGCCCGGCCGAGCTGGCCGAGCCTTTCGCCAGGCTAGAGGCGGCCTGCCACGAGGTTGGCCGCGACCCCTTGACGATCGGCCGCACGGCCGGCGCCTTCCTCTGGCTGCCCGGGCCTGGCGACGAGTCAGCTAGCCCTCGCCCGGAGGCGCTCAAGGGGACGCCGGAGCAGATCGCGGCGCAACTTCACGCCTTTCACGCCGCCGGCGCCGAGCACATGACGGTCATCCTCGACCCCTGGGACGTGCGTGCCGTCGAGCGCTTGGGCAGGGTCGTCGAGGCGCTTCGTGGGCTGGAGGCCAGCTCCGGATGACGTGGGTAGGCGGGCTGCCGGCCTTCTATCATGCCGTTACGGGAGTCCAGGAGATCCAGCATGGCGATCGCGCAGCGAGGACTGACGCTCGAAGAGTTCCTGAGGTTACCCGAGCGGAAGCCAGCCCTCGAATTCGAAGATGGGGTGGTGACCCAGAAGGTGTCTCCAAAGCTTCCCCATGGCTGGCTTCAGGCAAAGCTCGTCGAGTTGATCAATCGCTCCGTAGAGCCGAGCAAGCGTGCCCGGGCCTTCCCGGAGCTACGCACGACGTTCGCCGGCTCGTCCCGAGTCCCCGACGTCGCCGTCTACCTCTGGGAGCGAATCCCCCGCGATCCCAATGGCCGGATGGCGCTCGATGCGACAATCCCACCCGACATCGCCATCGAGATCGTGTCTCCCAGGCAGAGCGTCACAGCCCTTGTGCGTCGCTGTCTGAGGTTCATTCAGGAAGGGGTCACCCTGGCCGTGCTGGTCGACCCGCAAGACGAGTCGATCATCCGCTTCGGCCCCGGCGCCTCGACCAGCGCCTTGCGCTGCCAGGACCGCCTCGACCTGAATCCGGTCCTGCCCGGCTTCGAGCTGGTCGTCCAGGACCTGTTCGACACGCTCAAGCTGGACTGACCCAGCGGCGCCGCGTTGGAACCAGGGCCTGGGAAGGCATCGGGCCCCGGGATTAGACCCGATCGAGGCGATTCCTGAAGGAGCGGCCGGGCGGTCCCGAGTGGGCACGTTCCAACTCGCTTACCGGCGCTACGTCTTCGCTCGCCGCCTCCCCCGCTCGTGAGCGAACGCGTCATGGGAATTCGGCGCCCCACCACGGCATCTCGCCCGGGAACAGCACGTTTGTTAGCTCCAGGAGGATCACGTTGTTCACCTGGTACTGCTCGTCGACCGACTTGTTGAACTGCACCGCGATCGTCACGCCGCGGGTCGGGTCCCGCGTCGCGATCCCGGTGAAGCCGGGGATCCAGCCGTTGTGCCCGATGAAATCCCCGAGCCGCTCCGTCCCCAGGCCGTAGCCGGCGAACGGCCCCAAAGGCGTGAACGTCATCTGCTGCTGGTACAGCCCGGGGCTCACCAGCTTCCCGTCCACCAACGCCTCCATCCGGCCGCAAATCGCGCAGGTTCGACACCATCCCCCCGGCTTCCCGCGCGGCCAGCGGATTGAAGCGAGTGATGTCGACCCCGTCGTCGCAGACCCCCTGGCTCGATCCCGGTGGCATGTCCGGCGTGGTCGGATAACTGGTGTCAGCGAGGCCCAGCGGTCGCAGGATGCGCTGCTCGAGGAGCTCCGCGAACGGCTGGCCCGTGGCCCGCTCGATCGCCAGCCCGACCAGCACGAAGTTGATGTTCGAGTAGTCCCAGCCCTGGTCCGGCTCGAACTCGATCCCCTGCGAGAAGCTCACCCGCATCAGGTCCTCAGCCGAACAGGGCTCGAGCGGCCTGGTCAGCTAGGGCTCGAGCAGGGCGCCCTGGTAGTCGGGCAGGCCGGAGCGGTTCGCGCACAGCATCCGCAGCTTGATCCGCTCGCCGTTCGGGACGCTGGCCACGTAGCGGGCGATCGGGTCCTCGAGTCGCAACCGCCCCTCGTCGACGAGCATCAACAGGAGCGTGCAGGTGAAGCTCTTGGTGATGCTGGCGATCCGGGTCTTGCTGTCTACGCCCCTAGGCGTGCGGTGGTTGGGCCCGGTCCAACCGCGCGCCACCACCCAGCTTTCGCCCGAGTCGAACCACACGCCGGCGACTGCGCCCGGGATGTCGTGCCGGCGGATCCGCGCGTCGACGGCGGCGGTCAACTCCTCCTTCGCCTCATCGGCGAGCCCGCTGGCGGTGGGGCCCAGGGCCAGCGCCTGGGATGGCTTGCTAGCTGGCCCGATCAGGAGCATGGCCATCATCGTCGGCGCCAGGAGCGCGAGCCTCAGCCCATTGCTGGTGAGAACCATCGTGCTCCTCCTGCCGCCAGCTGCGACCCGAGCCTCAGGCGGGCGCGGTCCTTTCTACCGACACGATCCCGTGCTGCTCTGCCAGCGCATCAAGCGCTTCCCGGCTGACCTCGCCCGGGCGCGCTGCTTCGACCAGGCGGGCGAAGGCCGCGAAGAAGCGCTCCAGCCCGCCCTCCACGACGTACCAGGCCTCGTCGGGGTCGTGGACGTGGTGCGTGCTCCAGGGGCTTCCCGCTGGCGCGGTGATCTCCAGAAGCGAGTAGGCGCCTCTCGTGTCTTCCGCGCTCGCCTTCACCACGAGCGAGCGTCCAAATGGTCCTGGATCACCTGGCCCTAGCATGTGATGCAACCGCGGTCTTCCATCGCCCAGAACTCCATACCCTGGCGAACGATGCCCATGCTACCCTTCTCCCCGCGATTGGCGGCTGTTGTCCGTCACTATGCGCCCCGACCGGAGCCTTATCAAATTCCACAACAGGGCTGGCGGCGCTGGGGGAGCACTGCCGGCGCAGGTAGCAGAGAGGCACGGACCATGACGACCTACGTGGCACTCCTTCGCGGCATCAACGTCGGCGGCCACACCAAGGTCGGGATGGATGATCTGCGAAGATTGTTTGTTGCCCTGGGCCACGCCAACGTGAAGAGCTACATCCAGAGTGGCAACGTGATCTTCAGGTCTCCCCTCGACGAGACGGCACGATTGGCCGGTGACATCGAGAAGCGCATCGCCCAGGATCTGGGCGTGACGGCCACCGTCTTGTTGCGGACGACGGACGACCTCGCCCAGATCGTCGCCAACAATCCGTTCGCCGGTCGAGAGATCGACCCTGCGAGGCTGCACGTGACCTTCTTGGCCAACGCACCGGATCGTGAACGGGTGGCGCGACTTGACCGGCCCGCCGGTGAGCCGGACGAGCTCTCGCTCGTCGGAAAGGAGATCTATCTCTACTGTCCAAATGGCTACGGCAGGACCAAGCTGAACAACACCTACTTCGAAAGGCGACTCGGGGTGGCCGCCACGACACGGAACTGGCGAGTGGTCACCAAGCTGTGCGAGCTCATGGGAGGCTAGACGGAGGTCCGCGATGAAGATCACCGATTTGACGATTACCCTCCACCGCTGGGACGTGCCGAAGACGACCTACTCCGACGAGGCGGGCGGCACAAAGCAGGTCGGGGTCGTGACGATCAAGACGGACGAGGGGGTTGAGGGCCACTCGTTCCTCGGGTCGGCCTTCCAGGGCGCCGACGAGTTCGCCGGGCAGGTCCTCCAGCGGCTCAAGCCGCTGGTCATCGGCCGCAACCCGCTCGACATCGGGGCGATCTGGCAGGACGTGTGGAGCCGCAATCGGCGGGTGAGCGCGCTGGCCATCTGCGCCGTGGATGTGGCGCTGTGGGACATCGCCGGCAAGGTGGCCGGCCTCCCGATCCACCGCCTCATCGGCACCTGCCGCGAGCGGGTCCCGGCCTACGCCTCGTCCCACTCGATGGCTAGCCCGCGGGCCTACGTCGACGAGGCGCTCAGCTTCCGCGAGCGCGGCTGGCAGGCCTACAAGATCCACCCGCGCAAAGACCCGAAGCAGGACCTGGCGATCTGCGCGGCGGTCAAGGAGGCCGTCGGTGACACGATGGTCCTGATGCTCGACTCGATGTGGGCCTACGGCTACGAAGAAGCGCTCCGGGTCGGGCTGGCCATCCAGGAGATGGGCTTCTTCTGGTACGAGGACCCGTTGGCCGAGGACGATGTCTACGGCTACGTCAAGCTGAAGCAGAAGCTGAACATCCCCATCCTGGCCACCGAGTACTCCCCGGGCGGCCTGTATGGCTACACGCAGTGGATCCTCGAGCGCGCGACCGACATGCTGCGGGGCGACGTGGCGGTCAAGGGCGGCCTGACGCCGATGGTCAAGATCGCCCACCTGGCCGAGGCGTTTCGGCTGAAGTGCGAGGTCCACCACGGCGGCAACTCACTCAACAACGTGGCCAACCTCCACGTCACGATGGCGATCCCGAACTGCGATTACTTCGAAGTCCTGCTGCCAGACGAGGCCCAGAAGCACGGCCTCGTGCGCGACATCGAGGTCGATCGGGAAGGCTCCGTCCACGCCCCGACCAACCCGGGCTTGGGCTACGAGATCGACTGGGAGCTGATCGAGCGCAACAAGACCGCGGTCCTGACGTAGGCCCCGCCATGGACCGCCGCAGCCGCCGCCTCTTCCTGCAGGGCAGCCTCGCCCTGGCAAGTGTCGGCCTGCTAGCCGGCTGTGCGTCTCTCCCAACTCCCGCACGCGCGCCGTCGAAGACGGCGCGGATCGGTTTTCTCTCGGCTTCTCTCCCTCTCCCTAACTCCTCCACAGATGCCTTCCGGGAAGGGCTGCGTGAACTTGGTTACGTGGAGGGCCAGAGCATCGTCATCGAGTACCGATTCGCGGAGGAGAGTTCGGGTCAGCTCCCGAGCCTCGCGGCCGAGTTGGTCGGCCTCGCACCGGACGTTCTCTTGGCGTGGGGTGGGCCGGCGATCGTCGCTGCCAAGCAAGCGAGCAGCACGCTCCCGATCGTCTTCCCAATCTCGGGCGATCCCGTCGCGGCGGGCTGGGTCGCCAGCCTCGCGCGGCCCGGTGGCAACCTTACCGGGCTGAGCTCGCTTGCGACCGGACTGGCCGCGAAGCGGCTGGAGCTCCTTGCGGAGGTCGTTCCAGGGATCTCACGCGTGGCAGTGCTGTGGAACCCTACCAATCCCACGAAGCAGCCCGAGTTCGCGGAGACGGTGAGCGCGGCTCGAAGCCTCGGCATTCAGCTCCAGTCCTTGGAAGTTCGCGGTCCCGACGATTTCGCGGCTGCGTTCGAGGCCGCAGCCAGTGGGCGCGCGGAAGCCCTCTTCGTGCTGGCCGAACCGCTCACGGTTAGACACACATCGCAGATCGTGGAGTTCAGCATGCGGAGCCGGCTGGCATCAGCCCACGAGCTGTCGGAGTACGCGGAGGTAGGCGGGCTGATGAACTACGGAGCAAACCGCTCCGATCTCTTCCGCCGCGCGGCGACCTACGTGGACAAGATCCTGAAGGGCGCCAAGCCAGCAGACCTGCCGGTCGAGCAGCCGACCAAGTTCGACTTCGTGATCAACCTCAACACAGCCCAGGCGCTCGGACTGACCATCCCCCAGTCGGTCCTGCTCCAGGCGACCGAGGTCATTCAGTAGGGTTACGCCAACGCCGCCTCGATCGCTGGCGGCATGTAGACTGGTCCCGGAGTGGACGCTTATGACGACCGCGCTTCGCGCCGCGCGCGACCAGGTCCTGGCCTTTCGCCTGGACAGCCATCATCTCGTCCAGCGGCGACCACCCGGCGCGCTGCTCGAAGTGGCCGCAGCGTGCGGGGTCCGGAATACGCCGCCCGGCTCGGCGGCGCTGGCCCTGCACGCCCGCGTCGCCGGCCTGACCCCGGAGGCCGTCGAGCGTGCTCTCGGCGAGGGCAAGACGTTGGTCGAAGTGCTAGGCATGCGGCTCTCGCCGCACATAGTCCCGGCCCGCGAGGCGGCGGTGTTCACCGTCGGGGCGTTGCCCGCCGACGAGGAGTCCCTCCGCGCGACCCTGCCCGCCCTCGCCCCCGCCCTCGACCAGGCTGGGATGACGGCGACCGAGGCGCTGCAGCGGGCGACCGACGCCGCGAATGCGGAGCTGGATGGTCGAATGCTGGTACGAGGCGCGCTGAGCGCGGCGATGACCCAGCGGCTGCCGGAGGCGCTAAGCCCTTGGTGCCGAGGCTGCGGCGTGCGGCACGTCGCCGAGAGCCTGTTCCGCCTGGTCGGGGTGCGCGGGGCGTTCGTCATCGTACGCTCACGCAAGATCGACATGTACGTGCGCACCGACCAGTGGCTGGGCGCCGCGCCCGACGGCGACCCCGTCGCGGCGCGCACCGAGCTCCTGCGCCGCTACCTACGCTGCTACGGGCCATCGACCGCCAACGACTTCGCCGCGTGGGCCGGAATCGCGCCCGCCGATGCCCAGCGCTCCTGGGACCGTGTCGCCGACCATCTCGTCCCGGTCGACGTGGACGGTCGCCCTGCCTGGCTGCACGCTTCTGATGTGGCTCGCCTCGAGAGCCCGCCGACACCGGCCGGCGTGCGCCTGCTGCCACCGTACGACTCGTATCTCGATCAGCGCGACCGCCCGACGTTGCTGCCGGACAAGGCGCTGCACCGCCGCGTCTGGCGGATCCTCGGCAACCCGGGCGTGGTGCTCGCGGACGGGCACATCGCCGGGCTGTGGAGGCCGCAGAAGAAGGGCAAACGGCTGGTCGTCACGGTCGAGAGCTTCGCAGCGCTAGCGCAGAATGCGCGCGCCGAGATCGAGGCCGAGGCCGCGCTGCTCGCTCCGTATCGGGGCTGCACCTCGGCGGAGGTAACCTTCGCGGACCAGTCGTGAGGCGTTGGTCCGACACGGCCGATTCCCGCCGAACGGCAGCCTCGGCCGCTCAGGTTATCGGCGGGATTCCAAGGCTGGCGGGGGGGCGGCGCGCTACTCGATGATCTCGGTAATCTGGATGAGCACGTCCTCCGGGAAGGTGATCCCCAGCTCCTTGGCAGTCGTCAGGTTGACCGCAAAGTCGAACTTGGTGGGCTGTTCGATCGGCAGATCGGCGGGCTTAGCCCCTTTGAGGATCTTGTCCACGTACGTGGCCGCGCGCCGGTACAGGTCCCTCAGGTTCGCACCGTAAGACAGGAGCCCCCCGAGCTCCACGAACTCCCTGAATTCGTAGATCGCTGGCTGTCGGTATCGCTTCGCGAGGCCTGCGATCGCGACGCGGTTGTTCGTGATGAGCGCATCCGCGGGGACGATCAGCGCACCGGCGTGACGAGCAGCCGCGGCCTGGAATCCGATCTCGAAGTCCTCTGCGCGTCGCACATCTAGCCGCTGCACCTGTATCGCGAGCGTCCGAGCCGCGGCCTCCAGCGCCTCCAACTGCGGCAGGTAAACAGGATTGGTGACGTTCGTGAACATCGCCACCAGCGCGAGATCCGGGATAAACGCCCTGAGCAGCTCCAGGCGCTTGCCCATGACCTGCCAGGACATCAGACTCAACCCGGTCACGTTGCCGCCCGGACGAGCGAGGCTGTCCACGATACCGCTCGCGATAGGCTCAGAGCTGGCCCCCATGACGATCGGGATGGTCCCCGTGGTCTGTTTGGCAGCGATGGACGCCAGGGTGGCCGATGCCACGATCACGTCCACTTTGAGATCGACCAATTCGGCCGCGAGGGCGGGGAGACGATCGTCATCGGTTCCCGCGAAGCGGTACTCGATGCTGACGTTCTGACCGTCGACGTAGCCCAGCTCGCCCAACCCTTGCAGGAGCCCATCGATGAAGGGCCCGCGCCCCTCGCGCGAGCCCGGGGCCAGGAAGCCAAGCCGCGGGACTTTGGTCGGCTGCCGTCCGCCAAGCGGCACGAGTCCGCAGCCGGACAGGACGCCGAACCCGGCCATGGTGAGGCTGCCCTGGAGAAACCGGCGGCGAGAGTACCGCCCCATGCCTGCCCACACACTTAGGGTCATACCTGCTGCCTCGCGACGTCAGCGGGCGCCCGCGCGGCGACGACCAGCCCGCAGACCAGCGCGATCACGATGGCGACATGGTAGGCGATGTCGGGCGCGGTACGGGGACCAACGCCGATGGCGATCGTGAACGCGCCGATCAGCGTGCCCAGCAGCGCGAGTGTCTGAGCGGCAATGCCGATGAGACGGGTCCGCGCCGTCCAGGCCCAGGTTAGTCCGAATCCGGCGAGGAGGACGACGGCGATCGAGCTCTCGGCGACAGCGGCCTGATAGTGCTGGTAACCGCCGACGAGCACGCCGAAGTGGACCAGCCCGGCTATGGCGAAGCTGGCCCCTTGGAAGAGCAGGAAGAATCGAATCGTCTGTCTCATGATGCCTGTACCCTCTTCTTCGTCGGTCGGCGTACGCGCCACCTGCTGGATCCGGTGGTGCTGCCGTTGGTTGCATGATCCT